>DATJIP010000102.1:0-14086 GCA_035493235.1 Steroidobacteraceae bacterium
CCCGCGACGCCGCTCGGCGTCACGATGGTCGGCGTGTCCTTCAACACCGCGCCGATCACGCCGATCGGAATGCCGTTCGCAACCTTGATGGTGTAGGGCGGCAGCAGCGTCTTGCCGGTGCTCGTCTTCACCACGTTCGCCGACACATAGGGAAAGCGCGCGCCTTGCCAATGCGCGTCGAGGAATGGCCCCTTCGGATGATTGCCGCCGGTCAGCAGACGCAGCAGCTCAGTCGCGCCTTCGTCGAACTCGTGATTGCCGAGCGTGCCGACGATATTGCACTTCGCCTGCGCATACGGTTCCAGGAAATCCGGGAGCTTGCGTTGCAGGCCGAACGGAATGCACCACTTGTTGGCCAGCGTGTTGAGCACGTCGATCGAAGGCTCATCCTGCAGCAGCGCCGAGTTCGGCGGCGACGCACCGACGTGATCGCCTGCATGAATGATGAATGCCGCGCCTTCCGCCTGGTCGGCCGCCGCCTGCAGATACGACGCGAGCACTGCCGCGCCACCCACCGGTCGCAGCGCCGTCGGCGGCCCGAGCGTACGAGGCGAAAGCTGGCCGTGAAAATCATTGATACCGAGCAGCTTGACGCTGACCTGCGGGTCGCGACGCCCGGCAGGATCCTGCCAGCGCACGCGCTCGCTCGCCTTGGCGCGCGCCTGCATGCCTTCGGCACGCTCGTCGTGTTGATCGGCTTCGAGCGAATGTCCGGCATCGGCGTGTTGTGCGCCGGCGTTCGCCGAGAGGAGGGTCAGAACAGCAGCAGCAAGAGACGTCCCTGAAGTTCGCATCGTTCGCTCTCCGCGTCGTTGAAAACGCGCGGAGCGTAATTGCTGCGGATGGCAACGCTATTGAGCGGAGATTGCAGTTAGGTGTCTGGCGGTCCTCTTGTGTGCCCACGCGGACCACTCTTTCCGCAACCCGTGTACGAATGTCTTGGCATTGTCGGCGTACAGGCGCTCGCCGAGCGCGAACGCTTTGTCCTGCAGTTCTTCGCGGCGCCGGTCGATGAGCTCCGTGATCGTTCCGGAGACGCGGTCGCGCAGCACGGCCAGGTCGTGCTCGTCGCCGAGATAGTCAGCCAGCTGATGAAATTCGTCCGCCATCTCGTGGATCGGTCCGGGTGCAAGCGGCGTCAGCAGCTGCAGCTGATGCCAGAGGTACTTGGTCTGCTTGCGCCATTCGTGCAAAACCTCGGTCGCTCGATCTTTGCGTCCGCGGCGCAGCGCGTGCCGCGCCCGGCGGTAAGTCGAACGCAATCCTGTTTCGATGCAGTCCCAACCTGCATCGTCGAGTTGCCACGCGCGGGCGCGCGTCATGGCTCGTTTTAGCGCCGCCTTGATGTCGTCGTGCTGCTGCCGGGCAAGCAGCGCGTGCGCAGTGTGGCGGAAGTGAACACCCGATGCCGCCGACCCGAAACGCTCGACCAGGCCGTCGAGCGCGTGGCTGAGAACTTCCTCGTCGCGCGCTCGTGACAGCGGCCGGGCAGCGTCGCGGGCTGCGATATTCTCGTGCCGATACGGCTCGTCCCCGATTGCCGGACGCAGCAGCCGCAATGTCGCCCGCGCGCGTTTCAATTGCTTGCGTGCGCCGTGAATGTTGGGGTTGCGTCCTGCAAGCTCCTGGGCGGCAGCGCCAAGCTGCTGCGCGAGGATGTCCCGGCATTGCTGCACCGGTTGGTCCGGTGAAACGAGCGCTAGCGGCGATCGGTCGGCCATGAGCGGATGCTCACTCGCGCTGGCGAGTAAAGACAATCTCGAACTGCGCGTTGCTGAGCGCCTCGTCGCGCGTGTGCCCTTTGGCTTCCTCCATTTCCAGGTAGGCGTTCAACGCCGCCATGTGATTGCGGAAGATCGCGACTGCGGCCTCGAAGAAATCGTCGACGGAGCGGAACCAGCCCTCGCTCGCGCACTTCTCGACGAACGCATAAGCGGTCGGGTCCAGCGCGATCGTGATGGGAAGCCGCTGGCGGCCCGGTTTACGCGTGCGCGGGATGTGCATGTCACACTCTCATCGGAGTTACGGGCCCGGCTGTTCTGAGGCCAGCGCCGGGTGGCGTATTCTAAGTGCCCGGGGCATGCTGTGCCACGTCAAAAAAACTGTAAGACAATTGCCGGACCGAATCCAAATCGGAGCGCGCGCGCATCAATGCCACAGTTGCAGCCCATGCCGTTGTTTCTCAACGAGCCCGCGGGTGCTGATCGCGGGTTGATCTGCGGCTATCAGCTGCAATCGCAAGGGCCGGCGCGCGAAGTTGGCGCTGATGGGATCGTGCAGGCGATCGCGCAGACCGACAAAGTTACCTGGCTGCATTTCAATCTCTCCGATGCGCGTGCGCGACGCTGGTTGCTGGACGCAGCCTTTGTGCCGGCCGCGCTGCGCGAAGTGCTGCAGGAACACGACGAGAATCGACGCGTCGAAGCGACGGACGGCGGATTGCTGCTGGTAATCCGCGATTTCACCTACGAGGACGAGTCCGATCCTTCCGAGGTTGCAACGCTCTGGTGCTACGCCCGCCGGCATTTGCTGATCACGGCGCGATTGCACGCGTTGAAGAGCTCCGACGAGCTGCGCCAGCGCATGCGCACGGGCATCGCTGCCACCTCCGGTATCGATCTGGCCATGCAGCTTCTCGACATTCGCACCGCGCGGATCAAGCAGCTCGCGAGCGAGATGACGCATCAGCTCGACGACATCGAGGACGAAATCCTGGCGGGCAACATCCGGCAGCAACGCGAGCTGTTGGGTCGAGCGCGGCGTCTGTGCGCGCGCCTGCGTCGCGAATACGCGCCCGAGCGCGCCGATCTGGGGCGTGTGCTGCATCGTTCCGCGCATCCTTTGGCGGAAACGGATCGCAGCGTGCTCGAGTCCAGCGTCGAGAATCTTGCCTTCGCAATCGAGGAGATTGCGGAGATCTACGAGCGTGCCAAGCTTTTGCAGGAAGAGCTGGCGTCGCGCCTTGCGGAAAATACTGGCCGGAATCTCTATGTACTATCGCTGCTTACTGCGGTGTTGCTGCCGATGACGCTCGTGACCGGCGTGTTCGGCATGAATGTCGCACATCTGCCCGGCGCTAATTCGTTCCCGCTGGTGATGCTGCTGATCCTTGCGAGCGGAGGCATTACGCTTGCCCTCTTGTTCTGGCGGCGCCTGTTGTGAACGGCTATTCTCGATTCACGAGCTTTCGGGGGGAGACGACAGCGTGAAAAAACCAGCCAAGCCTGTGGCCCGCAAGGCGCCGAACAAGTTGCAGGGAGCAGTCGACCTGGCGCGCGAGCAATGGCAGGTCGCGAAGAAGGCGGCGAAACGGGCCAGGCAGGCGGCAAAGCACGCGCGCCGCGAATTCAAGGACGCGAAGAAAGTAGTGAAGCGAGCGAAAGAGGAGATGCTGGCCGCTGCGAGGAGTTTGCAAAGCTCGCTCGTTGCCGCTGCGCGTCGCAGGGCCAAGCCGCGGGTCCAGGCTGAAGCCAAGCCAGCTGAGCCCAAGAAGGCTGCGCGCAAGAAGGCAGTCGCGAAACAGGCCGCGACCAAGAAGGCTGTCGACAAGAAAGCTGTCGACAAGAAGGTCGCCGCCAAGAAGGTCGCCGCCAAGAAGGCAGCGACACCCGCGCCCGCAAAGGTGCGTGTCGTCGCCAAGCGACCCGCTCGACCGAAACCGGCCCCGGCTGCCGCTCCCGCAGAGGTCGTATCGACACTTCCGGTCGAACCTGCGGTTCCGGCGCAGCAGGAGACGCCGGACGCATAGCGCACCGGCTGTCACTCACGTGACAGCTCCGCGCAACGTGGTTGTCACGCCGCTGCATTAGCTTTCGCGACTCATGCAGCATGACCGGACGCCGTTCCACATAGACACACCTTTCGGGCCGCTGGCCTTCGAGCGGCTCGCCAACATCTACCGTCAAGCCAAGGGCCGAGCGGGCTCGCCAGCAGAGTTCGCCGAGCACGCGCTCGACATTCTGCAGGTGAGATTCGAGCTCGATGAGAGCCAGCTCGAGCGCATTCCGCGCACGGGCCCGGCCGTCGTGGTCGCGAATCATCCCTACGGCGGGCTGGAAGGACTGTTCCTCATTGCACAGCTGCTACGCTATCGCAGCGATTCGTTGTTCATCGCGAACGAGCTGCTAGCGCGTATCCCGGAAATTCGCGAAGTGCTGTTGCCAGTCGATGCATTCGGCGGCGCGCGAGCGGCCAAGAAGAATGCGAAGTCGCTGCGCGCAGCGCTGAAGCACGTGCGCAACGGCGGATTGCTCGTGCTGTTCCCTGCAGGCGCGGTTTCTCATTTGCACTTGTCGGCTGGAAGAGTGTGCGATCCGCCCTGGCAGCCGGTTGCCGCGGGCCTGCTGCGTCGTTGCGAATCGCCTGTTGTTCCGGTGTTCTTCGGCGGTGGTAACAGTGCGGTGTTCCAGGCGCTTGGCCTGCTGCATCCGAGCATGCGTACCGTGATGCTCACGCGCGAGTTGCTCAACAAGCGTCATCGCACGATCCCAGTGCGCATCGGCCGGCCGATCGGAGCGGAGCGTCTGGCGAAGCAGCCCGACAATGGCAAGCTGGCATCGTTTCTGCGGCTGAGCACCTACGCGTTGGAAGCGCGTGGCGCCGACGCGCCGATAGAAGAAGTTACGGCGACACCGTCGACGCCGGTTGCCGCGGGCACGCCAACACGGTTGCTGACCGCAGAAATCGAATGTCTACCCGAGCGCCATACGCTCGCGAGCGTCGGCGACATGAGTGTGGTGTTCGCGCGCGCCGAGCAGATTCCCTGGACTCTGCGTGAGCTGGGCCGTCTGCGCGAAATCACGTTCCGCGCTGTCGGCGAAGGCACGGGCACCGATAGCGATATCGACCGCTACGATCGGGACTACGTGCATCTGATTGCCTGGCATCGGACGCGCAACGAAGTGGTCGGCGCCTATCGCATCGGGCATGTCGATCGAATCGTCGCCGAGCGCGGCGTGCGCGGCTTGTACACGCATTCGCTGTTCGCGTACGGCGACCCGTTTCTGCGTTCGCTGGGCCCGGCGCTCGAGCTGGGACGTTCGTTCGTCAGCGCTACGTATCAGCGGGATTTCGGCGCGCTGTTGCTGCTGTGGAAAGGCATCGCGCAGTACGTCGCGTGCAACCCGCGGTATCACGTGCTGTTCGGTCCGGTCAGCATCAGTCGCGAGTATCGGCCGGCGTCGCACGCGCTGCTGATCGACTTCCTGCGCCGGCATTGTTTCGATGATCAGCTCGCCAGGCTCATCAAGCCGCGTCGTGCGTTCCGTCGCACGCATTCGCTGGCCGCACTCAGCGGCGATCTCGCGCGACTCGCGGACCTCGACGATGTGTCGCAGCTTCTGGAAGAGATCGAGCCGGACGGCAAGGGCGCGCCGGTGCTGCTGCGTCAGTACCTCAAGCTGGGCGGTCGGCTCGCGTGCTTCAACGTCGACGAGAGTTTCAGCGGCGTGGTCGATGGCCTCATCGTGGTCGACCTGCTCAGGACCGAGCCGAAGGTGCTGCAGAAGTACATGGGCCGCGAGCAGGCGGCCGAATTCATTCGGCTAAGCCAGTCCTTCAATAAGGCCGCCGTTCTTTAGCCACGCATCGAGTCCGCCCGCCAGCGGTCGAACGTGTGCGACGCCTCGCGCTTGCAGCTGCTTCGCAATGAGCGCGGCTGTCGCATCGTTCGGGCAGTCGCAGTAGACGACGACCTGTTCGTACGGCCCGAGCGCCAGCTGCGCGACGTCGGAAACCCATACGCTGCCCGGAATCCAGCCGGTTCGCTCGCGACGATCCGCGCTGCGCGCGTCGAGAATCGCAACTTTCACCTGCATCCGTAGCAAGTCCACCAGCTCCGCCACCGAAATACGCGCCATGCGAATGCGCATCTTGAAGCGCCAGCGCTGCCACGCCTTGACGGCAACGAACACCAGCAGCGCCAGGACCAGCAGCACGAGCGCCGAGTTGCCGAGCACTTCCAGCTCGTCGAGTACCGCGTCGATCGCTTCGTGAAAGATCACCCCGAGTGCGACGCCGCCACCTGCCCAGAGTGCGGCGCCAATGCCGTCGTATAGAGCGAAGCGCGCGACCGGAATTCTCGATTCGCCCGCAAGCGTGGTGGCGACAGCCGCGAGGCCGGGCACGTACTTCGAGAAGATCAGCGACGGCGCGCCCCAACGCACGTAGATGCGACGGGTGTTGCCGACGCACGAGTCGGGCGACAGGGAAACGCGGCAAATCATCCGTAGCATTGCCGCTCCGAAGCGGCGACCGCCGGCGAACCAGGCCAGGTCGGCGATGAGCGTGGCGAGAACAGCGAGCGCGAAGATCGGCCAGACGGGCTGGCCAGCCTCGGTCGCGACGCCGGCCGCAACGATGACCAGGGAAAACGAGGGCAACGGCAGACCGCCCTGATCGAGCAGCACGCCCACAAAAACGATCTGTAAACCGTAGGTTTGAAGGATCCGTACGAGGTCTTCCATCGTTCTATGGTACCGGGGAGGCGAGCCCGGCGCGCGTCATGACATTCATGAGGGCCGAGCATGAGTATTCGCAAGGTTGGAGCGGCTGTGGCACTGCTGGGGGCGTTCGGCCTGGGGCCGGGGAACGCTGCCGCTCAGGAGGCGGAACAAGCGCAGCAGCAGCAGGCGCCGGTGGTCGAAAGCAAGTTCGCCAACGTCAATGGCGCGCGGCTGCACTATCTGCTCCAGGCGGGGCAGGGCGATCCGGTGGTGCTGCTCCACGGCTTCGGCCAGTCGAGTCAGATGTGGCGACCGCTGATGCGAGAACTGGCGACCGATCACATCGTAGTGGCGGTCGACCTGCGCGGTGCTGGTCAATCGGATGCGCCGGAAGAGGGGTACGCGAAATCGACGATGGCCGGTGATGTTCACGAGCTCATGCGTCTGCTCGGCTACGACAAGGTGAGCGTCGTCGGTCACGGTATCGGGACGATGGTCGCGTATGCATACGCCGCGCAGTTTCCAGCCGAAGTAAAGCGCATCGCGTTGCTCGATGCGCCGTTCCTGCCGGGAGTCGGCGACTGGACGAAGATCTGGCTCGACCGCAGCCAGTGGCACTATCAGTTCTACGGCAAGACGCCGCAAGCGCTCGTGCAGGGACGCGAGCGGATCTACCTCGAGCATTTCTGGAACGACTTCGCCGCGGATCCCGGCAAGTCGATTTCGGAAGCGGATCGCAAGATCTACGCTGCTGAATATGCGCGGCCCAATCACGTGCGCGCCGGCATGGAGTGGTATCGCGCGCTCGATCAAGACGGCAAGGAATTTCACGAGTACGCAGCAAAGCCGGTGCGGGCGCCGCTGTTCGTGTTGACGGGCGAGAAAGGCGCCGGCGATTTTCTGATCAAGCAGGTGCAGTTGATCGCCACGGATGTGCAGAGCGCCACCGTGCCGGGTGCGGGACATTGGGTGATGGAAGAGGCGCCGGGGTTCGTGATCCCGAAGCTGGTCGACTTCCTCGGTCAGGCCTCAGTGAATCCTGAAACACAGTCACGACACTGATTCCGTGCTCCCGCGCGCTCGCGCGGCGATATCCTCCTTCGCCCCAGGAGGATATCGCCATGAGCATCCAGAGCCGTTCCTTCTTTGCGCGAGTCATTCGAGCGATCGTCGATGCATTCAAGGCGCAGTGCGCCGGCGCGTGCGAGCAGCGCGATCACATTCGCTGGCTGAGCGTGCGCTGAGCAGGCCTTTTGCGTCGTCAACGTTTTCTCAGCGAACGCTAAGAGAAACTTGACGTGGCCTGGCCTCACGCTAAGCCGCGAGCTCGACGGGTATGAGCCCCGCGATCTGCTCGCGCGCATTCGCCAGGCTCTGCCGCCGCGACTCGTCGCCATAAGCCAGGCCTTGCGCGAACACGAACTCCGACTCGATGCCGATGAAGCCCAGGAACTGCCGCAGATAGGGCGCCTGGGTGTCGTGCTCGCCGCCGTATACACCGCCTCGCGTCACGAACACATAGGCACGACGCCCGGCGAGCAGCCCTTCGGGTCCGGCGCTCGAGTAGCGGAAAGTCACGCCCGCGCGAGCGACGTGATCGAAGTACGTTCGTAGCGTCGAGGGCACGCCGAAGTTGTACATCGGCACGGCGAGTACGATCGTGTCCGCGCTGCGCAGCTCATCGATGAGCGCGTCGGAATAGGCGACGACCGCCTGTTGCTCCGACGTGCGGTTCTCCGCTGGCGTGTTGAATGCCTGGAAGCGCTCGGCCGTGAGATGCGGCACTGGATCTGCCGCGAGGTCGCGTTCGATCACGCGACCGCCGGGGTTGCGAGCGCGCCATTCGGCTACGAAGCGCTCTGCCAGTTGCGACGATGCGCCCTGGGCGCCATACAGGCTCGTCCGTACATATAAGAGAGTGTTCACCTGGGCCTCCGATTCGCTGGTTTCTTGCGATGGGCCCTATTCAACGATTGAATTGATCGATAAAAAAGCGCAAATTTTCGCTCTAACCTATCGAGAGATTAGATAGATGGCAGAAGAACGGGCCTCAGCCCCGCGGATTTCCCTGGAACAGTGGCGTTGCCTCGCTGCGGTGGTCGAGGCGGGCGGCTATGCGCAGGCCGCCGCCCGGCTGCACAAGAGTCAGTCGTCAGTCACCTATGCGGTTCAAAAGCTCGAGCGGATGCTCAAGGTGCGTGCCTTCCAGATCCAGGGACGCAAGGCGGTCCTCACTGGCGTCGGGCAGATGCTCTATCGACGCGCGCGAACACTGCTCGACGATGCTGGCGAGATCGAGCGCGCAGCGCGCAAGGCCTCTGCCGGTTGGGAGGCGGAGATCGGGCTGGCCGTCGAGGTGTTGTTTCCGACCTGGATGATGTTCGATTGTCTCAGTCGCTTCGGCACCGAGAGTCCGCAGACGCGGATCGAGTGGCTGGAAACGGTGATCGGCGGCACCGGCGAGGCGTTGCAGAATGGCACGGCGGATCTGGGCATCACGGCGCGAGTGCCGACTGGCTTCAGCGCCGAGCCGCTGATGCTGGTGAACTTCGTTCCGGTCGCCAATCCGAAGCATCCGCTACACAAGCTGGACCGCGAGATCACGGTGCGCGATCTGCGCAAATACCGGCACCTGGTCGTGCGCGATTCGAGCGCGCAGCGTAACAAGAAATCGGAATCGCTCGAAGTGGAGCAACGCTGGACGGTTACCAACTTGAGCACCTCGATCGGTGCGGTCTCGCGCGGTCACGGGTTTGCGTGGTTGCCGCAGGATAAGATTCGTACGGAGCTCCAGGATGGCTCGCTCAAGATTCTGCCGCTGCGTGGCGGACGAGTGCGAACCGTGCAACTGTATTTGCTGTTTGCCGATCGCGATGCCGCCGGACCCGGAACGTTGCGGCTCGCGGAAATCGTGCGTGAAGAAGTCGAGCGCGGCTGCCGCGCGGCGGTAAATGCTTCCCCTGCACCCTGACAAGATCGAGCTGTGGCTGGCCTTCTGCGACGAGATCGCAGACGAGGGCCTGCTCGCGGACTATCGTCGGCTGCTGGTCGAGGAGGAGCGGCAGAAAGAGGCTCGCTTTCACCTCGCTCATGACCGGCATCGATACCTGATCACTCGAGCGCTCGTGCGCTCGGTACTGTCGCGATACGCTGCGGTGGCGCCGCAAGATTGGTGCTTCGAGGAAGACGCGTATGGCCGACCGCAGATCGTCAACGCGGACCCTGTTGCGCGCCGGATCACCTTCAACATTTCGCACACGCGCAGCCTCGTCGTGCTGGGCGTCACGTGCGAACGCGCACTAGGTGTCGACACCGAAGACTTCCATACGCGTCAAGCAGAGCTGGGAATCGCCGACCACTATTTCGCCGCGGACGAAGTGGCACAACTGCGAACGACGCCGCCCGATTTGCAGCAGACGCGTTTCTTCGAGTACTGGACCTTGAAGGAGTCCTATATCAAAGCGCGCGGCATGGGCCTGTCGCTGCCGCTCGCGCAGTTCGGTTTCGATCTCTCGCGACCGCGCAGCGTGCGTATCGGCTTTCATGCGCCGTTGATCGACGACCCGACGCGATGGATCTTCGGGTTGTGGCGAGCCCGCGGCGACCACTACGTCGCAATCTGCGCGCAGCGTGCCGCCGGTCGCGCCGCTCCGCAGCTGAGCTTCACCAAGATCGTTCCGCTCCGCGACGCAGCCCCGCTTCACTGCGAGGAGCTGCGCAGCTCGGAATTCAAGGGAGCGCCACCGCCGCGAGCGTGATCGGCAACTCCTGCGCCTTCGCGGCGATCAGGCGCAGCGTCTCAGCCGGCAATTCCGCGCCGGCGAATTCGATTTCCGCTTCGATGTATTCGAGACCCAAGCGGCGTGCGCGGACCGCGCTCGGCACGATGTTGCGGATCTGGAACAGCTGCAGCAGGCGGATGAGCGCGCCGGGGTCGGCTTCGACTATCGCTTTGAGCCGCAGGACTGCGGCATCGGAGGGGAGGAGCATGACTGGGTGCCTCGGTTCGGGTCTGATTCGAATTCGCAACGACGCCCGGCATCCGCGGATGCCGGGCGGCGAATCTGAATCAGGCGTGAGGCAAACAACTGCATGCGCCGCCAGTATAGTGGCTCGACTCGCTCGGTGTGAATGGCTCTTTCGCAGCAACGGTGCGCTCTGCACGCTGCCGGGATGATCGATCTCGACCGCCGCCAGCTGCTGGCCTTGTTTGCAGCCGTTCCGGGGCTCATCGCAGTCGACCGGGCCCGGGCCACGGACAGTACTCCGCACATTCCTCGCGACTTCGATGCATTCCTCGGCCAATGGCGCGTCCGGCATCGTCGACTCAAGCAACGCCTGGTCGGCAGCAACGACTGGGAGGAATTCGACGGCACCTCGCGCTGGCAGTCGATCCTCGGCGGCAGCGCGAACTTCAACGAGAGCGTCGTGCAGCGCGCGGGCGAGACCGTCCAGTCGCTGGGCTTGCGGGCCTACGACGCGAAGACCGGTGCCTGGACGGATTGGTCGCTCAGCGGCCGCGATCCGAGCAAGATCACGGTCGACGGCGTCGGCCGCTTCGCGAACGGCATCGGTACGTTCTTCGCCGACGATACGTTCGTGGACAAGCCGATTCGCGTGCGCGGCATCTTCACGCCGCTGACGCCGAGCTCGATACGCTGGGAGCAGGCGTTCTCGCCGGACGGCGGCAAGACCTGGGAAACGAACTACGTGATGGAACACGTGCGGATGTCAGGCTGAAGCCTGACCCACAAGAGTCGTCTCATCAGGCAGTCAGTCAAAAAATGCAAGGAAGGTTGACCTGTCAATCCGAAGAGGCGGAGGCTTTCGCGCGGATTGTGATGCGCAGGGATGCGCGAATGCCGCGGGCGCAGGATGCGCAGGAGCGGCCGAACGCCATGACAGGGGGCACCCATGAGCTCGAAGCTGGATCGACGGGCATTCGTTCGCGGAGCAGGGCTGCTGTGCGCCGGAATGTGGGCCGCGCCTACTCTCGCCATCACCGAGCCCGAGTTGTTTCCGGTAGCGACGACGCGCTACGGCAAGATCAAAGGCATCACCTGGTCGGGCGTGCACGCATTCAAAGGCGTGCCGTACGGCGCGTCGACTGCAGGGAAGAATCGCTGGAAGGCGCCGCAGCCGCCCGCGAGCTGGCGCGGCGAGCGCGAGTGTTTCGACTACGGCGTGATCTCGCCGCAGGTCACCACCGATCGTCGTTCTGAATACTCCTCGCTGATCATGTGGGACCGTCACGTCGGCGGCATGGGCGAGGACATGCTGACGCTCAACGTCTGGTCGCGCGTCGTGACCGCCGACGGTGGCAAGCGACCGGTCTTCGTGTCGTTCCACGGCGGCGGTTACACGACCGGCTCGGGCAACGCGCCCGGCTATGACGGCGATCCGCTGGCGCGCTTCGAAGACGTGGTCGTCGTGACCGTCAATCATCGTCTCGGCGCATTCGGTTACCTGGATCTGGTCGGCGCCGGTGCGTCCTCCGAGTTCGCAGACGCGGGCTCGGTCGGCTTGCTCGATCTCGTCGCTTCGCTGAAGTGGGTCCACGAGAACATCGAGAACTTCGGCGGCGATCCGACGCGCGTGTTCATCTTCGGTCAGTCCGGCGGCGGCGCGAAGACCTCCGCGGTTTATTCGATGCCCGCTGCAAAGGGACTCTTCAGTCGCGCGGCCGTGCAATCCGGCTCGGCGCTGCGTGGACAGACGCGCGATACGGCTGCGAAGGCGGCCCAAGCGTTGATGAAAGAACTGGGCGTCAGCAAGGCAGAGCGCCTCGTCGATGTCCCGTGGACGAAGCTGCTTGCAGCCCAACAGACCGTCGCTGCGCAAGGAGCCGCGTTTTCGCCAGTGGTGGTGGAGGGCACGGCGTTCGCTCGTCATCCGTTCGATCCCGATGCGCCGCCAAGCTCGAAGGACGTGCCGCTGATCGTGTCGTACACCGCTGACGACGCAGCGTTGCGCTTAACGAACTTCACCGTCGACGCCGCGGGCGTCAAGGCGGAGCTGGCGAAACAGTACGACGCTGCGAAGGCCGACCGCATCTTCAATGCCTATCGCGCCGAGTATCCCGACATCTCGGATTACCTGATCAACGCACGCATCGCGACCGACACGCGCAACGCGCGTTCGGTGATCAAGCAGCTCGAGCTGAAGGCAGCGCAGCCGGACGGCGCGCCGTGCTACCAGTACATCTGGGAATGGAAGTCGGTCGGCATGGACGGCAAGTTCGGCGCCGTACACGGCGTCGACGTGCAGTTCTCTTTCCACAATCCGCGCGGCCCGCTCGAGGGCGGCGCCGGCATGGAAGCGCGCTTGATGTCCGATCGGCTCGCATCCGCGTGGGTCGCATTCGCGAAGACCGGCAACCCGAACAATCCGGCGTTGCCGCAGTGGGCGGAGTGGGACCCGGATCAGCGGATCGCGATGATCTTCGACGTCAACACGCGCGCGGTCGCACGACCGCACGCGCGCTTGCAGGAGATGTGGCGGGAAGTCGAAAGCACGCAGGTCAGTCGCGGGTAAAAAATACGCGCGCCGTTTAACGGCGCGCGCTGTCTCGTCCTCCGTTACTGCTGTTTCGAGCCCAGCAGACGCTCGGTCTGCTCGGCCGAGAGCGCCACGCCCGGCTGTTCCGGTATCGCCGGCGGCTTCGCCGCGGCGGTCGGACGCGAGCTCATATCGATGCGACCGCTGAACAGCGCACCGTCCACGAGGCCGACGCGCGGCGCGAAGATGTTGCCCGAAACGCGTCCGGTCGCATTTACGACGACAGACTCGCTGCCGTGCAGATCGCCTTCGACCGAGCCGTCGATCACGATGACGCGGGCGTGGATGTTGCCCTGGCACACACCCTCCGTGCCGATCGTCACGCTCTGCGTGTGATTGATCGAGCCTTCGATCCGGCCTTGCAGGATGAAGTCTTCGTCGGCACTGAGCTCACCCTTGAAACGCAGCGTCGGGCCCAGCACGGCAACGTTGCGACCCGGGGTCGCGGCCTGCTGAGTGACGGGGGCGGCTGTGCTCGGCACGGAACCGAAGGCGCGCGGCGTGACCGGTTCCTGGCGTTCCTCAAATCCGAAGTTACGCATGAGAGATCTCCAGTTCACTTTCCACGAGGATTCGATTTCGGCTGCTGCTGCGCGCCTTTCTTCATGTCCATGTCGATCGCGCCGTTGAAGTGCGAGCCTTCGACCAGACAGACAGACGGGGCGTGAATGTTGCCGCGCAGATTGCCGGACTCGGCGACGAACACCGATTTCTCCGCGTGCAGATCGCCTTCGACAGCGCCCTCGACCTTGATGATCTGCGCCTTGATGCTGGCTTTGACCTTGCCTTCTTCGCACACGGTCACGCGCTGCGTGTGATGAATCGTTCCCTCGATCTGTCCCTGGATCAGCAGATCCTCGTCGGCGGACAGTTCTCCCTTGAATTTCAGGCTCGGCGGCAGCACGGACATGCGCTCGCTCGCCGTATCGTACGGATTCGTCATGCGGGATCTCCCAGTTTGTCGCGATGCCAGAAGGGTAGCGGCGCGAACTGCGCCGTCTGACGTTGACAATCTACTCAGGGAGCGATTGCTGGCAGCCGTACCCACGTCACACATTCTCGAGCCGTAAAAAATGTCACACAGC
>DATJIP010000103.1:0-62146 GCA_035493235.1 Steroidobacteraceae bacterium
AGCAAGCGTGGGCGTATCGCCAGATTTCGCTGCTGCTGCGCCGTCCGCCGGGCCGCGAAGCGTATCCGGGCGACGTGTTCTACCTGCACTCGCGTCTGCTCGAGCGCTCGGCGCGCGTCAACGAGGAATACGTCGAGAAGAAGACCGGCGGCAAGGTCAAGGGCAAGACCGGCTCGCTGACCGGCCTGCCGATCATCGAGACGCAGGCGGGCGACGTCACCGCGTTCGTGCCGACCAACGTCATCTCGATCACCGACGGCCAGATCTTCCTCGAAGGCGATCTGTTCAACTCCGGTATCCGTCCTGCCATGAACGCCGGCATCTCCGTGTCGCGCGTCGGCGGCGCGGCGCAGACCAAGCTGATCTCCAAGCTGTCCGGCGGCATCAAGCTGTCGCTGGCGCAGTTCCGCGAGCTGGCGGCGTTCTCGCAGTTCGCCTCCGACCTCGACGAGTCGACCCGCAAGCAGCTCGAGCGCGGTCAGCGCGTCACCGAGCTGATGAAGCAGAAGCAGTACGCGCCGATGTCGGTCGCCGAAATGGCGCTGTCGATCTATGCCGTCAACAACGGTTACATGGACAAGTGCGAGATCAAGAAGATCGGCGCGTTCGAAGCGGGCCTGCAGGCATTCGCCAAGACCAACTACAAGCAGCAGATGGACGCGATGCAGGCGAACCCGGTGCTGTCGCCGGAGAACGAAGCGACGCTGAAGAAAATCTCGGAAGAATTCGCCGCCACCGGGACGTACTGAAGCATGCCGGGCGTAAAAGAAATCCGGGTGAAGATTGCGAGCTTCAAGAGCACGCAAAAGATCACCAAGGCGATGCAGATGGTCGCCGCCAGCAAGATGCGCAAAGCGCAGGATCGCATGCGTGCCACGCGCCCGTACTCGGAGCGTATCCGCCGCGTGATCGGCCACCTGCGTAAAGCGAACCCGGACTTCCGCCATCCGTTCCTGGTCGAGCGCGAAGCCAAGGCGGTAGGCTTCATCATCATCTCCACCGATCGCGGTCTGTGCGGCGGCCTGAACGTCAACATGTTCAAGGCCGTGCTCGCGGCGATGCGCGAGTGGCAGGACCGCGGCGCGCCGATCTCGCTGTGCCTGGTCGGCTCGAAGGCCGTGCAGTTTTTCCGCCGTCTCGGCAATACCAAGACGCTCGGCACGGTTACGCACCTCGGCGATCGTCCGCACATCGCGGACTTGATCGGCACCGTCAAGGTGATGCTCGACATGTATCGCGAGGGCAAGCTCGATCGCGTGTTCCTGGTGAACAACGAGTTCGTGAACACGATGAGCCAGCGTCCGGCCGTGCGTCAGCTGCTGCCGGTCGTCACCGAAGACGAAGACAAGCTGCAGAAGCTGTGGGACTACATCTACGAGCCTTCTGCGGGCGAGCTGCTCGACGGCGTGCTGATGCGCTACATCGAGTCGCAGGTTTACCAGGGCGCGGTCGAGACCGACGCCTGTGAAATGTCCGCGCGCATGGTGGCGATGAAGAGCGCCACCGACAACGCCGGCAAGCTGATCGATGAATTGCAGCTGATCTACAACAAGGCACGCCAGGCCGCGATCACCAAGGAGATCAGCGAGATCGTGGGCGGCGCGGCCGCGGTTTGAGCGAGGAAACGAGCAACATGTCTACGCAAGTGTCCACCGGCAAGATCGTGCAAATCATCGGCGCGGTCATCGACGTGCAGTTTCCGCGCGAGCACATCCCGAACGTCTACGAGGCGCTCAAGCTCGAGGACGTCGATCTGACGCTCGAAGTGCAGCAGCAGCTCGGCGACGGCGTCGTGCGTACGATCGCCATGGGCGTGTCGGAAGGTTTGCAGCGCGGCCTGACGGTCAAGGCGACGGGCGCACCGATCTCGGTGCCGGTCGGCCAGGCAACGCTTGGCCGCATCATGGACGTGCTCGGCGCGCCGCAGGACGAGCGCGGCCCGGTGCAGGCGAAGGAGTACCTGCCGATCCACCGCCCCGCGCCGTCGTATGACGAGCAGGCCGGCGGCCAGGAGCTGCTGGTCACGGGCATCAAGGTCATGGATCTGCTCATGCCGTTCGCGAAGGGCGGCAAGATCGGCCTGTTCGGCGGCGCCGGCGTCGGCAAGACCGTCAACATGCTCGAGCTGATCAACAACATCGCGAAACAGCACGCCGGTCTGTCGGTGTTCGCCGGCGTCGGCGAGCGTACTCGCGAAGGCAACGACTTCTATCACGAGATGATGGAAGCGGGCGTCATCGACAGCAAAGACCTGTCGAAGTCGAAGGTCGCGATGGTGTACGGCCAGATGAACGAGCCGCCGGGCAACCGTCTGCGCGTCGCGCTCACCGGCCTGACGATGGCCGAGTATTTCCGCGACGAGAAGGGCGAGTCGGGCAAGGGCCGCGACGTGCTGCTGTTCATCGACAACATCTACCGTTACACGCTCGCCGGCACCGAAGTGTCCGCGCTGCTGGGCCGCATGCCCTCGGCGGTGGGTTACCAGCCGACGCTCGCCGAAGAGATGGGCGTTCTGCAGGAGCGCATCACCTCGACGAAGACCGGCTCGATCACGTCGATTCAGGCCGTGTACGTCCCGGCGGACGACCTGACCGACCCGTCGCCCGCAACGACGTTCGCCCACCTCGACGCGACCGTCGTGCTCTCGCGTCAGATCGCGTCGCTCGGCATCTACCCCGCGGTAGATCCGCTCGACTCGACCAGCCGCCAGCTCGATCCGCTGGTCGTCGGCGAAGAACACTACAACGTTGCGCGCGGCGTGCAGGCCGTTCTGCAGCGTAACAAGGAGCTGCAGGACATCATCGCGATTCTCGGCATGGACGAGCTGTCGGAAGACGACAAGCGCACCGTGTACCGCGCGCGCAGAATTCAGCGCTTCCTGTCGCAGCCGTTCAACGTCGCGAAGGTGTTCACCGGTCAGGACGGCAAGATCGTATCGCTGAAGGACACGATCGCGGGCTTCAAGGGCATTCTCGCCGGCGAGTACGATCACCTGCCCGAGCAGGCGTTCTACATGGTCGGCAACATCGAAGAAGCAATCGCCAAGGCGAAGACGCTGCAATGAGGTGTCAGGCTGAAGCTGCTGCGCATGGATGCGCGAATGCCGCGGGCGCAGGATGCGCTGGAGCGGCCTGACCCACACGAGAAACTCGATGGCAACAATCCACGTCGACATAGTGAGTGCAGAAGGCGAGATCTTCTCGGGCGAAGCCTCGATGGTCATCGTGCCTGCGGCCATGGGCGACATCGGCATCGCGCCACGTCACGCGCCGTTGTTGACCACGCTCCGGCCGGGCGAAATCCGCGTGCAGGTGCCCGACGGCGAAGAGCAGTTCTTCTTCGTTTCGGGCGGCGCGATCGAGATCCAGCCGCACCTCGTGACCGTGCTCGCGGACACGGCGCTGCGCGCTCACGATCTCGACGAAGCAGCGGCCTCGGCTGCGAAACAGCGCGCCGAAGAAGCGTTGCGGAATCGCGGCACGGCGGTCGAAGTCGCCGAAGCGCAGGCCGAGCTGGCCCGCGCGGCTGCGCAGCTCCGCGCGATTGAGAAGCTGCGCAAGATCAAACAATAGGATCCGGGCGTACACTGCGCCCCATGCCTCTTTCGATCGTCATCCTGGCCGCCGGTCAGGGCAAGCGCATGAAGTCGAACCTGCCGAAGGTGCTGCAACCTTTGGCGGGCCAGCCGATGCTCTCCCATGTCATTGCGACCGCGAAGGCGCTGCGCGCCGACGCGATTCACGTCGTCTACGGCCACGGCGGCGAGCAGGTGAAGCAGGCGCTCGCGAGCGAGCCGGTCAATTGGGTGCTGCAGGCCGAGCAGCTCGGCACCGGTCACGCCGTTGCGCAGGCAATTCCGGCGATTCCCGACGATCATCAGGTGCTCATCCTGTTCGGGGATGTGCCGTGCGTTCGCGTGCCGACGTTGCAGCAGCTCACCGCTGCAGGCGCCGATGGACTCGGCCTGCTCACGGTGATCCTCGCCGACCCGAGCGGTTATGGCCGCATCGTGCGCGACACCGCCGGCAGCGTCGTGCGCATCGTCGAACAGAAAGATGCGAACACCAAAGAGCGCGCGATCAGCGAAATCAACACCGGTCTGATGAGCGCGCCCGCGCAGCTGATGCGCAAGTGGCTCGCGGCGCTGAAGAACGACAATGCGCAAGGCGAGTACTACCTCACTGACGTCGTTGTCATGGCCGTGCGCGAGCGTGTGCGTGTCGGCGCAGTGATCTGTCCCACCGAGGTGGAGGTACTGGGTGTGAACGACAAAGTACAGCTGGCCCAACTGGAAGCGACGCTGCGTGCCGAGCGTGCCAACACACTGATGCTCGAAGGCGTCACGCTCGCCGATCCAGCGCGCGTCGACATTCGCGGCCAGGTGAGCGTCGGGCGCGATGTGTTCATCGACGTCAACGTCGTCATGGTCGGCACTGTCGAGCTCGGCGACCGCGTGCGCATCGGCCCGAATTGCTACTTGAAGGACTGCCGCATCGGCGCGGACACCGAGCTGCATCCGAATTGCGTCATCGACCGCTCCGTCATCGGTGCGAAATGCTCGATCGGTCCGTTCGCGCGCCTGCGGCCCGAGTGCGTGCTGCACGACGAGGTGCACATCGGCAATTTCGTCGAAGTGAAGAAGAGCGAGATCGGCGTCGGCAGCAAGGCCAACCATCTCACCTACATCGGCGACGCAACCGTCGGCAGCAAGGTGAACGTCGGCGCGGGCACGGTGACCGTGAACTACGACGGCGCAAACAAGCACCGCACCGAGATCGGCGACAACGCGTTCATCGGCTCGGGCTCGATGCTGGTCGCGCCGGTGAAGATCGGCACGGGCGCCAATACCGCCGCCGGCTCCACGATCACGAAGGACGCCCCGCCCGGCAAGCTGACGATCGCCCGCTCCAAGCAGGTCACGATCGACGGCTGGAAACGCCCCGAGAAAAAGAAGTAAGGCTGGTTAGCGCCCTGTAGGTGGGGTCTTTAGTCTGACATCTGTACTTAAGACCGTGATCCGCGGCAATTTTTACCAGCCCTCACAGCGGTACAATGCGCCCCTGAAATTTCGGGTCCAGGGGTCACTTCATGTGCGGAATCGTCGGCGCGATCGCTGATCGAAACATCGTTCCCATCCTGATCGAGGGCCTGCGCCGTCTGGAATACCGCGGTTACGACTCGGCCGGCGTCGCCATCCTCAACGGCAGCGGCGAGGTGCGCCGCCTGCGCACAGTCGGCAAGGTCCGGATGCTCCAGGACGCGCTGAACGAAACGCCGGTCGATGGTCATCTCGGCATCGCGCACACGCGCTGGGCGACGCACGGCGTGCCCTCCGAGCGCAACGCGCATCCCCACATCTCGCGCGACGGCATCGCGATCGTTCACAACGGCATCATCGAGAATCACGAGGAGCTGCGCGACGAGCTCTCCAGGCTCGGCTACACGTTCACCTCGGAGACCGACACCGAAGTCATCGCGCATCGCATTCACTATCACAAGCAGAAGCTCGGCGATCTGTTCCGCGCGGTGCGCGCCACGGTCGCGGAGCTCGAAGGTGCGTACGCGCTCGCCGTGCTCTCGCAGGATTCTCCGGAGACCATCCTGCTCGCGCGCGCGGGCTGCCCCGTCGTCATCGGCGTCGGCAACAACGAGAACTTCGTCGCGTCGGATGTCGCGGCGCTGCTGCCCGTCACGCGCCAGTTCATCTTCCTCGAAGAGGGCGATGTCGCGGAGATCCGTCGTCAGAGCGTGCGCATCCTCGACAGCGAGGGCAACACCGCACAACGTCCGGTGAAGCAGAGCTCGCTGTCCGCCGACGCTGCGGAGAAAGGCGAGTACGCCCACTACATGCTCAAGGAAATTCACGAGCAGCCGCGCGCGATCGCGCAGACACTCGAAGAGCGCGTTGCCGGCGGCAAGTTGCTCGAAGCTGCATTCGGCCCGCTCGCGACCGAGGTATTCCGTCGCACCGAAGCCGTACAAATCGTCGCGTGCGGAACCAGCTATCACGCTGGCGCCGTCGCGAAGTACTACATCGAGCAGATCGCGCGCCTGCCATGCTGGGTCGAGATCGCGAGCGAGTATCGCTATCGCAATCCGGTCGTGCCGAAGAACACGCTGTTCGTGTCGATCTCGCAGTCAGGCGAGACGGCAGACACGCTCGCCGCGCTGCGCATGGCGAAACAGTCGGGTTATCTGTCGAGCCTGTCGATCTGCAACGTGCCGGAAAGCTCGCTGGTGCGCGAATCCGAGCTCGTGCTGCTCACACGCGCGGGTCCGGAGATCGGCGTCGCGTCGACCAAAGCATTCACGACCCAGCTCACCGCGCTCGGCATGCTGGTGATCGCGCTTGCGAAGTTCCACGGCACCGACGCCGAGCGTGAGCGCGGCCTGGTGCAGCGGCTCATCGAAATTCCCGGGCTGATCGAGAAGACGCTGCATCTCGACGACCAGATCCGCGAGCTGGCGAAGCGCTTCGCCGACAAGCATCACGCGCTGTTCCTCGGCCGCGGCCAGATGCATCCGATCGCGATGGAAGGCGCGCTGAAGCTCAAGGAGATCTCGTACATCCACGCCGAGGCGTATCCGGCCGGCGAGCTGAAGCACGGTCCGCTGGCGCTGGTCGACGCAGACATGCCGGTCGTGACGGTCGCGCCGAACAACGACCTGCTGGAGAAGCTCAAGTCGAACCTGCAGGAAGTGCGCGCGCGCGGCGGCGAGCTGTTCGTGTTTGCAGACCCGGAGTCGGGGATTCAGGCGTCGGAAGGCGTCACCGTCATCACGATGCCGAAGCACGTGAGCCACTTCCAGGCGTCGGCGGTCTACACGGTGCCGCTGCAACTGCTCGCATATCACTGCGCGATCCTGCGCGGCACCGACGTCGATCAGCCGCGCAATCTCGCGAAGTCCGTTACGGTGGAATAGTCTCGAGTGGCAAACGCCACCGCAGACAAGTATGGAGCCCCGCTGGTACCTGACTTGCGTGGCCCTGTTGTCGGCTGGTGCCGCGAGCGCAGCCGACTCTCCCGATGAACTGCAGGCGACTCCGTATCGCCCGACCGTATCGAACCCTGCTGATCTGCCGGTCCCGCATCACTTCGAATGGGAAGCAGGCGGCTATGCCGGACGCGATCCCGGCGACGCGCGCCACATCAGCGTTCCGTACCTCCTGAAATACGCGTTCACGGACGACTTCGGCCTGCTCATCGGCGGCGAGAGCTTCGTGGTCGATCGCAGCAGCGGCGACACTGCACGCGGCTGGGGCGACACGTCGGTCACCATGAAATTCCATCACGCAGTGTCTGAATCGACAGGCATCGGTCTCGAAGCGGCGGTCGCTTTACCGACCGCCTCGCATGACCTCGGCACCGGCCAGACCGACTACACGTTGAATGGCATCGCGAGCACGGAAGTCCTGCAATGCGCCGTCGACATCAACGTCGGTTACACGCGCCTCGGCCGGCCGGATCCCGGCACGAGTCGCGACGTGGTCAGCTGGGCGGTCGCAGCCTCGCACGACGTTGCGGCGAAGTGGGGATTTGCCGGCGAGCTCTCCGGTATCAATCAGAGCGGCGCGCATGGCACGGCGCAGTTCCTCAGCGCGCTGTCGTTCAGCGCGACGCCAACTCTGGTGTTCGATGGCGGCGCCCTGCTTGGATTGAATCGCGATTCGACCCGCTACGGGGTGTTCACCGGCGTGACGATGCTCGTGCACTGAGACCAGGCGGGTCGCCCCTCGTACACATGTTCCTGACAGCGGCCGCGTGCGCATACTTCGGGCATGCGCCGTGCGACCAAGACCGTTCACCTACTGATCGGACTCGGACTCTGCGCTATTGCGTGCGCCGCAGTCGCCGCCGAGGAGATTGACACCGCAACCGCCGCGCGCGACAGCGCCCGAATCGTCATCGCCAACCGAACGGTGATCGAGGTGCGCGGCCCTATCGCCGGATATTCGGCGACGGAGCGCGCAACGGCTTCAACAAACCGGATAATCGATGTTCTCGAGGCGAATCCCTCGCCCGCCATCAAGCTCGACGATATCGACGAGGGCACGGAGGTCCTGCTCGGCGGCAAACGCGCCTTCATCGTGACGCGTATCGACATCGATCCGATCGCCGGCGAGACCACGCAGTTGGTCGCCGAGGCAGCGGCCACGCGTCTGGGACAGGCGGTCGCGGAGTATCGAGCGCAGCACACGCCCCGCTATCTGTTGATCCAGACGGGGTGGGCTCTCGTGGCGCTCGCCATCTACAGCGGGCTGCTCTGGCTGCTGATTCAGATCGACCGACGTGTTGGCCGGCTGGTAGCCGGAGCTGCAGCGGCAGGCGCCGATCGGCTCCACGTCAAAGGCGTGCGCCTGTTCGATCCTGAGCAGATCAGCCTGTTCGCAAGGCGCCTGTTCACGGGGTTGGCGTATGTCCTGGGGTTCATTGCAACGTACGGCTGGATCACCTTCACGCTGCTGCTGTTCCCTTACACACGCCCGTCGGGCGAGCAGATGGAAGGCCAGCTGCTGGGGATCGTCGGCGACATGGCGCTGTCGATCGCCAACGCGATTCCCGGCCTGCTGCTGGTGATCGTGATCCTGCTGATCGCGCGCCTGATCATCCGTCTCGCGAGCCTGTTCTTCGATCGCATCGCCCGCGGCAAGATCTCGATGGGCGGGCTCGACGCCGATACGGTAGTCCCGACGCGGCGGATTTTTCAGTTCGTCGTGTGGGCGTTCGCGGCCGCGTTGGCGTACCCCTATTTGCCTGGGTCGGACACCGACGCCTTCAAGGGGGTCTCGGTACTGTTCGGCCTCGCGGTGTCGATCGGGGCCTCGAGTCTGGTCGGCCAGGCGGTCAGCGGGCTGATCCTCACCTACACCCGCGCTTTCCGACCCGGCGAGTACGTGCGCATCGGCGACACGGAGGGCACCGTGGTCGCGATGGGCGCCTTTGCCACCCGTGTCCGCACCGGTCTCGGCGAGGAGGTGCTCGTCCCGAACACTCTGGGATTGCAGAACTCGACCCAGAATTTTTCCCGCGCCGCGGCCGGCGGGGGCTTCGTGGTCAACACGCGAGTCGCCATCGGGTATTCGACGCCGTGGCGGCAAGTGCATGCGCTGCTCGAAGAGGCAGCACGTCGCACCGCCGGCATCGACCGCGATCCTGAGCCTTACGTGCGACAGACCGCGCTCGCCGATTTCTATGTCGAGTACCGTCTGATCGCGCACTCGCTGATCGACGATCCGGCCGAGCGCATCAAGATGCTGAGCGCTCTGTACGCCAACATCCAGGACGTATTCAACGAGCACGGCGTGCAGATCCTGTCGCCGCACTACATGACCGACCCCGCCGAGTCGCAGGTGGTGACGAAGGAACGCTGGTACACGCCGCCGGCCAAGCCGCCGGCAATCTAGCGGTAAATCGGCGATACTCTGCGCCATGCAAATCACCCAGAACGCAGTGGTTTCGATCCACTACACGCTGACCGACGATTCCGGCACCAAGCTCGACAGCTCCGACGGCACGCCGCTCGCGTACCTGCACGGCAACGGTAACCTGATCCCCGGTCTGGAGCGCGAGCTCGAAGGCAAAGCGGCCGGCGACAAGCTGAGCGTGAAAATCGCTCCGGCCGACGCCTACGGCCAGTACGACAAGTCGCTGGTCCAGCGCGTGCCGCGGCGCGCGCTCAAGGGCATCGGCAATCTTCAGGTCGGCATGCAGTTGCACACTCAATCGCCGCACGGCGTGCGTGCCGTGACTGTCACGCAGATCGCCGGCGACATGGTCACGATCGACGGCAATCACCCGCTCGCGGGCAAGAGCCTGAATTTCGAGGTGGAGATCGCCGAAGTGCGGGCCGCGACCGAGGAAGAGCTGGCGCACGGCCACGTCCACGGGCCGGGCGGTCACCACGACCACTAGTCGTAGAAGAACTCCGCATTGCGTTGGCGCACGATTTGCGCTGACGTGGGCAAAAAGGAGGGCATGACGATGCTACGCGTCAGATACCTGCTGGCCTTCAAGCCCAAGAGCGTCTGGACCATCGGCCCCGAAGCGCCGGTCCTCGAGGCCATCCAGGTCATGGCCGACAAGCACATCGGCGCGCTGCCGGTCGTGCGCGAGAAAGAACTGGTCGGGATCGTTTCGGAGCGTGACTACGCGCGCAAAGTGATCCTGCTCGGGCGCTCGAGCTCCGATACACCGGTGTGGCAGATCATGACGTCGGACGTCGTGACCGTGTCGCCCGACGACGCCGTCCACCGGTGCATGGAGATCATGACCGAGAAGCGCATCCGGCACCTCCCGGTCGTCGACAAGGGCGAGCTGATCGGCATCATCTCGATCGGCGACCTGGTGAAGGCCGTCATCGAAGAACAGCAGCAGACGATCACCCAGTTGGAGCGCTACATCGCGGGGTGACGAGCGTCGGCGGGTGGTGCGCGCTGTAGGTCGGGCTTTAGCCCGACAATCCGTGCGAAGAAAGAATTTTCTCGCCAAGGCGCCAAGGCGCCAAGGAAGAAAAGTCTTAAAAATTTGGCTTCGGACTTGGCGTCTTGGCGAGAGTTTCTTCCGGAGTCGGGCTGAAGCCCGACCTACAGCGCCCCGTCCAGCCTCTGTCATTCACCCCGCTGTCGCGGCGGGCATCGCATCGTCCAGCAGCCCGCGCTGCAGCGCGCGGTTCACCGCGCTCAGGATCGCCATCAACGATGCCGTCACGATGTTCTCGTGCAAGCCGACGCCGAACAGCGTGGTCCGCGCCGGCGTCGTGATCTCCACGAACGCGACGGCACGCGCGTCGCTGCCCGAACCCATCGAGTGCTCCTCGTACGACAGCACATCGAAGCGCAGGCCCAACGCATCGACGATCGCGTCGATCGGACCATTGCCTTCGCCGTGCAGCAGCGCGCCCTGGCCGTTGCACTTCAGCTTCAGCGTCAGCCGCTCGACGTTCTGATGCTCACGCAGCGGCGACAACTGATGACCGCCGTAAACGTAGGTGCCGTTCTCGCCCAGATACTCGCGCTCGAACAGCGACCAGATCTGCTCCGAGGTCAGCTCCTTGCCGGTGGCATCGGTCACGGCCTGCACGACCTGGCTGAATTCGATCTGCAGCCGCCGCGGCATCGTCAGCCCGTAGTCGCGTTCCAGAAGGTAGGCGATGCCGCCCTTGCCCGACTGACTGTTGACGCGAATGACCGACTCGTACGTGCGCCCGAGGTCGCGCGGGTCGATGGGCAGATACGGCATTTCCCAGATGTCGCCGTCGCGGCGCGCCGCAAAGCCTTTCTTGATCGCGTCCTGGTGCGAGCCGGAGAACGAAGTGAACACCAGATCGCCGACGTATGGATGACGCGGATGTATCGGCAGCTGGTTACAGTGCTCTGCACAGCGCGCCGCTTCGTTGATGTTGGAGAAATCCAGTCCCGGGTGGACGCCCTGGCTATAGAGATTCAGTGCGAGCGTCACGACGTCGACGTTGCCGGTGCGCTCGCCGTTGCCGAACAACGTGCCTTCGACGCGTTCCGCGCCTGCCATCACGGCGAGCTCCGCAGCCGCGATCGCGGTGCCGCGGTCGTTGTGTGGATGCACCGACAGCACGATCGAGTCGCGCTTGGCGACGTGACGGCCAAACCATTCGATCTGGTCTGCGTAGATGTTCGGCGTCGCCATCTCGATGGTCGCTGGCAGGTTGATGATCACCCTGCGCTCGGGCGTCGGTTGCCAGACTTCGTTCACGGCATCGCAGATCTCGACCGCGAAGTCGAGCTCGGTGCCGGTGAAGCTCTCCGGACTGTACTCAAAACGCCAATCTGTGCCGGGCTGTTGTGCGGCGAGGTCGCGCACGCACCGCGCTGCCTGCACCGCGATGTTGATGATCCCCGGTCGGTCGAGGCAGAACACGACGCGCCGTTGCACGGTGGACGTCGAGTTGTACAAGTGCACGATCGCGCGCTTCGCGCCGCGCAGCGACTCGTAAGTGCGCTCGATCAGCTCGGGTCGCGCCTGCGTCAACACCTGGATGATGACGTCATCCGGGATCAGGTTCTTCTCGATCAGCTCGCGCACGAAATCGAAATCCGTCTGCGACGCGGCCGGGAAGCCGACCTCGATCTCCTTGAAGCCGGTGCGCACCAGCATGTCGAACATGCGGCGCTTGCGCGCGGCATCCATCGGTTCGATCAGTGCCTGGTTGCCGTCGCGCAGGTCGACGCTGCACCACAACGGCGGCGTCGTGAGGACCTTGTCAGGCCAGGTCCGGTCGCGAAGGTCGATGGGCGCGAACGGGCGGTACTTGTTCTTGGGTTCCTGCAACATCGTAGGCATTCCTGTGCTGGGGGCGGCCGTGGGGCCGGAGCAAACGAATCAGAGATTTTTTGGCGCCAGTCCCTGGCGACGATCGGGGTGTTTGCGTCTTAGCGACGCAGGTGCAGGCGCGTACGCAGCAGCTCACTGCCTCGAAGGGGCAGCGCGGACTGTTGCTGAATCGTACGCATGGGCCGAATCTAGCAGCAGCGCTGGAGCCAAGGCAAGAGAATGCAGCCCATGATGCGTCCTATGAGTCGTCTGATGGCTTTCGGTCTGTCGCTAGGCTGCTGCCTGGCAGCGGCCGCTCAGGACTTCAAAGTCGTCTGGATCAACGTCGGTGAAGTCGTCTCGGCGGGCAAGAACGCCGTGCCGATGCCGAGCGGCGCCAAAGTGGTGCGCGTCGATGTCGAGCCGGCGATCGTCCCACTCGCCGCGGGCAAGCAGGTCTGCCTCAGCACGCTGCAGCTGAATGCCTTCGGTACCCAGGGCCGTGCACTTGCGGGCGTGCCGCTGACGATCGAGATTCGCCAGGACCAGAGGCTCGATCTGCAACTGACCCGACCGAACGGCGACTTCTGCATGCGTCCCGCGCGCCCCGCCGAATATCCCATCCGCCTCACCAGCAAGCTGCCCGCCCCCGACGACACCAGGCGCGGCGCCCAGATCTTCGTGCGCGTGAACTAGATCACCTTTGCGAGCGCGTTTTCACGCGTTCTTCACAGCAGCAATCACTTCGCTGTCACGGGCGGCCGGCAAAGTAGCCACCATGACAAGCAGACAGCAACAGGAGCTCAGATCCATCGGAGTCATGCTCGAGGGTGTCGCGGCGATCTGGTGTGCTCGGTCTGCACGGTTTCCGCAACTTTGGAGCAGCACTCATGAAGTATCTCAAGCGAATGATTGGCGCGTTCGAAGGCGCCTTGCTCGTCGTCACAACGTTCGTAATGCTCGCACCGTTTTTAATGGTGCGTTGATCGCCTACTAATCGTTGAGCTGGAGCTCGGCGCGCCAATCGCGCGTCGGGTCACCCGACACCAGGAAGTGCGGGTTCAGCACCTCGGCCTTCGCGTTGTAACGCAGCCGCTGTCCGTCCGTCTGGATCACGCGTCCCCCCGCTGCCTCCACGACTGCCTGGGCAGCGGCTGTGTCCCACTCGCTGGTCGGACCGAAGCGCGGATAGAAATCCGCGCTGCCTTCGGCGACCAGGCAGAACTTGATCGAGCTGCCGACCGCGACGAGCTGATAAGGCTCGAGCTGCGGCAGATAGCGATCGAGTACCGAGTCGCGATGCGAACGGCTTCCGACGATCCGCAGCGGCGTAGGCGCGGTCTTGGTCGTGTGTATCCGCACTGCCGTGTCGCGACCGCTCTGCCGTGTCGCGCCCACGTTCTGCACGCCTGTGTACGTCGTACCAGTAACTGGCACGTGCACGACGCCGAGGACAGCATCGTGACCATCGATGAGCGCGATGTTCACGGTGAACTCGCCGTTGCGCGAGACGAACTCCTTCGTGCCATCGAGCGGATCGACGAGCCAGTAGCGTTGCCACTGGCGACGCTCGCTATACGGGATGTCGCTCGCCTCTTCGGAGAGCACCGGCACGTCCGGCGTGAGCGCGTGCAGACCTGCCACGATGATGTCGTGCGACTGGGTATCGGCGAGCGTGAGCGGTGACTGATCCGCCTTGTTCGTCACTTCGAACTGCTGACCGTACACGCCGAGAATCGCGTCGCCTGCGCGCCGCGCGAGCGCAACTACATCCGCGACCAAGCTTTGGTTTACTGGCACTGCAGCTCCGCTATCAACGATGCAGTGGTGCAGGCGCGCCGTGGCCGAGCCGCTCCGTCGCCGGCGCGGTGATCCTGCAGACCAATCCCCCGGTGGCGAAGTCGAGCGAGACCCGACCATCGATTGCTTGCGCCAGACTCTGCTCGATAGTGCTGCGACCGAAGCCAGTGCGCTCTGGTGTCACCACAGCAGGGCCGCCGCTCTCCACCCACGCGAGCTGGAATACGGCCTCATTCGCCGCCTCGGGGTACAACCCCCACTCGATGCGCAATTTGCCCTCGCTGCTCGACAACGCGCCGTATTTGGTGGCGTTGGTCGCGAGCTCATGCATTGCCAGGCTGAAGGCGACCGTGGCTTCGGGCGACAGCGTCAGCAGCGGCCCTACGAGAGTGATGCGTTCCTCCGTGGCATACGGAGCCAGGATCTCGCCGATCAGCGCGCGCAGGTCCGAACCGGAGCGCGTCAGAGCCAGCCCGTGCGCTCGCGCCAATGCGGCGAGTCGACCGTCGAACACTTTGCGGAACTGGCCCGTTTCGCCGTGCGTGCGCAACGTGAAGTAGACCAGCGAGCCGATGGAAGCGAACACGTTCTTCATACGGTGGTGCAGCTCGGCCACCAGCAGGTCCTGTTGCTGATCGGCGCGATGCCTGATCAACGCGAGGCCTGTCAGGTCCGTCCCCAGCGCAAGCAGTTTTTCTTCCTGTGCATTCAGTGACCGGGGCCCGCGGAAGCCGATCACGAGTGTGCCGAGCGAAGTGCCATCGGCGGCGAACACCGGGTGCGATTGGATCGTCTTCACGTGGTGACGGGCATGCAGCTGACGCCAAGCGGGCTGGAAGCGCTCGTCGGTGGCGATGTCGTCGCTGTGAACGACCCTGCCGTGGTAAACGGCTGCGGCGCAGCTGCCCGGCAGATCCGCGACGTGCAGTCCCGGAATGGCCGATTCATAGGACGAGCCAAGACTCGGAAAGATGGCGCGCTCGAAGGTGCGCGCGGCGCGGTCGAGCACGGTCATGCCGACGACTGCGCCGTCGATCAGCGACTCGATTCCGGCGCCGAGCCGCTCGAACACGCAGTCGAGCGGCTTGCCGCGAGCGATCAGCTCGAGCACCTCGATCTGCAAAGCCGTTATGGCGCTGTCCCGCGGAGTCATGGCTTTCAAAGTCCGGACAACTCGTCCGCCGGATACAGCATACCGCCGTCGCGCAGCGTCTTGAGGATTTGCTCCGCCGCTTCTTCCGGCGACTGCAGCACCGTGCGCAGATGGATCTCGGGATGCTCCGGCGGCTCGTACGGCGAGTCGAGGCCCGTGAAGTTCTTCAGCTCGCCGCGGCGCGCCTTTTTGTAGAGGCCCTTCACGTCGCGTTTCTCGGCCTCGGCCAACGGCGTATCGACGAACACCTCGAGGAATTCGCCCGGCTGCATCAACTCGCGCGCCAGGCGGCGCTCGGAGCGGAACGGCGAGATGAACGACACCAGCACGATCAAGCCCGCATCGACCATGAGTCGTGACACTTCCGCGACGCGTCGGATGTTCTCGACGCGGTCCGTATCCGTGAAGCCGAGATCCCGGTTGAGCCCGTGGCGCACGTTGTCGCCATCGAGCGTGTACGTGTGCCGGCCGAGCGCGTGTAGGCGTTTCTCTACCAGGTTCGCGACCGTCGACTTACCTGCGCCAGA
The DNA here is from genome assembly GCA_035493235.1 of Steroidobacteraceae bacterium. Classification (GTDB taxonomy): domain Bacteria; phylum Pseudomonadota; class Gammaproteobacteria; order Steroidobacterales; family Steroidobacteraceae; genus Steroidobacter. The sequence continues at coordinate 15,768 of DATJIP010000103.1, forward strand.
AAGTCCGGTGAACCACAGCACGCACGCGCGCTGACCTTTGAGTGACGAGCGCGCCGTCTTGTTGACGTCGAGCGCTTGCCAATGAATGTTCTCGGCACGGCGCAGCGCGAAGTTCAGCAAGCCTGCGCCAACGGTGTCGTTCGAGAGCTTGTCGATCAGGATGAAGCCGCCGGTCTCGCGATTGTCCGCGTACGGATCGAACGGAATCGCGCGATCGAAGCTCAGGTTGCACACACCGATCTCGTTCAGCTCCAGCTGCTTCGCTGCGAGCCGCTCCAGCGTGTTCACGTTCACCTTGTGCTTCGGCGTCGTGATGCTGCCGGTGAGCATGCGCGTGCCGAGTTTGATGGCGTACGGTCGGCCACGCAGCATCGGCTCTTCGTGCATCCAGATGATCGTCGCTTGGAACTGATCGGCGACTGCGGGCGGCGCATCGGCCGCTGCGAGCAAGTCGCCGCGGCTCACATCGACTTCGTCCGCCAGCGTCAGCGTCACGGACTGCCCGGCGACTGCAATTTCCAGGTCGGCCTCGAAGCCGACGATGCGCGTCACGCGACTCTGCCGACCCGACGGCAACACCCGCACCGTATCGCCGCGCCGGACCTTGCCGCTCGCGATCGTGCCGGCGAAGCCGCGAAAGTCCTGGTTCGGCCTGTTCACCCACTGCACGGGCAAGCGGAACGGCTTCGTCTGCAGGTCGTCCTCGATCTCGACCGATTCGAGATAGCCCATCAGCGTCGGGCCGTCGTACCACGGCGTGCGTGCGCTGCGCTCGAGCATGTTGTCGCCGCGCAGCGCCGACAGCGGCACCGCGACGATGTTCGTGAGTCCGATCTGCTTCGCGAACTCGCGATACCCGGCGACGATCTCATCGAACGTCTGCTGCGAGTACTCGACCAGATCCATTTTGTTGATCGCGAGCACGATGTGTCGGATGCCAAGCAGCGACACGATGTAACTATGACGCCGCGTCTGCGTAAGCACGCCCTTGCGCGCGTCGACGAGAATCACTGCGACATCTGCAGTCGACGCGCCCGTGACCATGTTGCGCGTGTACTGCTCGTGTCCCGGCGTATCCGCGACGATGAACTTGCGCCGGTCGGTCGAGAAGAACCGATACGCGACGTCGATCGTGATGCCTTGCTCGCGTTCCGCCGCGAGGCCGTCGACCAGCAACGCGAAGTCGAGCTCGCCGCCTTGCGTGCCCACCTTCTTCGAATCCGCTTCGAGCGCGGCGAGCTGGTCCTCGAAGATCAACTTCGATTCGTACAACAGCCGCCCGATCAGGGTCGACTTGCCGTCATCGACGCTGCCGCACGTGATGAACCGCAGCAACCCCTTGTGCTCGTGCGACTTGAGGTAGGCGTGAATGTCTTCGGCAATGAGGTCCGACTTATGGGCCATCGTTCCGCTTCTTCAGAAATACCCTTCCTGCTTCTTCTTCTCCATCGAAGCCGCGCTGTCGTGATCGATCACGCGGCCCTGGCGCTCGGAGCTGGTGGTGAGCAGCATTTCCTGGATGATCGCCGGCAGCGTATCCGCGCGGCTTTCCACTGCACCGGTCAGCGGATAACAGCCGAGCGTGCGGAAGCGCACCCAGCGTTGCTCGGGCCGCTCGCCGGCCTGCAACGGCATGCGATCGTCGTCGACCATGATCAGCGCACCGTCGCGCTCGACGATCGGACGCTGCTTGGAGAAATACAGCGGCACGATCGGGATGTTCTCCATGTAGATGTACTGCCAGATGTCCAGCTCGGTCCAGTTCGACAGCGGGAACACGCGCAGGCTTTCGCCCTTGTTCTTGCGCGTGTTGTACAGATGCCAGAGCTCGGGCCGCTGACGCTTCGGATCCCAGCGATGCTGCGCCGACCGGAACGACACCACACGCTCCTTGGCACGCGACTTCTCTTCGTCGCGGCGTGCGCCGCCGAACGCGGCGTCGAAGCCGTATTGATCGAGCGCCTGCTTCAGCGCCTGCGTCTTCATCACGTCGGTGTGCACGGCCGAGCCATGCGTGAACGGGCCGATGCCGCGCGCCAGCCCCTCCTTATTGATATGCACGATCAGCTGCACGCCGAGCCGCGCGGCCGTGGCGTCGCGAAACGCGATCATTTCCCGAAACTTCCAGGTCGTGTCGACGTGCAGCAGCGGGAACGGCGGCCTGGCCGGGTAAAAGGCCTTCATCGCCAGGTGCAACAGCACCGAGCTGTCCTTGCCGATGGAATACAGCATGACGGGCCGTTCGCTCTCGGCGACGACCTCGCGCAGGATGTGGATGCTCTCGGCTTCGAGGCGGTTCAGGTGCGTGAGTCGGATCATCGTTGTCAGTCAAAAGCCGGCGGGTGGCAAAACGGTTCCACCGGGGTTTGAAGAGAGCGGATTGTGCGGCAGGGCGGGCTCGATCGCATATGCCGGCTTGGCCAGGCGCGGCGCCGTCCGAGCATAAGCGCCACTACGGCGCGCGAAACGCGGAAATTAAAGGGATTTCAGATACATAAAGTTACATTGAATTACACTTCTTTGCCGCAACCCCGGCGCGAACTTCAGTCTAATAGCCCCTATGGAGCGCAGCTTCCTCGCTTTGGTGGTTCTCGTCGCGCTGGCCGGGTGCGCCGTCGGGCCGAATTATCGGCCGCCGCAACCCGTGACCCCCGACGAATGGCATTCGCGGCCGACTGCTGCGGCACCCGCCGCCGTAACGCCTGCCGGCGATCCCGCTGCGCTCGCGGACTGGTGGAAGACGCTCAACGATCCGGTCCTCGACCAGCTCGTCGAGCAGGCGCTCGCGCATAACAAGACCGCCAAACAGGCGTACGCGAGCGTCCTCGAAGCGCGCGCCCGGCGTGGCATCGCGGCCGCGGATTTCTGGCCGTCGCTGAGCGCTTCGGCCGGCGGCAATCGCACGAACTCCGAGTCGCGGGTCAGCAATCCGGACGTTGGCCTCGCCGGCGGCACCGACGAAATCTACGACGCGGGTGTCGATGCGATCTGGGAGCTCGATCTGTTTGGCGGCAAACGCCGCGCATTCGAAGCAGCCACAGCCCAGCTCGGCGCGACCGAAGCGCAGCTACGCGACGTGCTCGTCACGCTGCTGGGCGACGTTGCGTTGAGTTATGTCGACGTGCGCACGGCCCAGTCGCGGCTGACGTACGCCGAGAAGAATCTCGAATCACAACGCGGCACTCTCGATATCACTCACTGGCGAGCGGCTGCGGGCCTGGCGACGGCGCTCGATGAAGAGCAGGCGCAGAGCACGTACCAGCAAACGCGTGCAGCGATACCGGTGCTGCAATCGAACCTCGTGCAAGCGATGAATCGCCTGTCGGTGCTGACGGGCGATCCGCCCGGTTCGCTCGAAGCGACCCTCGCGGAGCGCAAACCGATTCCGGTCGCGCCGCTCGAGATCGCTGCCGGCGTGCCTGCCGATGTCTTGCGTCGTCGTCCTGACATTCGCAACGCCGAGCGGCGCCTCGCGGCGCAGACTGCCGAAGTCGGTGTCGCGACCGCGGCGCTCTATCCGAGTCTGTCGTTGACCGGCTCGATCACGTTGCAAGCGCTGAATGCGAGCGACGTGCCGAACGGCTTCCGCACCGATCGCTTCGGCCTGTCGTTGAATCTGCCGATCTTCCGCGGCGGGGCGCTGCGCCAGAACTTGAATGCGCAGAATGCGCTCGTCGTCCAAGCGGTCGCGACGTATGAAGCGACTGTTCTCGCCGCCTACGAGGAAGTCGAGAATGCGCTCACTGCCTCGACCAACGAGCATCTGCGACGCGACGCCTTGCAGCTCGGCGTCGAGAGCGCCCGGCGCGCGTCCGATCTCGCACTCACGCAATACAACTCCGGACTCGTGGATTTCCAGACCGTGCTCAACGCCGACCGTCAGCTCATCACGCTCGAGGACTCGCTCGCCGTCAGCGACGGCGAAGTGACGGCGAACCTCGTGCGCCTGTACAAGGCGCTGGGCGGCGGCTGGAGCGTCTTCCCGAAGGAATAGATCGTGGACACTGAAACCAATCCCTCGGCGACCCCCGAGCTCTCGACACCGGACTACGGCCCGGGCGCGCCGGCGCCGTGGAAGCGCTGGGCCCGCTGGGGTGCGATCGCGCTGGTCGCGATCGTCGTCGCTTATTTCATCTTCGGGCGCAGCGGCAGCGATAAGCCCAAGTACGTGACGCAGGACGTCACGACCGGCGACCTCACGGTCACCGTGACGGCCACAGGGAATCTCGAACCGCGCAATCAAGTCGACATCGGCAGCGAGCTGTCGGGCACGATCCGCACCGTCACGGTCGACGTGAACGATGAGGTGAAGGCGGGGCAAGTCCTCACCAAGCTCGACACCACGCGCCTGGAAGCGCAGGTGCTCCAGGCACAGAGCTCGCTTGCGTCGGCCGAAGCGCGCGTCCTGCAGAGCCTTGCGGGACTCAAGGAAGCGCGCGCCAACCTTGCTCGACTCCAGAAGGTGCGCGAGCTGAGCAACAACAAACTGCCCTCGCAGCAGGACATGGACGTTGCCGAGTCGGCAGTCGCGCAAGGCGAAGGCGAAGAGGCTGCGGCCCGAGCCGCCGTCGCGCAGGCAAAAGCCAATCTCGACGCGGTCAAGACGGATCTCAGCAAGACCGACATCAAGTCGCCGATCAACGGCGTCGTGCTGGTGCGTTCGGTGGAGCCGGGCCAGACAGTGGCCTCGTCGCTGCAGGCGCCGGTGCTCTTCACGCTCGCCGAAGATCTCAAGAAGATGGAGCTGCACGTCGCCGTGGACGAGGCCGACATCGGCTCCGTCGAAGTCGGCCAGGATGCATCGTTTACCGTGGACGCGTTTCCGAATCGCCAATTCCACGCGAAGATTACGCGAGTCGATTTCGCCTCGAACAACACGCAGAAGAGCAGCAGTGGCAGCAGTAGCAGCAGCGGCTCCGGCAGCAGCGCGACTTCAACCGGCGTAGTCACGTACGAGACCGTGCTCGAAGTCGACAATTCGGATTCGCTGTTGCGGCCGGGCATGACCGCGACTGCCGAAATCGTGACCACCAGCATCCAGGACGCAACGCTGGTGCCGAACGCCGCGCTGCGCTTCACGCCGACTGGTGCCGACGCGCCCGGCGCGCCGAACGCGCAGCAGTCGCGCGGTCCGCTGTCGGCGTTGATGCCGACGATGCCGCGCCGCATGTTCGGCGGCGGTCAGCAGCGCGGTGGCGGACGCATGGGCCGCGTGTGGGTTATCGAAGACGGCAAACCCGCGCTGGCGATCTTCAAGCCGGGCGCGACCGACGGCCGCATGACGCAAGTATTGCCGCGCGGCGAGAAGCCGAACGGCGGCAACCGCCAGGGCCCGATGGCGAACGACGAGAAGTTCAAGAAGGCGCTGGAGCGCAAGATCGAGCCCGGCGTGAAGGTCATCGTCGACGAAGAAGCGCCGAAGAAATGACCGGCATGCCGACTCCTCCGAGCCGGGTAATCGAGCTGTCGCAGGTCACTAAGGTGTACGGCGAGGGCGAAGGTCAGGTGCGCGCGCTGCGCGGCATCGATCTCGCGATCGCGCCCGGTGAGTTCGTCGCAGTCATGGGCCCGAGCGGCTCCGGTAAGTCGACGTGCATGAACATCCTCGGTTGCCTCGACACGCCAACCGCCGGCACGTACCGCTTTCTCGGCGTGCCGGTCGGCACGATGACGGCGGACCAGCGTGCCTTGCTGCGACGGAACCATCTCGGCTTCGTGTTTCAGGGCTTCAACCTGCTAAGCCGCACGACGGCGCTCGAAAACGTCGAGCTGCCGCTGATTTACCGCCACTTGCCCGCCGAAGAGCGTCACGCCCGCGCCCGCAAGGCGCTGCACGAGGTCGGACTTGCCGGTCGCGAGACGCATGTCCCGAGCGAGCTGTCCGGCGGCCAGCAGCAGCGTGTCGCCATCGCGCGCGCCATCGTCGCGCAGCCGCAAGTCGTGTTCGCTGACGAGCCGACGGGCAATCTCGATACCCAGACCAGCATCGAGATCATGAAGGTGCTGACCGGCCTCAACGAGCAGCGCGGCATGACCATCGTCATGGTGACGCACGAGCCCGATATCGCGGGTTGGAGCCGACGCATCGTGCGCTTCCGCGACGGCGTGATCGAGAGCGACGAGGCCAACACTCCGGTGCGAGGAGTTGCCTGATGTTCTGGAACGCAATGCTGCTGGCGCTGCGCGAAATACGCCGCAACGTGCTGCGCTCGTCACTGACGATTCTCGGCATCGTCATCGGCGTCGCCGCCGTCATCACGATGGTCACGATCGGCCAGGGCGCCACCGCGCAGGTGCAGGCGGACATCCAGAAGCTCGGCACGAACCTCCTTCAGGTATTCCGCGGCCAGGGCTTTGGCGGCGGCGGTGGCGCACGCTCCTCGGCAGCGCCGTTCACCCTGGAAGACGTTACCGCGATCGAGAACGATATCTCCGGCGTCCGCGCGGTCGCGCCGAGCTCGAACAGTGGCGCGCAGGCTATCTACGGCAATGCCAATTGGTCGACGCAGGTCACGGGCACGAGCGACAAGTATCTGGAAGTGCGTGACTGGCCGCTGGCATCGGGCCGCAATTTCTCGGAGAGCGAGCTGCGTGCCGGCGCGGCGGTTTGCATGCTCGGCGACACGGTCAAGCAGGAGCTGTTCGGTAATCAGGATCCGATTGGAATCTCCATCCGCCTCGGCAAGCTGTCGTGCCAGGTGATCGGCCTGCTGTCCGTGAAAGGGCAGTCGGGGTTCGGCCAGAACCAGGACGACATCGTCGTCGTACCGCTGCGCACGCTGCAACGGCGCATGGCTGGTAACTCCGACGTCAACGCGATCATGGTCTCGGCGCGCGATGGCGTGTCGACGGAGAAGGTGCAGGCTGACCTGGAACGGCTGCTGCGTGAGCGCCGCAAGATTCGCGAGGGCGCCGAGGACGATTTCAACGTCCGCGACCTCAAAGAGGTCACCAGCGCCTTCACCAACTCTTCGAAGGTGCTTACTGCATTGCTCGGTGCGGTCGCGGCGGTCAGTCTCGTCGTCGGCGGCGTCGGCATCATGAACATCATGCTCGTGTCGGTGACCGAGCGGACGCGCGAGATCGGCACGCGCCTCGCAGTCGGTGCGATGGCACGCGACGTGTTGCTGCAGTTCCTGGTCGAAGCGGTCACGCTCGCGGCGTTCGGCGGCATCATCGGTATCGCACTCGGGTTGAGTACCGCGCTGCTCGCAACCAGCGCGTTCCACGTGCCGTTCGTGCTGAACCTCGGCATCGTGTTCCTGTCGTTCGCGTTCTCCGCCGCGGTCGGCATCGTCTTCGGCTTCTTCCCAGCCCGCCGCGCCGCGCAGCTGGACCCGATCGAAGCGCTGCGCCACGAATAACCATGAATGTCAGGCTGAAGCCTGACCCACAAAGAGCTGGACCTGCATGTGGGTCAGGCTTTAGCCTGACTCTTCCTTTCCGAGGGCACTGCTATGAAAACTCGCGCCGCCGTCGCGTATGCCGCCGGTAAACCGCTCGAAGTCGTCACCGTCGATCTCGATGGCCCGCGTGACGGCGAGGTGCTGGTCGAGATCAAGGCGAGCGGTGTGTGTCACACCGACGAGTTCACGCGCTCCGGCGCGGACCCCGAAGGCCTGTTCCCGGTGATCTTCGGCCACGAAGGCGCAGGTGTCGTCGTCGACGTCGGTCGCGGCGTGACTTCGCTGAAGGTCGGCGATCACGTCATTCCGCTGTACACGCCGGAATGTCGCCAGTGCAAAGCGTGCCTGTCACGCAAGACCAATCTCTGCACGGCGATTCGCGCGACGCAGGGCAAAGGCGTGATGCCGGATGGCACCAGCCGCTTCTCGATCGGCAAGGACAAGATCCATCACTACATGGGCTGCTCGACGTTCTCGAATCACACGGTGCTGCCCGAGATCGCGCTGGCCAAGATCCGACCCGACGCACCGTTCGACAAGGTTTGCTACATCGGCTGCGGCGTCACGACCGGTATCGGCGCAGTCATGAACACTGCGAAGGTCGAACCGGGCGCGAACGTGGTCGTGTTCGGTCTCGGTGGTATCGGCCTGAACGTCGTGCAGGGCGCGAAGCTGGTTGGCGCGAATCGCATCATCGGTGTCGATCTCAATCCGCGGCGTCGCGCGCTCGCCGAGAAGTTCGGGATGACCGACTTCGTCAATCCCAAGGAAGTCGGCGGCGATCTGGTGCAGCACCTGATCGCAATGACGGACGGCGGCGCCGACTACAGCTTCGAGTGCGTCGGCCACGTCGACCTCATGCGTCAGGCGCTCGAATGCTGCCATCGCGGCTGGGGCGTCTCGGTGATCATCGGCGTCGCGGGCGCGGGGCAGGAGATCAAGACGCGTCCGTTCCAACTGGTAACCGGGCGTGTGTGGAAAGGCACGGCGTTCGGCGGTGCGCGCGGCCGCACCGACGTGCCGAAGATCGTCGACTGGTACATGGACGGCAAGATCAACATCGACGACCTGATCACGCACACGATGCCGCTGGAGAAGATCAACGACGCGTTCGACCTGATGCACAAAGGCGAATCGATCCGCAGCGTTGTGGTTTACTGAGCGCAATCAAACACGACTGTGGGTCAGGCTTTAGCGTGACTCTTTATCCCAATGAAAGGTGTCCCCCGCTGGCTGCTGCTGGTGGCAGCCATGGCCGCTGTCGGCCCGGTGTCGATCGACATGTATCTGCCGGGCTTTCCCGCGATCGAGCGGGAGTTCGGCGTGCGCGGCGTCGAGACCACGATGGCTGCCTATCTCGTCGGCATCGCCGTCAGCCAGCTGTTCTACGGCCCGATCAGCGATCGCTTCGGACGCAAGCCGCCGCTGTACTTTGGCTTCGCTTTGTATGCGCTGGGTGCCGCAGGCTGCGCGCTCGCCGCCAGCATGCCGGCACTCACGCTGATGCGCGTCGTCCAGGCGCTCGGCGGCTCGGCCGGATTCGTGATCGGCCGCGCGATCGTGCGCGATCGCTGCCAGCCGCACGAAGCCGCTCGCGCATTCTCCTTGCTGATGATGATCGTCGCGCTCGGCCCGGTGTTCGCGCCCGTGGCGGGCGGCTTCGTCGTGACGCACTTCGGCTGGCGCGCGACATTCGTGTTCCAGACGGCACTCGGCGTGGTCTTGCTCGCCGCGACGCACTTCGCTCTGCGCGAGTCGCGACCTGAATCCACGGTGGTCCCGCTGCATCCGGTGAACGTGCTGCGGACCTACATCCGCCTCGGCAAGGATCGCGTGCTCGTCGGTTACTCGCTGGTGGGTGGCTTCGCGGTGGGCGCGATGTTCGCCTATGTGACCGGCGCGCCGACCGTGCTGACGCGTGGCTACGATCTGTCGCCGCAGCAGTTCGGCGCGCTGATCGGTTTGAATGGACTCGCGTTCATGTCCGCGAGCCGGCTCAACATGATCGCGCTGCGCACCCTCAGCCCAGGCCAGATCCTCGCGCGCTATGTCTGGATGCCGGTTGTCTTCGGTGCAGCGTTGTTCGCGCTGACGTCGTTGTGGGCGTTGCCGCTGTGGATGGTCGTCGCCTTGCAGCTGTCGTTCTTCGTTACCGTCGGCCGAGTCACGCCGCATGTTGCGGCACTCGCTCTCGCTCCGCATGGTGCCGAAGCGGGGGCAGCCTCTGCACTCATGGGCGCGTTGCAATCGGCACTGGCAATGGCTGCGGGGTTCGCCGTTGCGACCTTCAACAACGGCATGGTCAGCACGCTCGCCGTGATCATGACTGCTGGCGGCGCGTTGGCCCTGGCGAGTTATCTCTGGGCCGGCGCCGCGTCTCAGAGCCAGGAAGGCTTGCGACGCAGCGGCTGAAGATAGATCCCGATCAGCTGCTTCGCCGTCTGCATGGCGTGATCGAACTCTGCCTGCCGCTTCGGATTGAACGGCGTCGTACACGCCTCTTCGTTGTAGGTCGCCGCGAGCGAGAACTCGTAGTTGCCGAAAGCGAGCCGACCATGGCAACTCGGCTGCGGCGCGCACGAGCACTCCGGCGTCGGATCAGCCGCGAGCTTGTGGTCGCGGGCGTAGAACCGATATTCGGATTCGATATAGATCTTGCCTTCCGCGCCGGTCGTGAGCTTGTGCATGAACAAAGCATCGCCCAGCAGCTCTGGATCCATCTTCGCTTCGGCATCCGTGGAGCGCAGCGCCTGGTGCTCGCGCCACATGATTCCATAGTTGTCCGGGAACACGCCGGCCAGTTCCAGCACGATGTCGATCTCGTCGCCGCGCGGCGGAAGATAAGTCGGCTGCCGCCACTCGTTCCACAGCATCCACGACGCAACGAGCGCCAGCACAGCGAAGGCTGCGCCGGCGATTCGTAGCGCGCGAGCGAGGCCGGTGCGCAGACAGCGGTCCCGTCAGGTCCAGCCTTCCAGTTTCGTTTCCATCGTGATCTGCGCGTTCAGCACGCGCGACACGGGACACCCTTTCTTCGCGTTCTCCGCCGCGGTCTGGAAATCCGGCGGCGAGGCGCCCGGCACCTTGGCGCGTACTTTCAGATGCACGGCCGTGATCGTGAAGCCGGCGTCGGTCTTGTCCAGCGTCACGGTCGCCTCGGTCTGGATGCTCTCGGCTTTCTTGCCGGCACTGTCGAGCTGCGCAGACAGCGCCATCGAGAAGCAGCCCGCGTGCGCAGCGGCGATCAGCTCTTCCGGGTTCGTGCCTTTGCCATCCTCGAAGCGCGTGCTGAACGAGTATTGCGTGTCTTGCAACACGCCGCTCTGTGACGAGATGGTTCCGCGGCCGTCCTTCAGTCCGCCCTTCCAGACGGCCGATGCGCTACGTTTCATGCTGTGGCTCCTGTGTCAGAGGTATCGATGATTGCTATTTCGTGCGAGATCACGGCGGTCTTTGCCAGGATCGCAGTCGCCGAGCAGTATTTCTCGGCCGACAGATGCACCGCGCGCTCGACTTTCTTCGGATCGAGCCCGCGGCCGCTGATGCGGTAGCGCATCTGGATGCGTGTGAAAACCTTCGGCTCCGTCTCGGCGCGATCGGCGTCCATGTCCACGATGCAATCCGTGACCGGCTCGCGGCCGCGCTTCAGGATCATTACGACGTCGAACGCCGTGCAACCGCCGAGGCCCAGCAGCAGCATCTCCATCGGCCGCACGCCGAGATTGCGGCCGCCCGCTTCGGGCGCGCCGTCCATCACGACAGCGTGTCCCGAGCCGGACTCGCCGACGAACATCACGTTATCGACCCATCTGACGCTGGCTTTCATACGCCGCCGTAACACAGATATTTGATCTCGAGATATTCCTCGAGGCCGTACTTCGAGCCTTCGCGCCCGATGCCGCTTTCCTTCACGCCGCCGAACGGCGCCACCTCGGTGGAGATGATGCCTTCGTTGATGCCGACGATGCCGCTTTCCAGGCCCTCGGCGACCCGCCACGTTCGGCCGACGTCGCGAGTATAGAAGTAGCTGGCGAGGCCGAATTCGGTGGCATTCGCCAGACGCAACACTTCTTCTTCAGTGTCGAACTTCATCAGCGGCGCGACCGGACCGAACGTTTCTTCGTGCATTACGAGCGTGTCCGCGCGGATGCCGGTCAGCACCGTCGGGACATAGAAGTGACCTGCGCCTTCGCCGCGCTTGCCGCCCGTGACGATCTTCGCGCCCTTGGCCACGGCATCGCGCACGTGCTCTTCGACTTTGGCGACCGCCTTCTCTTCGATCAGCGGGCCGATCTTCGTGTCCTTGTCGAGACCATTGCCGACCTTCAGGCTCGACGCGACTTCCGCGAGCCGCTGCGCAAAGCGATCGTAGATGCCCGTCTGCACGAAGATGCGATTCGCGCACACGCAAGTCTGACCGGCATTGCGATACTTCGAAGCGACGGCGCCGGCGACTGCAGCTTCCAGGTCCGCATCGTCGAACACGACGAACGGCGCGTTGCCGCCGAGCTCCAGCGAAACCTTCTTGACCGTCGACGAGCACTGCGCCATCAGCAGCTTGCCCACCGCCGTCGAGCCCGTGAAGCTCAACTTGCGAATGATCGGATTGCTTGTCAGCTCGCCGCCGATCGGCTTCGAATCGCCGGTGACGATCGAGACCACACCCGCGGGAACGCCGGCGCGCTCGGCGAGCACGCACATCGCGAGCGCGGAGTACGGCGTCAGCTCCGACGGCTTGATCACCATCGTGCAACCCGCCGCGAGCGCCGGCGCAACTTTGCGGGCAATCATCGCAGTCGGGAAATTCCACGGCGTGATCGCCGCGGTCACGCCGATCGGCTGCTTCAGCACCACGATGCGCTTGTCGCGTCCGTGGGCCGGAATCACATCGCCGTACGCGCGCTTGCCTTCTTCACCAAACCACTCGATGAATGCTGCCGCGTACGCGATCTCGCCGCGGCTCTCGACCAGCGGCTTGCCCTGCTCGACGGTCATCAGCACCGCGAGGTCTTCCTGGTTCGCCATCATCAAGTCGAACCACTTGCGCAGCACTTGCGCGCGTTCCTTCCCGGTGCGTGCGCGCCAGTCTGGCAGAGCTTTGTCCGCCGCTTCGATCGCGCGCCGCGTTTCGGCAGCGCCGAGATTCGGCACCGTGCCGATCAGCTGACGGGTCGCGGGATTGAAAACCTGTTTGACCTGACCGTTGGCCGCGCTTTCCCAGCGCCCCCCGACGAAGGCCTGCTCGCGAAACAACGCCATGTCGCGCAATGAAATCGAAGCTTGAGGTACAGCAGCCATAAAAACTCCGGGCTCCGTCTAGTCGTCCTGCAGATCCTGACCCGGAAACAGCGTTTCGTTGAAACCGAAGTTCCGCAAATCGCGAATCCGCATCGGGTACAGGATACCGTTCAGATGATCGACTTCGTGTTGCACGACGCGTGCGTGGAAACCGCCCACCGTGCGGTCGATCGGCTTGCCGGCCTGATCGAAGCCGCGATAGCGCAGCTGCGTATAGCGCGGGACCAGCCCGCGCATGCCGGGCACCGACAGACAACCCTCCCAGCCTTCCTCCATTTCTTCGCTGACGGCCTCGAGCTGCGGATTGATCAGCACGGTGTACGGCACTTCCTCGGCTTGCGGATACCGCGGATTACGCGCGACCCCGAAAATGACCACCTGCAACGACACGCCGATCTGCGGCGCGGCCAGCCCGGCGCCGTTCTGTTCCTCCATGGTGTCGTGCATGTCTTCGAGCAGCGCCGCGAGCTCGACGGACCCGAAGCGCTGCACGGGCTGCGCGACCTGCAGCAGCAACGGATCACCCATTTTCAGGACGGGACGAATGGCCATGGGAGGAGATAAGGCGGTTGGCGGATAGCGGTTGGCTATAGTATCGCTTCTATGTCGCTCCACGTCCTCGTCCTGGCCGCCGGTGCTTCCAGCCGTCTCGGGCAACCGAAGCAGCTCGTGAAGCTGGGCGGCAGGCCGGCGTTGCACATCGTCGTATCGAATGCCGTCGCTCTGGCCGGCAATGCAGTCACCGTCGTGGTCGGCGCGCACGCGCGCGACATGACGCACTTGCTGGCGCACTCGCCGGCCTCGGTGATCGTGAATCGCAATTGGGAAGAGGGCATGGGCTCGTCGCTGCGCTTCGGTGTCGCTTCGCTGCCGCCGGGCTGCGCTGCCGTGCTGGTGCTGCTCGGCGACCAGGTCGGCGTGAACGCGGACGATCTCAAGCGACTGGCCGCGGCGTGGAAAGGCGAAGAGAGTCTGATTGCCGCAAGCGTTTACGATCAGCACCTGGGCGTGCCGGCGATTTTTCCGCGCCTGTGCTTTTCGGAGCTTGCCGAGCTGCGCGGCGATCACGGCGCACGCGCGGTTCTGGAGCGCAACAGCTATCGGCTCGTCCGCGTGCCGATGTCGAATGCCGCGATCGATCTCGACACGCCGGAAGATCTCGCCGTGTTGACCGAACGATTCAAAGTACCGCTGCAGGAATGACTGGATGCGTATTGCCTTACTGTTCATCGTCGTCGCCGTCGTCATCATCGTCATCTGGATGAGGGCGCGACGTACCCGCGGCGACGACTGAAAAAAACGACTCCGTACTGGGGGATTGCATGCTCAGGGCTCGCTGGCTCAGTCCATGGTTCGCCGCGATTGCGGCCTTCTCGATCGACGCGGCAAACACGGAGCCCACCAGCGAGCGCTATCAGCTCGACCGCCTGGTGCCGGCATCCAACTTTCACGGCGTGCACGGCCTCGCGTTCGATGCTCACGATGTGCTGTATGCCGGCAGCGTAGTCGGTCACAGCATCTATCGGGTCGATACCAAGACCGGCGCAGTCGCGACATTCGTCGGCGCACCCGAAGGTATGGCCGACGATCTGGTGTTTCTCGCCGACGGCACCGTCGTGTGGACTTCGATCCAGCATGGCGTCGTGCGCGCGCGCAAGGGCGACGGCCCAGTCGTCAAGCTCGCCGATCTCGTCAGCGTCAACTCCATCAACGTGCGCAAGGACGGCAGGCTGTTCGCAGCGCAGGTGTTCGGCGGCGACGGACTGTGGGAGATCGACCCCGCCGGCGCGAAGCCGCCGCGTTTGATCCTCAAGGACCTCGGTGGCTTCAACGGTTTCGATATCGGCGCCGACGGCAGGCTGTATGGACCGTTGTGGTTCAAGCACCAGCTGGTGCGCATCGATCCCGACACCGGCAAGCTCGACGTCGTCGCAGACGGTTTCGATACGCCGGCCGCGGCCAACTTCGATTCCAAGGGGAACCTGTACGTGGTCGACACAGCGCGCGGCGAAGTCGTGCGCGTCGACATCCGCAGCGGCAAGAAACAGGTGATCGCGAAAGTCGCGACGTCGCTCGACAATCTCGCGATCGATTCGCACGATCGCCTGTTCGTTTCGAACATGGCAGACAACGGTATCCAGGAAATCGACGTCCGCAGCGGCGCGGCTCGCCAGGTCGTCAAGGGCACGCTCGCGATTCCACTCGGCATCGCTGCCGTGTCTGAGGGTGCGCGCGACACGCTCTACGTTGCCGATACATTCGCGCTGCGCACGCTCGATGGAGCGCAGGGCAAAGTTACCGACATCGCGCGCTCGCATGCGGCGGGTACGCCGATCGGCTATCCGGTCGCAGTCACTGCCAATCGGCGTCACGTCATCGTCACGAACAACGAAGGCCCGGTGCAGCGGTACGAGCGCGCCACGATGCGACTCGTGCAAAGCTGGAACGACACGCATGCCGGTAACGCGATCGAGATGCCGTCCGGCGCGCTGATCGTCGCCGCGCCGACGCTCGGCAAGCTGAGCAAGATCGCGAGCAGCAGCGGCAGCGGCAGCGAGCAACGCACCGACATCGCCGACGATCTCGGCGCTCCGGTCGGGCTCGCAATCGCGGCCGACAATGCTGTCTACGTCAGCGAGATGGTGGCTGGCCGCGTGTCGCTTATCGACGTGAACACCGGCACTCGCCGTGTAATCGCGCAGGGTCTGGATCGCCCGCAGGGAATCGCGACTGATGGCGCAGCCGTGCTCGTCGTCGAAACCGGCAAGGGACGCCTGATACGCGTCAATCCCAGCTCCGGCGCGGTCGAAGTGCTGGCACGCAATCTGCCGGTCGGCCTGCCGAACGTGCCGATCACGCTGGCAGGCGTGGCTGTCGGCGCCGGCGGCACGATCTACGTGACGTCGGACGTGGAGAACTCGATCTGGCGGCTGCGGAAGAAGTGACCCGTCGCTAGGTCGACGCGCGGTCGACGCCCACTGCAGCGAGCGCTTCGATCAGCAGGTCCGCCGTGTAAGGCTTTACCAAGACTGCGACTCGCGGCTGATCCGCGAACTGCTCCCGCAGCTCCCGCCCGCTACGCCCGCTGGCGATGACGATCGGCAGGTCCGGCCGCAGCGCCCGAACTTCGGCCGCCAGCTGATCGCCCGGGCTGTCCGGCAATCCCATGTCGATCACTGCCGCCCGCACGTCAGGTGCTGCTTGCAACGTTTTGAGGGCGGCGGCTGCCGTCTCCGCCGGGAGCACGCGAAAGCCGGCGTCCTCGAGCGCGTCGATAGCGAACAGGCGCACCAGGAACTCATCCTCGACCAGCAGGATGGCGCTCATTGAATCGTTATTAATCCCATGCGAGTACGACGAGTGTAATGCACGGAACCTTGACTGGGTGCGGTGCATTGAGCCCGTTACGCCGAAACATACGGTGAGGGAGATGGGGCAGGCCCTGCGTATCCTGATTGTCGAAGACGAGTCGCTGGTGAGCCTGTTTCTGCAGGGTGTATTGCAGGATCTGGGCCACAGCGTCTCCGGCGTCGCACCTTCGTTGCGGACGGCCCTGGCCATCGCGGCCGGCACGCCGAGCGACATCGCGATCGTCGACATCGGCCTGGCCGGCGACGGCGGCGATGGCATCGACGCCGCAATCGCCTTGCGCAGCCGCTATGGCATTCCCGCGGTGCTGATGACCGGAGCTTCGTTCGCCGATGTTGGCGCGCGCCTGCAAGACGCGCAGCCGCTCGGCTTTCTGACTAAACCGTACACGGAGAGCGACGTGGCATCAGCGCTGCAGGCAGCGCTGGAGCAGATGTCAGCGGCCTGACGGAGGGCGAGCATGGGAACTGCAGTCAGCGAAACTGCAATGGCTGCAGATGGGTCACGGGGCACGGGGAGCGCGGCGGCCGCGTTGGAGCGCCGGGAGATTCTCCGCGCGCTGCGCCTGCTGCGCCGTGGAGATTTTTCAGTGCGCCTGCCGCTGGATCTCACCGGCATCGACGGCGAGATCGCCTGCGCCTTCAACGAGGTCGTCGAGCTCAATGACGCGATGACACGCGATTTCGAGCGCGTCAGCGAGATGGTCGGCCGCGAAGGCCAGATTTCCGAGCGCGCCCACGTGCCTGGCGCAACGGGCTCCTGGGCGCACTGCGTGGATTCGATCAACCGGCTGGTCGGCGACATGTCGCACCCGGTCTCGGAAGTCGCGCGGGTCATCGGCGCGGTGGCGCGCGGCAATTTGTCGCAGTCGATGAATGCGGAAGTCGACGGGCGGCCAGTGCGCGGCGAATACCTGCGCATCAGCGGCGTCGTCAACACGATGGTGGATCAGCTCGCCTTGTTCGCGTCAGAGGTGACGCGCGTCGCGCGCGAGGTGGGCACCGAGGGCAAGCTCGGCGGTCAGGCGCACGTCCGCGACGTCGCGGGCATCTGGAAAGAGCTGACCGATTCCGTCAATCACATGGCCGCAAACCTGACCGGCCAGGTGCGCAACATCGCCGAGGTCTCCACCGCGATCGCGCGCGGCAATCTTTCGAAGAAAGTCACGGTCGACGTCAAAGGCGAAATCCTGGAGCTGAAGGACACCATCAACACGATGGTCGACCAGCTCAACAGCTTCGCCTCCGAAGTGACGCGCGTCGCGCGCGAAGTCGGCACCGAGGGCAAGCTCGGCGGCCAGGCGCGCGTCGAAGGTGTCGCGGGCACCTGGAAGGATCTCACCGACAACGTCAATCACATGGCCGCGAACCTCACCGGCCAGGTGCGCAACATCGCCGAAGTCTCCACTGCGATCGCGCGCGGCAATCTGTCCAGGAAGATCACGGTCAACGTGCAGGGCGAGATCCTGGAGCTCAAGGACACCATCAACACGATGGTCGACCAGCTCAACAGCTTCGCCTCCGAAGTGACACGCGTCGCGCGCGAAGTGGGCACGGAAGGCAAGCTCGGCGGACAGGCAAAAGTCGAAGGCGTCGCCGGCACCTGGAAAGACCTCACTGACAACGTCAATCACATGGCCGCGAACCTCACCGGCCAGGTGCGCAACATCGCCGAGGTCGTCACCAGCGTCGCGAACGGCGACCTCAAGCGCAAGCTGGTCGTGGAAGCGAAAGGCGAGATCGCGGCGCTCGCGAACACGATCAACGGCATGATCGATACGCTCGCGATGTTCGCCGCGCAAGTGACCAACGTCGCGCGCGAAGTCGGCACCGCAGGCAAGCTCGGCGGCCAGGCCAGCGTACCCGGCGCGGATGGCCTCTGGCGCGATCTCACCGACAACGTCAATCAGCTCGCTGCCAATCTCACCACGCAGGTGCGCGCCATCGCGGAAGTTGCGACGGCGGTAACGAAGGGCGATCTGACGCGGGCCATCACCGTAGAAGCCTCGGGCGAAGTCGCTGCGCTCAAGGACAACATCAACGAGATGATCCGCAATCTCAAGGACACGACGCAGAAGAACAACGAGCAGGACTGGCTCAAAACCAACATCGCGTTCTTCAACCGCCTGCTGCAGGGCCAGCGCGACATCCGCCACGTTTCGACCCTGATCCTGTCGCAGCTCGTGCCGCTCGTGAATGCTCACCAGGCGCTGTTCTACGTGACGCGCGAGCAGGACGGCGAAGACGAGCTGGAGCTGGTCGCGAGCTACGCCGCACCCAATCGGCGTCGACCGCCGCCGCGCCTGAAGCTCGGCGACGGGCTCATCGGCCAGTGCGCGGCCGACAAGCGCGTCAAGTTGCTCACCGACGCGCCGCACGAGTACATGCGTATCAGCTCCGGCCTCGGCGAAGCGCGCGCGTCGAACGTGATCGTTCTGCCCGCGCTGTTCGAAGGCGAAGTGAAGGCCGTGCTGGAGCTCGCGTCGTTCGAGCGCTTCAGTGCGGTTCACACGCTGTTCCTCGATCAGCTGATGGAGAGCATCGGCATCGTGCTCAACACGCTGGCTGCGAACATGCAGACCGAGGCGCTGCTCGCACAGTCGCAGCTGCTGACCGGTGAGCTGCAAAGCCAGCAAGGCGAGCTGAAGAAGACCAACGATCGTCTCGAACAACAGGCGACGACGCTGCAACGCTCGGAAGATCTGCTGCGCACTCAGCAGGAACAGCTGCGCGCCAAGAACGAGGAGCTCGAAGAGAAGGCCAACCTGCTGTCGTGGCAGAACAAGCAGGTCGAAGCGAAGAACCAGGAAGTCGAGCGCGCCAAGAAGATGCTCGAGGAGAAGGCCGAGCAGCTGGCGCTGATCTCGAAGTACAAGTCGGAGTTCCTGGCGAACATGTCGCACGAGCTGCGCACGCCGCTCAACAGCCTGCTGATCCTGTCCAAGCTGCTGGCAGACAACCCCGAGGCGAATCTCTCCGGCAAGCAGATCGAATTCGCGCAGACGATTCATCGCGCCGGTGCCGAGCTGCTGGCGTTGATCAACGACATCCTCGATCTGTCGAAGATCGAATCCGGCATGGTCACGCTCGACGTCGGCTCGGTGCAGTTCGCGGCGATCGGCGACAACCTGCAGCGCAGCTTCGAGCAGATCGCGAGAGACAAGAACCTGAGCTTGTCGATCCGGCTCGACCCGAAGCTGCCGGCCAGCATGCTCACCGACGAGAAACGCTTGCAGCAGATCCTGAAGAACCTGCTGTCGAACGCGTTCAAGTTCACGCATGAAGGCGGTGTCGAGCTGGAACTGCGGCGAGCCACCAGTGGCTGGAACCCCGCGAACGCCGCGCTCAATAGCGCTGCTGCGGTCGTCGCCTATTCCGTCACTGACACCGGTATCGGCATCCCCGGCGACAAGCTGCGGGTCATCTTCGAAGCGTTCCAGCAAGCGGACGGCACGACGAGTCGCAAGTACGGCGGCACCGGCCTCGGCCTGTCGATCAGTCGCGAGATCTGTCGCCTGCTCGGCGGCGAGATCACCGTCGAGAGCACGCCGGGAAAAGGCAGCCGCTTCACGCTGTACCTGCCGGTTGCCTACGACTTCGGCGCGAATCTGCCGGCGCACGCTGCGCGTCCGTTGCTGCTCGGTCAGCAGAGCGGGCAAGTGGTCATCGGTCGCGAGGCAACGCCGCTGCTCGTGCCGTCCGAGCTCGTCGACGATCGTCAGAACATCCAGCCCGGCGAGAATGTGCTGCTGATCATCGAGGACGACGCGAAGTTCGGTCGCATCCTGCTCGATCTCGCGCACGACCGTGGCTTCAAGGCCGTCGTGTCCGCGACCGGCAGCGGCGCATTGCCGCTGGTGCGCCGCTTCAACCCGGCGCTGATCACGCTGGACATCAATCTGCCGGACATGGACGGCTGGCGGCTGCTCGACATCCTCAAGCGCAGTCCCGATACGCGTCACATCCCGATCCACATCATCTCGGTCGAGGATCCGCGCGAGCGCGGCTTGCAGTTGGGTGCGTTCTCCGTGCTCGAAAAGCCGGTAGATCACGCGACGCTGCAGCAGGCGTTGGCGCGCACCGAGGACTTCATCGCGCGTCCCGTCAAGGATCTGCTGCTCGTGGAAGACGACGACCTGCAACGCGGCCAGATCGTCGAGATCATCGGCAATGGCGACGTGACGGTCACGCAAGCGCGCACCGGCGCCGAAGCCCTGCGCGCGGTGCGCGAGCGTCGCTTCGACTGCGCC
The DNA here is from genome assembly GCA_035493235.1 of Steroidobacteraceae bacterium. Classification (GTDB taxonomy): domain Bacteria; phylum Pseudomonadota; class Gammaproteobacteria; order Steroidobacterales; family Steroidobacteraceae; genus Steroidobacter. Next base: position 36,090 of record DATJIP010000103.1, read on the forward strand.
GTGGTCGATCTAGTGCTGCCGGACATGGACGGCCTGCACCTGGTCGAGACGATTCGCCGCGACAGCTCTGGACGCCTGCCGATCATCGTGCACACGGCCAAAGACGTCAGTCAGGCGGATGAGGCGAAGCTGCGCAACCTGGTGGAGTCGTACATCCTCAAGGGACCGGAGTCGCATCACCAGCTGTTCGACGAGACCGCGCTATTCATGCACCGGCAGGTCGCGAACATGTCCGGCGACAAGCGCCGCATCATCGATCTCGCCCGGCGCCGCGAAGCCGGGCTCGCCGGCCGGCGCGTGCTCATCGTCGACGACGACATCCGCAATATCTTCTCGCTCACCGGCGTGCTGGAGCAGCACCAGGTGCAGGTCGTGAATGCGGAGAGCGGCCGCCAGGGCATCGAGCGACTGGAGACAACCGAGCACGTCGACATGGTGCTGATGGACGTGATGATGCCGGACATGGACGGCTACGAGACGATGCGCCAGATCCGCCGCAGCGAGCGCTTCCGCAAGCTGCCGATCATCGCGATCACCGCGAAGGCGATGAAGGGCGATCGCGAGAAGTGCATCGCCGCCGGCGCGTCGGAATACATCTCCAAGCCGGTCGACACCGATCAGCTGGTGTCGATGATGCGTGTGTGGCTCGGGCGCGTATGAGCGCGGTCGAGCCCAAAGCAACGATCCTCGTCGTCGACGACGAGCCCGACAATCGCTTTGCGCTCTCGCATGTGCTCGCAGAGCTGGAGCAGCGCATCGTCGAGGCGGGTTCGGGCGAGGACGCGCTGCGTTTCCTGCTGCGCGAAGAATGCGCAGTGATTCTGCTCGACGCCAACATGCCGGGCCTGGACGGCTACGCAACCGCCGAGCTGATCCGCCGTCGCGAGCGCTCGCGGCACATCCCGATCATTTTCGTCAGCGCCATCGACAAGGACGACGAGCACATCGCGCGCGCCTATGCGATGGGTGCGGTCGACTACGTGTTCAAGCCGGTCGACCCGGTGATCCTGCGCTCGAAGATCGCGGTGCTGGTTGACCTGTATCTCAAGAACGAGGAAGTGCGGCGTCAGGCGCAGCTCGAGCGGATGCTGCAGGAAGAGAACCTGCGCATCCGGCAGGAGAAGCTCGAGGCGGAGCGGCAGCTGCGGCAGATCGAGGAGCGGCAGACCGCAATCGTGCGTTCGCTGCCGATCGTGCTGTACAGCGCGCGCCTGAAGGGCCGCTTCTCCGGGCCGCGCTTCGTCAGCGAAGGCACGGCGCAGGCGATCGGCTTTCCGGCCGCGCGTTTCGTCGAAGATCCCGACCTGTGGCCGGAGCGCATCCATCCCGAGGATCGCGAGCGCGTGCTGGCAGACGTGGCTGCGATCCAGACGAGCGGCGGCATGTCAGCCGAGTATCGCTGGCTGTGCGCCGACGGCTCGCATCGCTGGTTCCTCGATCGCGCCGTGCTGATCCGCGACCACGACGGGCATCCGCACGAGATCTTCGGTAGCTGTCTCGACATCGACGATCGCCGGCAGATGGAACAGCAGCTCTTCCAGGCGCAGAAGATGGAAGCGGTCGGTCAGCTGACAGGCGGTATCGCGCACGACTTCAACAACATGCTGACCGTCGTGATCGGGAATCTCGACTCGCTGGCTCGCGCGTTGCGCGGCACCGGACGCAATTTCGGCCGCGCGGAGATGGCGCTCACCGGCGCGCTCAGCTGCGCGGAACTGACGCGTCGACTGCTCGCGTTCGCACGCCGACAGCCGTTGCAACCGAGTGCGGTGAATCTCGGGCAGATGTCCTGCAACGTCGCGAAGCTGCTCGGCCGCACGCTCGGCGAGCGGATTCGGATCGAGATCAAGGGCGAGCCGACTCTGTGGCCGGTGCTCGCCGATCCGGCGCAGGTCGAGTCGTCGTTGATCAATCTCGCCGTGAATGCGCGCGACGCCATGACCGAAGGCGGCACGTTGACGATCGAGACGAAGAACGTGACCTCGCGCGGCGAGGACGCAGACATTCCGCCCGGTGATTTCGTGCTGCTATCAGTGGCCGACACGGGCGTCGGCATGACGGCCGAAGTGCTGGAGCGCGCCGTCGAGCCGTTCTTCACGACCAAGCATCTCGGCCACGGCACCGGGCTCGGGTTGAGCATGGTGTACGGCTTCGTCAAGCAGTCAGGCGGGCACGTGAAGATCGAGAGCGCGCCGAATCGCGGCACGCGCGTGATGCTGTATCTGCCGCGCAGCGATGCGACGGTTCAGCCTGCCGAGATGACCAGCACGGAAGCGGCGGAGATCTCGGGCCGCGATCGCACGATCCTGCTGGTCGAGGACGACGCCGGCGTGCGCGCGGTAACGGCTGCGATGCTGAAGGAACTGCAGTTCACCGTGATCGAAGCGGACAACGGCTCGCACGCACTCGACATCGTCGAGCGCGAGCAGGCGATCGATCTGCTGTTCACGGATATCGTGATGCCGGGGATGAACGGGTTCGAGCTCGGGCGGTTGGCGAGGGAGAAGCGGCCGCAGTTGCCGGTGTTGTATGCGACGGGGTATGCGGCGTCGTACACGGCGCCGGAGAAGGGCGCGGATGTGCTGGCGAAGCCGTATAGGGAGGCGGATTTGTTGACGAAGCTGCGAGTGCTGCTGACGGCGCAGCAGAGTCGGGCTGAAGCCCGACCTACAGCGTAAGCAACCAACGTTGGCTCGTGGGCTGTAGGTCGGGCTTCAGCCCGACACTTGCTCCTACTCCCTATATCTTCTTCGACCGCGGCGCCGCCGCCATCGGCACACCACCCGGCCCTTTCGCAAACGTCTGCCACGGCGTCGACCGCTGCATCGCCACTCCGGCCTTGCTCCAATCGCACACGCCGCTCGCGAACACCTTGCCCAATCTCGCCCACTGCTCATCGCTGAATGTCGTCTTGTAGTCGCCACGCTTCAGCGGCTTCAGCTGACACTTGAGCACGTCTTCCGCAAGCGGCCCGCCAGCTACTTGTCGCGGCGACGCGAAGTACCGCAGCACCGGATCGGCATCGCACTTGGCCCAGTCCGTTACCTTGGTCGTGTAGTCGTTGCCGATGTAACAGAAGTCGAACGCTTCCGCCGGCTTGTTCTTCACGACCTTCTCTTCCAGCGTCGCGCTGCTCGTGTCCGCTTGGATCGCGGCGACCCACTTATCGATCGTCACCAGCGAATCGACCATCAGTTGCGGCGGCGGCAGCAGTCCCGGGCCATAGCGCCAGATCACCTGGTTGCCGTGACCGCCGTTGACGCGATCGAGCCGATCGCGAACGGCGAACGCGCGCCAGTTCATGTGGATGTTGGAGTTGTCGTTGCCGCGCCAGTCGATGATCGGCACCTTTGCCCATTGTTTGGCGTCGCCGATGATGCCGTCCTGGTAGGCGATGCGCAGCGCTTCGGGATCGGCGACCATGCGCGCTGCAGCCGGATTCATGTCGATGTCGCGACCGCCGATTTTCTCGTTGAGTGTGACGAATTCCTCGGCGCTGATCTGGCCGGCAGTGAACGCTTTCAGTCCGTACTGAATCCCCGCGTTGTCGTCGATGCGCCGGGCGAAATGGGTTCCGGGCATTGCACCCCAGGTCGCGATCGCGTACTCGGGGATCGTGCAACGCACGCCGTTCGGATTCTTCGCAGCGTCGTAGACCTGGCTGTCGAGCAGCGAACAATTGTTCATCGGCTTGTTGGTGCGGGGATTCGTGTACACGCCGGGATTGTTCGCAGGGCCGTACGACATCGCCCACGCCCGGCACGACTTCTCGTCCATGTGCCCGGCGATCGCAGCCTTCCTGGCCGCGAGCTCCGGCGGCGTCAGCTCTTTGGTCAGCGCTGCAAATTGCGGTGACGCGAAGTAGTCTTCGAGCATCACGCAATCGCCGACCTCCATGCCCGTTGAGTACGAGTCCGGATAGGTGCACGAGGGCTGGATGCCGTCGAGCAGACCCGGGTAGCGCGACGCCAGCTGCAGCTGCATGATCGAGCCGCCCGAACAGCCGGTGCCGATCGTGTACTTGATCTCACCGTAACGTTCGATGACGTGCTCTTTGCCCATCATCACCGTCTCGGCGGCAACGGCGTGGTTCGAATTGAGCTGCTGATCCGTGTGCGCGCTCACCGCGACCAGATAGCCGCGAGCAAGGGCGTAGTCGATCTGCCACGGGCTGTTGGGCGCGAACTGTTTGAATGGCGTGCCGCTGCCGCCGCCGAATGACCAGAGCAGCTTGCGATTCCAACCTGCCAGTCCGTGATCTGCGGCTGCGCTGCTGGGATCGAACAACACCGCCATGTCGTAGATCGCGCGATTCATCACGCCGCGCTCGACGCGTACGATGAACTTCGTTTTCACGCCCTGGTCGTTGGTCGTGTCGGCGACGTCGGCCGGCAGCGGCGCATTCGGATCGTACGGCTTGAAGCACGGCGGGCCGCTGCGCGCCTGCGAGCACTGCTCAGTCGTGCGATAGAACAGATGATCCTCGCTCGGGATGTTGCACTGAGCGTCTGTGGCCGCATGGCTCAGGCCACTCGCGTTCGTCGCGGCAACTGTGTTGGTGGCTTCCTGCGCCGTCGGTGTGGCGCAAACCCACGGCTGCACTTGCGCGCCGGAGAAGATCGGGCCGCCGATCGGATAGTTGGTGATCGTGAGTCGAGCGCCGCTCCTGCCGAGCTTCGCAGTGAGGACATTCGCGCCGTCTTTCAGGCCGGTGACGAGCCCGATGATTCGTCCGCCCGCATTCTGTTTGAACGAGCTGCTGACATCGCGACCGTCGACGTCGACGTGCAGGTCAGTGGCGGTCGCTGCCTTCGGCACTACGACTTCGACCAGGGCATCGCCGCCGCTGATGAGATCGGCGCGGTTCGACAGCACCTTGATCTCGAGGCCGCCGGACTCGAAACGCGAGCCAGGATTGCCGGTGCAGGCGGCCAGCCCGCCCACGATACAAAGCAGAACTCCCCACTGCAGAACCCGCATGAGCGCTCCCCAGGTTGTTGTCCAACGCGGTTAATGTAGCCATTTCCAGCGCAAAGATTTGTGGTGGCGAGCGATTCCCTGTACAGTGCCGCCCGCTCAACAAGCTGCCGTCCGGTCAGCTCGTTCACTTACTCGCGGTTTTCCCACCTCGACGTTATCTCCGCCTCGACTGGACCTGCGACTCAAAGTCGCCTGCGGGCTGGTAGAGGATCCTGATCAAATGCCTTTTGTTTCTCTCGGGCTGATGCCCGAACTCACGCGTGCACTCGCGGATCGCGGCTATGCCGAACCCACCCCCGTGCAGTTGCGCGTCATCCCCGAAATTCTCGCGGGCCGGGACATCCTGGCCGGCGCCCAGACCGGCACGGGCAAGACCGCCGGCTTCACGCTGCCGATCCTGCAACGCCTGCACGGCAACGCTCATCCACCGAAGGCGCCTCGGGCGCTGGTGCTCGTGCCAACGCGCGAGCTCGCTGCACAGGTCAACGAAAGCGTGCGTGCCTACGGCAAGTACCTGCGTTTGCGCACGCAAGTGATCTTCGGCGGCGTCGGCATCAATCCGCAGATCGATGGTCTGCGTCGCGGCACCGACATCCTGGTTGCGACACCGGGCCGGCTGCTCGATCACGCTCAGCAGGGCACGGTCGATCTCTCGCAAGTGCAGATCCTGGTGCTCGACGAAGCCGATCGCATGCTCGACATGGGCTTCATCGCCGACATCCGTCGCGTGATCAAGCTGCTGCCGAAGCAGCGCCAGAACCTGCTGTTCTCGGCGACGTATTCCGATGACATCCGGCGGCTCGCGCAGACTCTGTTGCGTGATCCGGTCGAGATCGAAGTCGCGCGACGCAACGCTGCGGTCGATACTGTCGAGCAGCGCGCCTACATGGTTCCGAAGGATCAGAAGCGCTCATTGCTGTCGCATCTGATTCAGGACGGCGACTGGTCGCAGGTGCTCGTGTTCACGCGCACCAAGCACGGCGCGAATCGACTGACGAAGCAGTTGCAGGATGACGGCATCCAGGCCGCTGCGATTCATGGCAACAAGAGCCAGTCAGCGCGGACGCAAGCGCTCGCGGGCTTCAAGAATTACGACGTGCGTGCGCTGGTCGCGACTGAAGTCGCGTCACGCGGACTCGACATCAAAGAGCTGCCGCACGTCGTGAACTACGAGCTGCCGAACGTACCGGAGGACTACGTCCATCGCATCGGTCGTACTGGCCGCGCGGGCGCGACCGGTATCGCGGTGTCGCTCGTGGCGCCCGATGAAATCGGGTTGCTGAAGGACATCGAGAAGGTACTGCGCAAGCCGATTCCGCAGCTGCCGTTGCCGCACTTCCGCCGCGCGCAACCGCAACCTCAGCGAGCAGCCGCTCCGGCTCAGCACGCGGAGCAGAGACATGCGCAGCCGCGGCATGCTCAGCAGAAGCACGGACAGCAGAAGCAACATGGACAGCAGAGGCAAGCTCAGCCGCAGCAGGGTCAACCCATGCAGTCGCAGGGCAAGCCGCAGCATCCGCACGCGCGGCAGCAGCCGAACTCGAATCGCAACAATCGCCGTCGTCGCTGGCAGAACCGCTCGCGGCCGCAGGCCTCGGCGCGCTGACCCGTCAGCTCACTTCGGCATGTCGGGGCAGGTGTAGGGGTCGGTCATCGCGACGTAGCGCTGTTCGAGATTCGCGCCCATGCGCAGGATCAGCTCGTCCTTGCTCGGCGTGATCACTTCGGCTTCGATCGGCACGGTGTCTTCGAGCCAGCGGATGTGATCGCCGGCCACGCCCCACTTCGACACGCGATACGTTTCGAAGCACGAGTCCATCAACAGCGTGCGATCCGGCAGGAACACGAGGACCGAGCCTAGCGGACTGCCGAGCTTGGTCGATCGCCACACGCGACCGATGAACGCGGGATTGACGGGCTCGTCGCCTTGAGTCGCGGCGGCGGGCTGAGGCTGCGCGGCGGCGGCAGGCTGCGCCGGCGCTTGAGAGCCGCCGCTGCATGCACACAATGCGAGCATCGCGAACGAAGTGAGCAGGCGCATCGGGTCACTCCTCATTTCTTGCCGGGCAGCGCGAAAGCGACCAGTCGTCCCGGTGTGCCGGCACCACCGGTTGCGACGACCAAGTACTGCCGTCCCTCGTGCGAGTACGTCATGGGCGTACCGAAAGGCGGCTCGGTCATGCGATGTTCCCACACCACGGCGCCGGTTTTCTTGTCGAACGCGCGCAGGAACAGCTCGGTCTGCGACAGCGACAGGTCCGGCTGAGCCTGCACCTGGTTGATGAACAGCAACGTCTTGGTCACCAGCGGTCCGCCGCTCGACAGGAACGAGTGACTCGACGCGCCGAGCGGCGGCAGGTTCAGCCCCTTCAGCGCTGGATGATCGCGCGGACCGTCGCCGTGCGCGACCTGCCATGCGATCTCGCCCTTGTTGAGGTCGATGGCGGTGACAACGCCATACGGCGGCTTGATCAGCGGCAATCCGCGCGGCCCTGGCGGACCGGCAGCCCCGCGAATCGCATACGCCGATTTCTGCGACGGCTCGCCCTTCACCACGGCAGCGAGCGACAGGATGTTCGCCGACTGCAGGAACAGATAACCCGTTTCAGGATCGAAGCCCGCGCCGCCCCAGTTCGCACCGCCGGCAGCGCTCGGCATCTGCAAGACGCCTTTCTTGCCGTTCTCACCGACGACGCTCGGCGGCGTAAATATCGGGCCGAGCGTGTAGTCGGCGACGATCTGCAGCGCTTCGGCGCGCAGCTCCGGCGTGAAGTCGATCAGATCGTCGGTCGTCAGGCCCTGCCGCGCGAACGGCGGCGGCTTGGTCGGAAACGGCTGCGTCGCCGAGGTCTTCTCGCCCGGCACCGACGACTGCGGCACCGGCCGCTCTTCGATAGGCCAAACTGGTTTACCGGTCGCACGCTCGAACACGTACGTGAAGCCTTGCTTGCTGACCTGCGCGACAGCCTTGATGCGCCGGCCATCGACCTTGATGTCGACGAGCGTCGGCGCCGCGGGAAAGTCGTAATCCCACAAGCCGTGGTGCACGCCCTGGAAATGCCACACGAGCTTGCCGGTCTCCGCGGCAATCGCGAGCAGGCTTTCCGCGTAGAGGTTGTTGCCCTGGCGATCGCCGCCGAAGTAATCGTTGGTCGGCGTGCCGACCGGGATGAACACGAGCCCGAGCTCGGGGTCCGCGCTGAACGGCGGCCACGGGTTGGTGTTGCCCGAGTACTTCCACGACTCGTTCTCCCACGTCTCCACGCCCGGCTCGTTGGCCTGCGGCACAGTGTGGAAGATCCACTTCGGCGCGCCGGTCACGACGTCGAACGCCTGCACGTGACCCGCGGGCATATCCGGAGCAGTCGGTCGATCGAACACCGTGTTGCCGACTACGACGGTGTTACCGACGATCATCGGCGGCGCGTTGAAGCCGACCAAGCGCCGGTCCTCCTCTTTGCGGATCAATGCCGCCTGCAGATCGACGCGTCCGTCTTTGCCGAACGATGCAATCGGCTGTCCCGAACGTGCGTCGAGCGCGATCAGCTCGCCGATGCCCGTCGCGATCATGATGCGCTGCTCGGTGCGGCCGCCCACTTTGCCGGACCAGTACGCGACGCCGCGATGTTGCCAGCCGGAGTTCGCCGGCCGGCGTCCAGCTTGATACGCGTGCGGATCGAACACCCAACGCGTCGTGCCCGTACCGGCGTCGATCGCTGCGACTTCGCTGAAGGCCGTGCTCGTGTAGAGCACGCCGTCGATCATGATCGGCGTCGGTTTGAAATAGCCGGGACGTTCGCGAGTCGCAGCGCCGACGAGCGCGTCGTCGGGACTGTTCCACGTCCACGCGACTTCCAACGAGCCCACATTGCGCGTATCGATCTGCGCGAGCGCCGAGTACTTGGAGCTGCCGGCGTCGCCACCGTAGTAACGCCACTGACCGGGCGCTTCAGCGGCGCAAACAGTTGCGCTCAACAGCAGGGCGACTGTGGCAATCTTCTTTTGCACGGGTGCCTCCCCATCAAGGCAGCATTTTTCGAATCGCCGCCTCCAGCTCTGCGTCGGTGCAATCCAGGCACGTCCCCATCGGCGGCATGTTGTTGATGCCTTGCTTGGCGTTCTTGAGTAACGAATCGAAGCCGGCCGACAGACGCGGCTGCCAGTCATTCGGATCGCCGCTCAGCGGCGCGCCGTTCCAGCCGGTTAGATGACAGACGTTGCAATGTTGATTGAGGATGGCGTCGGCCGCACGCGCCGTCTTTGCAGGTTCGTCCGCGAGCGCACAGCCGGTCGCGCCGATCAGCGCAACGAGGAGTGCGAGCGGCGCACGCTGGCTCATTCAGTCGCGGACTTCGGACGGCGCGAAATGCACAGCCTGTCCCTGGACGACGTTGTTTTGCGCCGGATCCATGAGTCCCGCTTCCTGCTGAGCGCGCATCATGCGCAGCTGCGCGCGCTGCATCTGCAGGTCAGTGTTGTGCTGCTCCTCGATCACCTTGAGCTGTTCCGGCGTGAGCACATGGGCGAGCGCGTCGCGCTGACGCTTCTGGTGCTGCGCCTGGAAGTCGAGCGCCTTCTCCTGCATCTGCACCAGGTCGGGAGTCGAGCCGTTGTCGGAGATGAAGCTGGCGTTGAGCGCGCCGACTGCCACGATGCTGTTCGTGGCCGCACCAGCCGTGGCAGGAGTTGCAGTCATCTGTTGCACCAGCTTCTGCTGCTGGTCCTGCAGCGTTTTCATCAACGGCTTCGTCAGACTGTCATCCAGCGGCACGCCGGCATTCGCGAGCGTGGTGCGCAGGCGGTCCGCTTCCCAGCGCACGCCGGTCAACGACTGGTATTCCTGGTATTCGCGGTACTTCGCGTCCCCTAGCGCACGCTTGAGCTCGTTTTCGTTGGCGGTCTGTTGCTCCGTCATCTTGCGCTGGAACTCCTGCAGCTTCGCCTGATCGGGTTGCTCGCCCATCACCCAGGGGTTGGTGTTCTCCATCTGCCGCATCTGCTGCTCGGCCAGCGTGCTGAACAACCGGTCGGCCTGCTCGGGCGTCAGGTCGAGGTCACGCGCCAGATTGGCATTACTCTGCCGCAGACCGATCTTCTGCTGCGCCAACATCGCGTCGCGGTACTCGGGATCGCGCATCAGCGCGGCCTGACGTTCCATGCCCTGCCGGACCTGCTCCCGCATGGCTTCCTGATCGGGCGCCACGGGCGCGAAACTGTTTATCGCCACGCCGTTAGCTGAGGTGAATACACCCGCGACGGCTGGCGGTGGTGGCGGTGCGCCGTCTTTCCTGGCGGCAGTAAAGGGCGAAACCGTCGGCTGCGTGGGAACGGCGATGAACGTCGCGCCGGGTGCTGCCAGCGGTGCCTTGCTTTCGAGCTCGGTGACGCGAGCCTGCAGCTGCTGCGCGCTATTGCGCTCCTGGCGCAGCTGGTTGACCAGATGCAGCGTGACTGCTCCCTCGCCGATCGCGACGATGGCGAGTACCAGTGCGATCTTGGTCATGGCGGCACCTCCCCTAGTTTTCTGGTCGAAAGCGGCCAAGGCCCTTTCGACATCGCCGGCAAAAGGCGTGGCTTTTGCCGGCTACTGCTTTCCGTCGCGCATACCTATTGCTGCTGCTTTCCGGCCGACTGCTTCACGACTTCCTTACGTAGCGCGCGCAGTTTCTCTTTCACGATCGCGGCATTCTTGCTGCCCAGCCGGATCATCGCCTTCTGACCCGCCGAGCGCTCCTCGATCGACGGATCCGCGAACTGGTAGTAGACGCTCGGCTGCGTCAGCTTGATCGGCCCGGCGATGTCGGGTGTCGCCAGCAGATGATCGATGACTTCGACGAGACGATCGTTGAAGTAGCCGTCGGGGTAACCCAGGTCGACGTACGCCTGCTGGAACAGCGGATAGAAATGCCGATACATGGACGCGACCTGCGCGACGTCGGCATTCTTCACGATGTTGATGAACGGCGCGTAGCGCTCGGCATTGTCGGGACTGAGTGTCGGCTCGCCGCCCGGTGCTACCGCCAGCTCGCCGCCGATCGGCTTCACCGGCCACAACTGCACCGCCGTCTTCTTGCGCGGCAGGTTGTCGACCGTGACGACGAAGTGACGAACGATGTCCTTCGGCACCAGCACCTGCTCGATCGAACGCCCGAGCGCGCCGACCAGCGAGTCCTGCACCTGCGCGTCGCTTTCAGCCAGCGCGGGCAGCGGCTTCTCGTCGGCGACCTCTTCGATCGGATGCTGAACCGGCGGCGCGACAGCCGGTGGCGCTTCGGTCTGCGCCACCGGTGCCGTTTCCGGTTGGTTATGCGTGCGGTTGTAGTAGAGCGCGACGCCCGCGCCGATCACGACGACGACCGGAATCGCCCAGTAGAGCCAGCGCTTTACGTCTTCGTCCACGGCAGTCCTTTATTTCGGTTTCTGGAACTTCACCAGGAAGTTGTCGGCCTCGCCGATCGCCAGGTATTTCGCGCGATCCGTCTCGCCCATCTGCAGCGTCGGCGGCAGCGTCCACACGCCCTTCGGCCAGTCCTTGGTGTCCTTCGGATTCGCCAGCACCTCGGACTTCTCGACGACCTTGAAGCCGGCCTTTTTCGCCAGCTCGATGGTGTAGTCCTCGCGCACGTAGCCGTTCTCGGCCTTCGGATCCTGCGGCTTGTCGGCCGGCGCGCGATGCTCTTCGACGCTCAGGATGCCGCCCGGCTTCAGCGCTTTGTAGAAAGCGGCGAACGCCTGGTCCGCAATGCCCGCGCCCATCCAGTTGTGCACGTTGCGCGAGGTCATGACCAGGTCGGCCGAGCCGGCCGGCACGATCTCGTAGCTGTCCTTACCGAACTCGGCGATCTTCACGTTGCCCCAATGCGCCTTGTTGTCGGCAAGTTTCTTGTTCCAGTCGTCGACCTGCTTGGCCGCCCGCTCGCTCGCGGTGCGCGGGGTCATGGCAATGTAATACGTGCCCTTGTCCTTCAGGTAGGGGGCGAGAATCTCGGTCCAGTAGCCGCCGCCCGGTGCGATCTCGACGACCGTCGAGTTCGGCTTGATCCCCGCGAATTCCAGCACTTCCTGCGGATGGCGATACTTGTCGCGCTCCACCAGGTTGGGCGAGCGGTGTTCGTTGCTGACGGCCTTGGCCAATGCCGCATCTTTGGCCAGTGCGCCCGAGAGCGGCACAGCGGTCAGCAGCGCGGCGGTGAGCAGTGTTCGAATTCTCATTGATGACTCCAATGGATGATCCCCGACAGGCGTGCGAATGTATCAAACTGTCGCGGGTGCCAACACGGCTGGTCCACCGGCCACGTCTTACAAACCGGACAACGCATGAGGTCACAGGTTCCTGCTTTAGTAGCGTGGATATTTTGCAGCGCAATCGGCGCCGCATCTGCCGACGAGCCGCTGCGTCTCGCCGACTGTCGCCTCGAGAGCACGGTTGCGGGTGGCAGCGTCGCCGCCCGTTGCGGCCACTACCGAGTGCGGGAGAATCGCGACGACCCCCACGATAACGTGGGCAAAGAATTGCAATTGCACGTCGCCATTATCCCGGCGTTGCGTTTGAAGCCCGCCGCCGATCCGCTGTTCATCCTGAGCGGCGGTCCCGGACAGGCGGCCAGTGATTTCTATCTGAGCGTTGCGCCCGCGTTCTCGCGCATCCGCCGCGACCGTGACCTCGTGTTGATCGATCAGCGGGGCACCGGGCGCTCCAACGCGCTCCAGTGCACGATGCCCGACGACACCGGCGCGTTCGATCCGCAGAAGGTACAAGCCGCAGTCCGTGAGTGCCTCGCGTCGTTGCCCGGCGATCCGCGCTATTACACGACCAGCATTGCCGTGCGCGATCTCGACGACGTGCGTGCAGCGCTCGGCTATCGCAAGGTGAATCTCTACGGCATCTCGTACGGTACGCGCGTCGCGCAGCACTACATGCGTCGCTATCCGGATCGCGTGCGCAGCGTAGTTCTCGACGGCGCCGTACCTGCAGAGGTCGCGCTCGGGCCGGATGCTGCGATCGAGGCGCAGCGGGCGATCGACAGCGCCTTGCAGCGTTGCGCACGCGACGAGGCGTGTGCGCGCGAATTTCCGGACATTCCGGCGCAGTTCAGAGCGCTGCGGGAACGGCTGCGCCAGGAACCTGTGAAGGTGTCGATCGCGCATCCGCTCACGGGATCGCTGACGGAAACGACACTCGATGAAGCGCGCTTCGGCGCCGCAGTTCGGCTGCTGAGCTACTCGGATGAAACAGTATCGACGCTGCCGCTGCTGATTCACGAAGGACAGTCGCTGCACAATCTGCAGTCGCTGGCGGCGCAGTATTTGCGAGTGCAGAGCGCCATCGAGGAACAGATCGCCGAGGGCATGAACTACGCCGTCATTTGCAGCGAAGACGCGCCGCGCTGGGCGCAGCAAGATGTTTCGGAAGAGCAGCTGGCGAAGACCTACCTGGGCACCGCGTTCATGCGCGGCATGCGCGCGGTTTGCCAGGAGTGGCCGCGCGGGCCGGTCGATCCGGACTTCGGCGAGCCGCTGCAAAGTAGCATCCCGACGTTGATCCTGTCGGGCGCCAACGATCCCGTGACCCCGGATCGCTATGCGGTTGAGATCATGAAAGGGTTGCGCAACGCCAAGCACCTGGTCGCGGCCGGACAAGGTCACGGTCAGCTCGCGACCGGCTGCATTCCGCGCTTGACGGCGGAGTTCGTCGCTGTCGGCTCGACGGCCAGCCTCGACGATGCTTGCGTCCGCAACATCCGGCCGGCGCCGTTCCTGTTGTCGAGGACTGCACCGGCACCATGATTCGCGTCGAACAGCTGAGTAAGAAATTCGGTGCCGTGCAGGCGTTGAGCGACGTCTCCTTCGAAGCTCATGACGGCCGCATCACTGGTCTGCTCGGGCACAACGGCGCCGGCAAGTCGACTACGTTGCGCATCCTGAGCACGGTGTTGCGACCGGACGCAGGACACGCCGTCGTTGACGGCCATGACTGCGTCGAGGCGCCGCTGCGAGTCCGCGGTTCGCTGGGCGTGTTGCCGCACGCGAGCGGCTTGTACGCGCATCTCACTGGTCGCGAGAACATCCGTTATTACGGCAAGCTGCACGGCTTGCAGGGCGCCGAGCTCGATCGGATGACGGGCGAGCTGATCGAGCGCCTCGGGCTTGGCACCGTCGCCGACCGACGCGCCAAGGGTTATTCGCAAGGCGAGCGTTTGAAAGTCGCGCTCGCGCGCGCGCTCGTGCATCAGCCGCGCACGATCATTCTCGACGAGCCGACCAATGGCCTCGACGTCAATGCAGTGCGCATGCTGCGCGAGCTGATCCGGCAATTGCGCGCATCCGGCCGCTGCGTGCTGTTCTCGAGCCATGTGATGCAGGAAGTCGCCGCGCTGTGCGATGACATCGTGATCATCTCGCACGGCCGCGTCGTCGTTCGCGGCACGCCGGCGGAAATCCTCGCGGCGACCGGCGCAGCCGATCTGGAAGAAGCATTCGTGCGCGCGGCCGACGGCGGAGTGCCCGCATGACGCGCGCCGTCCGCATCGTCTTCGTCAAGGAGTTGCTCGAGAACCTGCGCGATCGCCGCGTGATCCTGTCGGCGTTTCTGTTCGGCGTGCTGCTCGCGCCGGTGATCTTCGGCCTGACGACTTCGGTGGCGTCGAAGCGCGTAGTGGAGAATCAGGACAAGCCGCTGCGCCTGACGGTGTCGGGCAGCGAGCACGCGCCTAACCTCGTGCACTTCCTGGAAGAGAACGGCACCGAGATCAAGACAGTCGCGATGTCGGCCGACGAAGCGATGAGCGCGGTGCGCGGCGGCGGCGAAGACCTGGTGCTGCTCATCGACGCCGAATACGGCAAGAAGCTGCAGGCTGGCGAACCAGCGCCGCTCGATCTCGTCGTCGACACTGCGAACAACCAGACCGGTGCCGGCGCCGATCGTGCGCGACGCTTGCTCGAAGCGTACGGCGGTCAGCTCGCCGCGCTTCGATTGCTCGTGCGCGGCGTCAGTCCGGAAGTGATTCGTCCCGTCGACGTGCGCATGCTCGATGTCGCGACCCCAGCGGGCCGCTCGTTGCTGATCCTCGGCATGATGACGTACTTCTCGTTCATGTCGATGCTGGTCGGCGGCTTCTATCTCGCGATCGATACAACCGCCGGGGAGCGCGAGCGCGGCTCGCTCGAACCGCTGCTGGCACTGCCAGTGCGGCGCGCGGAGCTGATCGTCGGCAAGATGCTCGCGACGTCGGCGTTCATGTCGATCTCGCTGCTGCTGACATTGGCTGCGTTCGGCGTGGTGCTGCAGTTCATCCCGCTCGAAGCGCTCGGCATGTCGGCGAACTTCGGCCCGCGCGTGGTGCTGGCGATTTTTCTGGTGATGTTGCCGTTCGTGCCGCTCGGCGCCGGATTGATGACGGCAGTGGCGTCGTTCACGCGTAGCAATCGCGAGGCTCAGTCGTGGTTGTCAGTGGTGATGCTGCTGCCGATCGCGCCGATCATGTTCGCGGTCGTGAACGGGACGAAGCCAACCGCGGCGCTGATGATGGTGCCGAGTCTGAGTCAGCATCTGCTCGCGACGAGCTTGATGCGCGGGGATGCGATCCCGCCGCTGCACGCTGCGATTTCCGCGGGGACGACGCTCGCGCTCGGAGGGCTGCTCGTGTGGATCGCGATACGCCTCTACAAACGCGAAGCCATCCTGGGTTAACCCCGACGTTAGTTGTTGCGCTGTAGGTCGGGCTTTAGCCCGACAATCCGTGCGGAGAAGAGACATTCCGGAGTCGGGCTGAAGCCCGACCTACAGCGCAGCTAAGAACCTCGGTTGTGCAGATACGCCGCCACGCGCTGCTCCACGTTCTTCCTCATATTCATGTGGAACAGGTTGTAGTCGTAGATGTGGTAGTTGTCCTTGCCCATCGGGCGCGCCGCGTAGTTCTTCGAGTGAATCTCTTTCACCAGCAGCATGCCATCTACGCACTGCGCGTCCGCGACGCCCGCCTCTAGCACCGGCTTCGCATCGATGAAGTCCTGCGGCACACCCTTCACATCCGCGAGCGTGCCTTCGAACGTGCCGGTGTAGGCCACGCCGCCGAGATTCAATGAGGCTTCCGCTGCCGCGCCATCCGCGCGCCAGGTCAGCGGGTTCACACAGATGTTCTTGCGCGGATCGCCCCACGCTTGCGCGTGTGGGCCGACGGCGTTCCAAGTCACCACGCAGCCGATCTGCTCGGCCGACTCGCACACGGGCACATCGGGTACTGCTTTCGCCATCAACTCGCGATCGATACCGAACCCGATCGGATACGCGGCCACGAGCCGCTCACGCAGCGCCGTGCCGGTGATGCGTCGCTCCAGCAACGTGCGAACGTGCACCGAGCCCTGACTGTGTGACGCGAGGATGAACGGCCGACCCTGGCTGTAGTGCTCGATGAAGTAATCGAACGCGCGCTCCACATCTTCATACGCGAGCTGCAGCGCCTGTTTGCCGCTGCCCGAGTTGTCCATGAACGAGTAGATCGTCGCCTGCCGATAGCGCGGCGCGTAGATCTTGCAGCAGCCGTTGAACACCGCGGCCTGGCCGCGCAGCACGAACATGTCGGTGAGTTGATTCGTCGAGCTGTCGGCGAGCGCCTGGTTCCAGCCCGCCGTGCCGAAGAACGTGGTCGGATGTACGAAGAACACGTCGACTTCCGCGGTCGACTGATGATCCTGCACGTCCGCGCTCGGCACGACATCGGCCGCGTCCTCGCGATCCGGCAACGCGGCCCAGCTTTGCGCCTGCGAGTAGTCCGGCGCCGGCGATGGCGGCGCTTCCGCGAACGTCATCGTGGGCTTCAAGCGCCCGAACGCCATCATCATCCCGATCTCATCGCGATACAGGAATGCCGCGCTGGCCGCCGCGACCACGACCACGGCGAGGACGATCAGTATCTTCTTCATGCTACTTCTGCCGTCGCGAGAGCCAGTCGACCATCGTGTCGCTCACGATCTGCGGCGCGTCCTGCTGCACGAAGTGGCCGGCGCCGGGCACGGTCACGATCGTCAGATCCTTCTCTACCCACTGCCATGTGCCATTCAGCGCGCCGGGCAGCAGCGCCTGGTCGTCGAGACCGTGGAACATCAGCACCGGCACTTTCACTTTCGGGAACTGCACGTCCGCGGCAGGCGGCGGCGCGTCGGGCTTCGGATAATTCGCCTTGTAGTAGTTGAGCATCGCTTCGAAGTCGGACTTGTTGAACGCCTCGATGTAGCGTGGCTTCGCCGCCGGATCGCGCACCCAGCGGGCAAGACCTTCGGCAGTGAGCGTCTTGTGCGCATCGGGCTTCTGGAAGTTGAACGCGTACTCGCTGTTCTTCTTCTGCTGCGGATTGTTCGCGATCTCGCGCGCGATGCCTGCCGGGTGCGGCAGGTTGCAGATGATCAGCAGCCGCGTGATCTCGGGCTTCATCATCGCGACGTTCCACGCGACGGCGCCGCCCCAGTCGTGACCGACGATGATCGCGTCGGTCTGCTTCTCTGCCTTCACGACCGCAGCGATGTCGCCGACCAACAGCGGGATCGCGTAGTTCTCGACGCCCTTGGGCTTATCCGACAGGTCGTAGCCGCGCATGTCGACGGCGGCGACGCGGTACTTGTGGTCCGCGAGCGCGCGCATCTGGTTGCGCCACGTGTACCAGAAGTCCGGGAAGCCGTGGATCATGACCACCAGCGGGCCTTCGCCCAGTACCGCGTAGTGGATCTTCACGCCGTTGGAATCGGCGTAGCGATGCTCGACTTGACCCCAGACGTCCTGGGAGAGAACCGGGCCGGCCGTGAGCAGCAGGCAGCCGAGCAGCAAGCCGTGGAGGAGTGCGCGCATCGAGATTCCCCAGGGTAGTTCGATCGTTGTTGGAGAGTGGCAAGCATATAACGGTATTCTTCCCGCGTGGCGGAGTTGTCGTTCGACCTGTTGTTAGTGCTGGCCGCGGCGTTCGCCGCAGGACTCATCGACGCGATGGTCGGCGGTGGCGGGCTGATCCAGATTCCTGCCTTGTTCGCCGTATACCCAAACGTTGCACCGGCCACGCTGCTCGGCACGAGCAAGTTCAGCGGACTGCTCGGCATGGTCAGCGCCGTGGCCCGCTATGCGCGGAAGGTCCACATTCCCTGGCGTGCGCTGCTGCCGATGGCGCTGGTCGCGCTCGTCATGTCCGTCGGTGGCGCGTGGCTCGCGCGAGTCGTCGCGCCGGAAATCTTTCGCCCTCTCGTTCCGGTCATGCTGCTCGCCGTCCTCATCTATGTGATGTGGCGCAAAGACCTGGGCGGCGAGCACGCGCCGCGCGCCTTCTCCGGCTCGCATCACATCGTCGGCGCCGGCTTGATCGCGGCGATCGGCTTTTACGACGGCTTCTTCGGGCCGGGCGCGGGCAGCTTGCTGATCTTCGTCTTCGTACGCTGTTACGGCTATGACTTCCTGCATGCCGGCGCAGCCGCGCGAGTGGTGAACGTCGCGACCAACGCCGCGGCGCTGTCCTACTTTGCGTCGCACGGCCTCGTGCTTTGGCAGGTCGGCGCCGGGATGGCCGTGTGCAACATCGTGGGCGCGACCATCGGCGCCCGGCTCGCGCTGCGCGGCGGCAGCTCGTTCGTGCGGCAGGCGTTCATCGTGATCGTCAGCCTATTGATTCTGAGGACGGCGTGGACTGCGATTCGCGGGTAGCCGGCAAAAGTCACGCCTTTTGACGGCGCTTGTCGAAAGGGCCTTGGCCGCTTTCGACCAGAGAATTAGAGTAGCGTTCCGCTTCCCGTCACTCGCGGAGCTGACATGTCTCTCAAAGGCAAGACCCTGTTCATCACCGGAGCTTCGCGCGGCATCGGCCTGGCTATCGGTGTGCGCGCCGCGCGCGACGGCGCCAACATCGCGATCGCCGCGAAGAGCGATCAACCGCATCCGAAACTGCCGGGCACGATTCACACCGCGGCGCGCGAGGTCGAAGAGGCCGGCGGCAAAGCGCTCGCGATGCAGGTGGACATTCGTGACGAGAACGCGGTTGCCGAGGCTGCAAAAAAATGCGCGGAGCATTTCGGCGGCATCGACATCCTCGTGAATAACGCTAGCGCCATCTCGCTGTCGGGCACGCTCGAGACGCCGATGAAGCGCTTCGACCTGATGTTCGGCGTCAACGTGCGCGGCACGTACGTGAGCTCGCAGGCGTGCTTGCCGTACCTCAAGCAGTCGGCGAAGGCCGGCCGCAATCCGCACATCCTGAATCTGTCGCCGCCGCTGAGCATGAAAGCCAAGTGGTTTGCGCCGCACGTCGCCTACACGATGGCGAAGTACGGCATGAGCATGTGCGTCCTCGGCATGGCGGAGGAGTTCAAGCACGACGGCATCGGTGTCAACGCGTTGTGGCCACGCACAGTGATTGCCACCGCCGCGCTGCAAGTCATCCCATTGGCGAATCCAAAGCTCGGCCGCACGCCAGAGATCATGGCCGACGCCGCATACACGATCCTCACTCGCGATGCGCGCCAGTGCACCGGTAACTTCTTCATCGACGACGAAGTGCTCGCGAGCGCGGGCGTGAAGGATCTCGATCGTTACGCGGTGACCCCGGGCAATCGCGATTTCCTGCCGGACTTCTTCGTCGACTGAGCGTCATGCACCGAAGGTACGAGAATGCATCGATCCGTCCTGCTGCACATCCTGTTGCTTCTGGCGCTCGCGCTCGGCATTTCCACGGTTGAGGCCGCAGCGCCCGTGCAACCCGCAGGCACCTGGCACACGCTCGATGGCAAACCGCCGCTGGTGATCGCGCATCGCGGCGCGTCGGGTTATCGACCCGAGCACACCATCGCGTCGTACACGCTCGCGATCGAGATGGGCGCCGACTACATCGAGCCTGACCTGGTCGCGACGCGTGACGGTCACTTGATCGCGCGGCACGAGCCGCTGCTCGACGACACCACCGACGTGAAGTCCCGGCCGCAGTTCGCCGATCGTCGCAGCACCAAGCTGCTCGACGGCAAATCCGTCACGGGCTTCTTCGCCAGCGACTTCACGCTCGCGGAGATCAAGCAACTGCGCGCTGTGCAGTCGAACCCGGCGCGCTCGAAGGAGTACGACGGCAAGCTCGAGATTCCGACGTTCGAGGAAATCCTGGACCTGCGCGAGCGCGAGTCCGCCAAGCGCGGTCGCATCATCGGCGTTTATCCGGAAACCAAGCATCCGTCGTTCCACCTGGATCTCCACCTGCCGCTCGAAGAGCGCCTGCTCGACGCACTACGCAAGCGCAAGCTCGATCGGGCCGATGGTCCGGTGTTCATCCAATCGTTCGAGAGCGCGAACCTGCAGTACCTGCGCCCGAAGACGAAGTTGCCGCTGGTGCAGCTGCTCGACGACGGAGCGCTGCTGTATGACTCGTCGGGCAAGCGCGTCGTCGGCGTGAAGATCCCGCAGTACGGCGACCAGCGCGGCGGCGCCGCGCCGCAGAGTCTGGAAGACATCGCGAAGTATGCGAACGCAATCGGGCCGTGGAAGCGGCAGATCATGCGCGACGTCGGCGCGCCGCAGTTGTTGCGGACGACGGTGATCGAGCAAGCGCACGCCGCCGGACTGCGCGTTCACACGTACACGTTCCGCAGCGAGCCCGCGACGCTCGCGCCCGAATATCGCGGCGAGCCGAAGCTCGAGTACCAGCAGTTCTATGCGCTCGGCATCGACGGCGTGTTCTCCGACTTCGCCGACGTCGCGCTCAATGCGAGGAAGTGACCGCGAGCTGCTTCCACAGCTCTGGCCATTGCTCGACCCAGCAGCAGACGTGATCGTTGGCCTCGAGCCGTCGCTGCGCCTGCGGGAAGCGCTTGAAGTACGCGTCGGCCGTCGCCGGCGGCACATTCTCGTCGTGCACCCCATATAAATGAGTCTCCGGCCAGCGATGCACGGCCGTGCTCGTTGCCGGATTCAGCGATCCCGTCAGCGGCAGATAGCCGTGATATTGCGTCCAGGCATCGATATCGAGATTCGCGCCGACCGTGACCACGGCCGCGACATTATCGAGCCGCTCCGCAATCAACACCGCGAGCACACCGCCGCCGCTGTACCCGACGAGCAGCACGCTGCGCGCGTTTGCCTGCTGTGCAGTCGTGCGCACGACCTCAGTCATGCTCGACACGATCTCGTCCGAGTAACGCTCCATCGTCCAACGCTCGGGCGTGCAGCGAGGCGCGCTCATATCGTTGTAGCAAGGGCGCGTGACATAAGCGCCGGGCGGCGGCGTCACGCCGAGCAGCTTCAGCGCGATCGGATCGGCCGTTGTCGGGTCAAGACTCGGCTCCCGTCCACCGACCCACGGCACCCCATCGCCCTCGATGAAAATCGTCAACGGCGCATCCTGGGGCGCGGGGACGCCATGCGTGTATACGAGGCTGCGGAAGCCGCCGGCCTCCACGACGCTGCGTGACATTCCCAGCGACTCTGCGAGCTTGTCGATGCGTATCGCGTTAGTAGCGCAGCCGGCCAAAAACAAGGCCAGAAGCAGGGTCGCAGAACGGTGCATGCCGACGATTGCGACGCGCATCACGACGATTGTCAACCAGCGCGGGCACAGTCCACGTTCTGCGCGTTCGCCTGTGCTGCTGGTACTTACGGGCGTTGCTGCTCGCTCAGCGGGCCTGTTTAGATACTTGTTGAGCCTCGGTCTGCCGCCGATGGGGCTGCCGAGCCCGAACAGACGAATCAATAAGACCCGGGAGATAGGACCATGTTCGTTCGCTGGCTTGCGCGCGCAAGCTCGTTACCTATTGCGCTCGTCGGCACATTGCTCGCTGTCCTGATGCCCTCAGCGCAGGCCGCCCCGCCGCGGATCACCGGCACGCCCGTGACGGCGCAAATGCCGAACATCAGCGATCTGCCAATCACGATCAACCTGCGCGAGCTCGGCGTCATCGACGGCTCCGCGCCGTTGGTGGTGTCAACCACCGGGCTGCAGATTTTCGATCAAGCCGGCGCGCCGACGGGTCTCATCCCGACCCTGTTCCCGAACAACGGGCCGGGGCGCGTGTGCATCACGATCGCGAACAACGGCAACTTCACTGTCGGTCCGGGGCAGACATTTCAGCTCAGGCTGACCGTGACGAATCTTGCGAACGACACCGCCGGCCCGATCACCGTTCCGGTCACCAACACGCCCGGCAATGTCGTCGATACGACACCTGAGCAGGCGGCCTGCGACGACCGCAACAATCCGCCGACCGCCGACGCGGGCCCGGACCAGATCCTCAACGACACGGATGGCCGCCCCGGTGAGACCGTCATTCTCAACGGCGCCGCTTCGTCCGATCCGGACCCCGGCACTGTGCTCCTTTATCAGTGGTTCGAGGACGGAGAGTTCTCGCTCGGCGAGGAGACCTCGACCCCGACGCTGAGCGTCAATCTCGGCCCGGGCACGCACCGCATCGTGTTGCTCGTCACCGATGGCAGCAGCGATCCGCAGACGTTCTCTGCGCAAGACGAGGTGATCATCACAGTCGAGTCCGCGACCCTGCCGGTCGCGAATGCCGGCATCGACCGCACGATTGCCGACACCGACCAGCAGCCAGGCGAGGCGGTCACGCTCGACGGCTCGGCCTCGAGAGACCCGGACGGCACGATCACTCAGTACGAGTGGACCCGCCGCATCGACGCCGAGTCGTCGGAACTGCTCGGCACAGGTCCAAGGCTCAACGTCACGCTGCCTGACGGGGCCAACGACATCACGCTCACCGTGACCGACAACGACGACAACACCAGCATCGACGGCGTGCGAATCACTGTCGGTGCCCCGGGTAGCGCAGTCGGCCCGACGGCCAACGCCGGACCGGATCAGACGCTCACCGACACTGACCGCGAGCCCGGCGAGAGCGTCACGCTCAACGGCACGGGTTCCACCGACTCTGACGGCACCATTGCTTCGTACGTGTGGAGCCGGCGAGTCGATGCCGAAACGACCGAGCAGCTCGGCACGGGCGCGACGCTCACGATTCGGCTGCCCGACGGCAACAACGATGTGCACCTGCTGGTCACGGACAACGACGGCAATATCGCGACCGATGCCGTGTTGATCTCGGTCGCAGCGCCGTCGCCCGCGACGATCCTGTCGGAGATTCCGAACCTGACGCCGAACCAGCAGCGCATGGCCAACAAGCTCGACGGCATGTGTGACGCGCTGACGGCGCTCTCGAACAACGAATCGCCGCTCAGTGCCGATCAATCCGATCTGCTGAACAAGTGCAACGGCCTGCGCATCAACAACACGACTGCGAACCAGGTCGAAGCGATCGAGGAGATGATCCCGGACGACTTCTCCGCGGCGCGCACGCAGACGCTGCTGTTCGCGAACACGCAGTACGCGAGCATCATGGATCGACTCATCGCGCTACGCGGCGGCGCCAGGGGTCTCAGCCTCGCCGGGTTGAACATCATCGTCGACGGCAAGATGGTGCCGCTGGCGCAGCTCGAAGACATGGCGAAGCAGTTCTTCGGCGGCGGCGCCAGCTCCGACGGCAGCTCGGCCGACGAGCCGGGCGGCCTGCTCTCCGACAAGTGGGGCCTGTGGGCGCGCGGTAACTTCAGCTTCGGCAAGAAGGACAGCAGCCCGACCAGCCCCGCGTTCGACGCCGATCAGTGGGCGTTCGTCGGCGGCGTCGACTATCGCTTGTCCGACAAGGCGGTGATCGGCGGAGCGATCTCGTACGGCTCGTCCAGCGTCGACTTCAAGTCCGACGACGGCAAGCTCGACACCGACTCGTACTCGCTGTCGGTGTACGGCTCGGCGTATGCCGCGAAGAATTTCTACTTCGACGGTATCTTCAACTACCAGAACTCGAGCTACGACGCGTTCCGCAACATCACCTACGTCGACGGCCTCGGACTGGTGGACGTCGACGCCACGGGCGACACCGACGGCACGACGTTGAGCGGCGGTCTCTCGGCCGGTTACGACTTCCTGGCCGGCGGGCTGACGATTTCACCTAACGTCGGCTTCTTCTATATCGACACGACCATCGACGGCTTCACCGAAGGCGGCGCCGGCGGTCTGAACCTGATTTATGACGAACAGAAGTTCAAGTCGATGACCGGCAACGCCGGATTGCGACTCACGTACGCGTGGAACGTGTCGTGGGGTGTATTGTTACCGCATCTGCGCGTGGATTACGTCCGGGAGTTCGAGGACGACGTCGACGTATTCGGCGTGCGCTTCGTCAACGATCCGAATGCAGCGAGCACGCCCCCGGTGCTGGTCGCGACGGACAATCCCGATACGTCGTACTGGCGGTTGGCCGGCGGCTTCTCGGCGCAGTTCAAGCACGGCATCTCCGGCTATATCGAGTATCAGCGGCTGGAGAGCTTCGAGTTCATCAGTTTCGAGGACGTGAGCATCGGCTTGCGCTTCCAGCGCAGCTTCTGAGAGGAATGACCTCCATGACACCCACTCGCTTCGCACAAGTCTTCGGCCGCGTCGTGCTGGTGCTCGCACCGGCGGCGCTCGTGGTCGCTTCGGCGGCGTCGGACGACAAGGCCGCGGCCACCAAAGGCATGGTGAAGCGCTCCGATGTGGAGATCGTCGACTGCCTGTTGCCGGGCCAGGTGCGCCAGCTCGGCAACAGCACGTTCCTCTCGCAGCGGCGGCCGATCCGCACGACTACGGCCGAGTGCACGATTCGCGGCGGCGAGTACGTCGCCTACGATCGCGCCGACATCAAGCAGGCGCTGCGCATCTGGATGGAGACCGCGCAGGGCGGCGATCCGGAAGCGATGACCAACGTCGGCGAGATCTACGAGCGCGGTATGGGCGTGCCGCCGGACTACGTGCAGGCGGCGCAGTGGTATCAGAAGGCCTCAGACAAGGGCTATTCACGCGCGCTGTTCAACCTGGGCACGATGTACGAACAAGGGCTCGGTGTGGAGCAGGATCAGCTCAAGGCGCTGAACCTGTATCGACAGGCGTGGGGCATCAAAGAGGACAACATCATCTTCGCGTCCGCCGCGCAGCGCGAGCAGGATGAGCTGCGCAAGCAGCTCGAAGAAGCGATCTCGGAGAAGAACTCGCAGCTCAACCTGTTGCAGAAGCAGTTGAAGGACATGCAGGACAAGCTCGCCAAGCAGCCGGCCGGCGAGAAAACGGCCGATAACAGCAAGGAAGTGGACGCGCTCAAGAAGTGGATCGCGCAGCTGGAAGCCGAGCGCAGCAAGAGCACCGAACGCCTCGCCGGCATTCCGAAGACGCGCACGCCTTCGGGCACGACCGAGTTGACGCCGATTCCGCCGACCGCCGACGAGCGCACGCTCTCGGGCATGAACTTCGGGCGCTACTACGCGATCGTGATCGGCAACCAGAACTACCAGCAGATCGAGAGCCTGCAGACGCCGAAGTACGACGCGGCGCGTGCCGCTCGCATCCTCGCGGACAAGTACGGCTTCACCGTGCAGATCCTCGACGATGCCAACGACATCACGATGCTCAAGACCATCAACGATCTGAACGCGGTCCTCAAGCCCGAGGACAACGTGCTGATCTATTATGCGGGCCACGGCGCCCGCCTGAAGAGCGGTGCCGGCGCGATGGAGAGCGGCTACTGGCTCCCGGTGAACGCGGACGCGCCGCCCGAGGATCGCTTCTGGGTACCGAACGAGCAGATCACCGGGCATCTCGGCCGGCTTACGGCCAAGCGCGTGCTCGTGGTGGCGGACTCGTGCTACTCGGGCCTGCTGTCCACGGATCCGAGCTACCTGTTCCTGAACGACAAGGTTTCGTACTCGAAGGAGTACATCAAGTACAAGCTGCCGAAGCGCTCGCGCCTGCTGCTGTCGTCGGGCGGCGATAAGCCGGTGCTGGATGAAGGCAGCGGCGGCAACTCGGTCTTCGCGCGCGCATTCCTCGACGAGCTGGAGGCGAACCAGGGCATCCTGTCGAGCCCCGAGCTGTTCAGCCGCATCCGCAAGCGTGTGGAAGTCGCGGCCGCGAAGAACAAGTTCGTGCAGACGCCGGAGTTCAAGTCGATCAAGGGCGCTGGCCACGAGGTCGGCGACTTCTTCTTCGTGCCGAGACAGAAGTCAGGCTGAAGCCTGACCCACA
>DATJIP010000104.1:0-4459 GCA_035493235.1 Steroidobacteraceae bacterium
CTTGCTGATCTGCTCCTTGAAGACCAAGAAAGCAACAAGCGCCGTCCACATCACGGCAGTCGCATTCGTGATCGCACCGATACCGGCGGGCGCGCGCTGCGCCGCCCAGGCGAACAACGAGAAGGGAATCGCCGTGTTGATCGCCGAGACGAAGATCAGCGGCAGCACGTGCTTGCGATTGAAGTGCGTGTAGCCCTTCCAGAGGATCGGCAACAGGATCAGCGCGCCCAGGGCCAGGCGGATCTCAACCAGCGGCAGTGCCCCGAACTCGCGCGCCGATACGCGCATGAACAGAAACGAGGCGCCCCAGATGGCGCCGAGGATCGTGAGCTCGAGCGGCGTCAGCCAGCGAGCGGCTTCGGGCGCGGCGGTACCCGAGTTCACCGTGGTTGCAGGGGCTTCGGCTTGAGACATGTCGCGAACCTCAGTGCCACAAATCTAGCTGCTGGCTGGGGCATTTTCTCTGTAATCGCGCCGTCTGCAAGCGCATACTGCTTGCGCCAGTCACAAATATGGCTCGTGACTCATGCCGATCCGCCCCACCGTACTGCCTGCCTTCGCAGTGTTCGCGGCCGCCGCGCGCCACCAGAACTTCGCGCACGCCGCGGAGGAGTTGCACCTCACTGCGAGCGCTGTCAGCCATCACGTACGGCGGCTGGAATCGACACTCGGTGTCACGCTGTTTCAACGGCATGCCCGCGGAGTAGAGCTGACGGCCCAGGGCCGCGCGCTGGCCGATGCGACCAACGTCGCGCTGGCCGACCTCGACGCAGTATCCGGCTCGCTGCTGAGCCACGACAAGGAAATTGCCCGAGTTCGGGTAACGACGCTGCACTCGCTCGCGTATTGCTGGCTCATTCCGCGCCTGTCGAGCTTCACCGCGGCTCATCCGAACGTGCAACTGGACTTCGAGACCTCGACTGCGCTCGTGCGCTTCGACGATGCCGGCCCGGACGTCGGCATCCGCCACGGGCCGGGACCGTGGCCGGGACTCACCGCGCACTTCCTGATGGACGATGCGCTGTTCCCGGTCGCGTCGCCGAAGTTGGCGGGCGTGCGCCAGGTGATGAAGGCTGCGCACATCCCGCGGTTACCCTTGATCTCGGATGTCGGACTGCAAGGCTGGCCGGATTGGTTTCGCGCAGCCGATGTACGGCGCGCGAACCTGCCCGCTGCGCATTCGTTCACCGACTCGACCGATGCAATGCTCGCCGCCGTTTACGGTCTCGGCGTCGCGCTGGCACGCAAGCACATCGCTGCGCCGTACCTCGAGCGCGGCGAGCTGATGCAGCTCCCGGGACCGACGCTGAAGGCGCGCTTCTCGTACTACGTCGTGCATCCGGCGCACCGTCGTCCGACGCCAGCCGCCGCAACGTTCATCGACTGGCTGCGCCGCGAGGCCGCGAAGGAAGAACCCGCCACTGCTTCAGGCCGAGAAACTTCGCGTAGCGCTGCGCCGCCGCCGCGAGCGCCTGTTGCTGCCGGCGATCGAGCGGCGCGAAGAGCCGGCAAGTAATCGCGACGGCATCCTTCTTCAGCACTCTCGACCAGGTCCCCGCGACCTGACCGTCGATCACGATCGGCGGATAGAAAATGCCGTGACCCGAATCGGCGCGGGCAGCAACTCTGCTCGTCATGATGGCGCTGCGATCCTGGTACGCCACCGTGTACTCATCGTATGCAGGCAGGAGGTGGCAGCTGCGCGCGGCTCGTGTCGTCGCCGCGATTGGCGCTTGCCAATAGGTTTGATCCTCGATCGTCTCGGTCATCAATTCTCTTGCGACCATCTCCAGCGCACTCGCCGCTTCGGTCGCAGTGAGCCCCGACCACCACGCGAAGTCGCGAACGGTCGCGGGACCATGACTGGTGAAGTAACGACGCGCCAGCTCCGCGAGCGATTCCTCGCGCGATCGCGGCGTCGCTGCCGGCAGCCACTCATCCATCAGCACGAACGTCTGCTGTTTGCCTGCGCGTGGGCCGACGCAGATGAGTCCTTCATGAGCGAGCCACCACAGCAGATGCAGACCGCGACTCGCCTTCGTCGCGATGCCCGCGGCTTCGAGTCGGCGGTACACCTCGGCTCGTGACAGACAATTGCCGCCGCGCAGTGCGTCGCTCAGTGCTTTCCGACTGCTTGCGACGACGCGGCTGTCGATGCCGAATTCCCGTTTGAGTCTTGCTGTATTGCGCGCCAGCGTGCGCGGTCCGCAGAGATCGAGCATCCAGCGCGCGTCTTCGGCTGCGACGAAGTGCAGCGTGCCGCGCAACGGCCAGGTGCGAACGATCGTGCGTTCGCCGATGGCTTGTTCGATGGAGTTTTCGGTCGCCCCGCGCGTGCGCAAGCCGACGGCCCACAGTGAGCCGAGGTAGTCCTGCGCCTGGACGGCGCCGAACCAGCGAACGGTTTCCGCGGCACTGGCGAACGGATTATGACCGATGCGCTGCTGGCGCAGGCGCTGGGAGGCGAGTCGGATGGCGCGTCCTCGGGGTTGGGATCAGGGGGCGTTGGAAAGTCTACGCTGTCTTGTTCACTGTATTGGCTCGGCCCCGGGAATTCTGCGACTGCGCTTTCCCCGGGTTCGGCCGTACAATCCGCCGGCTCAATCACCCGAGGTCGTTCCCTTATGTCGTGGACGCTGTCGCAACGGGCGCAGAAGCTGACGAGCTCCGCCATCCGCGAGATCCTGAAGGTCACCGAGCGGCCGGAGGTCATTTCGTTCGCCGGCGGCTTGCCTTCGCCGGACACGTTCCCGGTCGAGCGCCTGCGTGCCAAGGCGGCCGAGGTGCTGACGAACGATCCGTCGCCGGCATTGCAGTACGGCCCGACCGAAGGTTACTTGAAGCTGCGCGAGTGGATCGCGGAGCGTTACTCGACGCCGTCGGCACGCATCGATCCACAGAACGTGCTCGTGACGACCGGCTCGCAGCAGGCCCTCGACCTGCTCGGCAAGACGCTGATCGATTCCGGCAGCAAGGTGCTGGTGGAGACGCCGACGTATCTCGGCGCGCTGCAGGCGTTCTCCCTGTTCGAGCCGAACTACGTTTCGGTGACGTCCGATGAAGAAGGGCTCGTGCCTTCCGCGCTCACCGCGAAGGTGACTGACGGCGCGCGCTTCCTGTACGTGCTGCCGAATTTCCAGAACCCGACCGGCCGTCGCATGGGGCTCGCGCGTCGCCAGGAGCTCGCGAAGATCGCGAAGCAGTCGGGCCTGCTCGTGCTTGAAGACGATCCGTACGCCGCGCTGTCGTACTCCGGCGATGCGCTGCCGACTTTGTTGTCGATGCTGCCCGACCAGGTCGTGCACATGGGCTCGTTCTCGAAGGTGCTCGCGCCGGGATTGCGCGTCGGTTATCTGATCGCGCCGCAGGCCGTGCATCGCAAGCTGGTGCAGGCGAAGCAGGCCGCCGATCTGCACACGCCGAGCTTCACTCAGCGCATCGTCTACGAGACGGTGAAGGACGGCTTCCTCGACACGCACATCCCGACGATCCGTTCGCTCTACGGCGAGCGTTGCAAGGTGATGCTCGACGCGCTCAAGGAACACTTCCCGTCGAGCGTGACGTGGAATGCGCCGCAAGGCGGCATGTTCATCTGGGTGCAGCTGCCATCGGGCGTCGACAGCTTCAAGCTGCTCGATCAGGCGATCGCGCAGAACGTCGCATTCGTGCCGGGCGGACCGTTCTTCGCAAACGAGCCGCAGCTGAACACTCTGCGCCTGTCGTTCGTGACGGTGCCGCCGGAGAAGATCCGCAAGGGCGTGGCGATCCTCGGCAAGTTGCTGCGCGAGAGCATTGCAAGCGGGATGCGAGCTTCGGCGTAGGCGCTACGAGCACGAGGGTATGTGCTCAGATGCGGTGGCTCAGTTATCTGTTGCTGGCACTGCGTCGACTAGTCAGCTGGCGAAGCTCAGAAGCTTTCACCGAATGGAAGTTCCGTGCACTGCTGCTGTGGCTGCAGACGATCCCGCTCATCATGGTCCTCGTCTGGATCCTCGACGCCAACTTTATCCTTCTCAATAATTACGTGGCTGCGGCGCTGGTCGTCCTCCCGCTCCTGGTCCTGAACGAAAAAATCCTGTCGAGCTATCGCCCGGAGAAGTACGCGCGCGATTTCGATGCTTTGCCGCGTGCGCAGCGCGCCGCTGTGTACGTAGCTGCGGCGCTCCTCGTCGCTCTCGTGTTCGTCCTTCCCTTCATCGTCCACAAGCTCGAGTACGGCCACCTCTGAGCCGGCTAGCGATATCCCTTCGCCTGCAACGAAAACAGATGCGCGTAGTGCCCGTTCACGCGCATCAGCTCCTCATGACTGCCGCGCTCCACGATGCGACCCTCCTGGATCACGACGATCTGGTCCGCCATCCGCACTGTCGAGAATCGATGCGAGATCAGAATCGCAATCTTGCCGCGCGTGAGCGTGCGGAAATGCTCGAACACCGTGGCCTCTGCGCCTGCGTCCATC
>DATJIP010000105.1:0-5049 GCA_035493235.1 Steroidobacteraceae bacterium
ACGCATGTGCGACGCGATGAACAAGGCGAATGACATCGCGCGAGCCGCCGGCGTGAAGTTCTCGTATCACACGCACGCGCCGGACTTCAAACCCATCGACGGACAGCGTCCCTTCGATGTCATGGTCGCGAACACCGATCCTGCGATCCGCTTCGAGCTCGACGTCGCGTGGGTCGCGGCCGGCGGTGCGGATCCAGTCGAGGTCATCGACAAGCATCGGCAGCGTGTCACCAGTTTCCATCTGAAAGACGTCGACAAGGCAGGCAAGGCTGCGACCTGCGGCGACGGCATTCTCGACTTCGCGGCCATACACAAAGCTGCACGGCGCATCGAGAATCCCTTGTTCTACGTCGAATGCGAAGGCGCGCCCGTCGGCGATCCGGCTCGCGAGCCCGCCCGCGCCCTGAAGTACCAGCGCAGCATCGGTTGGTGAGAGGAGTGAAGTCATGAAGCGGTTTTCCCTGGCCCTGGCCGTAGGAGCTCTCGCCCTCGCAGCGCCGGTCATGTCGGTGTGGGCACATCACTCGTTCGCGATGTTCGATCAGACCCAGATCTGGACCTGGACGGGCACGGTAGTGGAGTACCACTGGCGTCAGCCGCACATCCACATCATCGTGCAGGTGCCGAAGGGCACGAAGGACGCGCGCACCGTCGGCACGTGGGACTTCGAGAGCGCCGGCCCGAACATCGCTTCGCGCCAGGGCTGGACCAAGCTGACCTTCAAGGCGGGCGACAAGATCACCGTCGTAGGCAATCCGATGAAGGACGGCTCCAAGGCCGGCTCGGTGAAGTATGCGAAGACTGCCGACGGCAAGGTCCTGTACCACGACGTCGAGCGCAAGGTGACGCCGGAGAACACGCCGTCTCCATGACGACCGCTTAATTTTTGTCGACGCTGCGCCTCCGCAACGTTTGTACTGTTACATCGCACGCGGAGATCGACGCACGTGCTCGAAGCACTGCAGAACACGGCCTTCTCGCAATGGCTGCTGGTTTCGGAGTGGGGCTATCCCATCCTGCTGACGCTGCATTCGCTGGGTCTGGCAATGCTGGTCGGCACGATCGTCATGATCGACCTGCGCGTGCTGGGCGTGGCGCGCTCGATTCCGCTGCTGCCGATCAAGCGCCTCATGACGATCGTGTGGACCGCCTTTGCGGTGAACGCGACCTCCGGCACGCTGCTGTTCGCCGCCGACGCAGTGAAATTCGCACACAGCCCGACGTTCCAGCTGAAGCTGTCGAGCATCGTCATCGGCACCGTCCTGGCGGCAATGATGAGCAAGTCGGTGCTCGATCACACCAGCAGCTTCGAGGCTGCTGAAGCAGGCGCTGCTGCACCCACCAAGCTGCAGTCCCCGCCGGTCGCGAAGGCGCTCGCGGCCTTGTCGATCTTCATCTGGATTGCAGCGATCGGTCTCGGTCGCTACATGGCTTACGAATGATGTCAGGCTGAAGCCTGACCCACGGAAACAAGACGTGAACGTGCACCCTTATCTCGATGCGCTTCATGATTCGTGGCTCGGCCACATCATGCGTGATGTGCCCTGGCTGTTCCCGACCTGCGAAGGCCTGCACTTCGTCGGCATGTCGCTGCTGCTCGGCACGATCGGCGTCATCGACCTGCGCGTGCTCGGCTTCTTCAAAGGCCTGCCGATCGGCCCGCTGCATCGCATGCTGCCGCTGGCCTTCTTCGGCTTCGCGCTCAACGTGGCGACCGGCGTGGGGTTCGTCTGCTCCGATCCGGACAGCTATTGGATCGTGGGCGCGTTCCGGCTGAAGATGGTGCTGATCATGCTGGCCGGCTTGAATGCGCTGTGGTTCTGGCTCGTGGTGCTGAAGCACGTGGACGAGTGGGGCCCGGACGCGGACGCTTCGCGGCTCGCCAAAGTCATCTCCGCGATCTCGCTACTGTTCTGGGTGGGCGTAGTGACCGCCGGCCGCTTCATCGCGTTCTCCGGCACCGGGACTCTGTAAGTCCACCACTGCGCCCAGCGGGCCCAGCGACCGGTCCCATTCGGGCACGCCCGAAAAGCGCTGCGCGATGAAGTCGAC
This sequence comes from Steroidobacteraceae bacterium, assembly GCA_035493235.1. GTDB lineage: Bacteria > Pseudomonadota > Gammaproteobacteria > Steroidobacterales > Steroidobacteraceae > Steroidobacter. Next base: position 2,053 of record DATJIP010000105.1, read on the forward strand.
GAACAGTTTCACCTTCAGCGCTCGGCGGTGCGTCGCCGGATAGATCGCGAGCAGCTCGAGTGGCGGCACGTGATACTCGCCGAGCACCGGGATCAGTCTTCCATTCATCAGGTCTTCGCCGCACACGAGTGTCGGCACGCACGTCACGCCGCCGCCGCTGAGTGCGAAGTCGCGCAGCATGTGCACGGAGTTCGTGCGCAGCGCCGCGGGCAGCACCAGCGACACTTCCTCGTTCTTGCGCTTGAACGTCCAGCGATCGCGCGTCGGATATGCGGAGTAGAGGCCGAGCCGATGATGCAACAACTGATTCGGCTCGGTTGGCATGCCAAACTGCTCGATGTAAGCAGGCGATGCGCAGAACACGCGACGCACGCGAAACAGCGAGCGCTCGACCAGGATCTCGGCGTTCGGCCGGAAGATCTGCAGCGCGACGTCGTAGCCCTTGTCGATCGGATTCACCGGCACGTCGCTAACCGTGATGTCGAGCTCGATGTGCGGGTACTGCGCGCTGAAATCTTTCAGCGCTGAGCCGAGATGTCCGAGCGCGAAGCCCGGTAACACCTGCAGACGCAACACGCCGGTCGGTGTGCCTTTCATCAGGCGCATGCGCTCCATCAGCGAGTCCATGCGCGAGACGATGTCGGAGCATTCCTCGAAGAAATTTCCGCCAGCCTCGGAGAGCGTCACCGCGCGCGTCGAGCGGTGAAACAGCGGCGTCTGCAGGTAATCCTCGAGTTGTTTGACGCGACTCGTGATGACAGAGGCAGTGACGTGCAGCTGCCGGGCGGCCTCGACAAAGCTTTTCGTCTCCGCCACGCGCACGAATGCCTGAATGCACTGAAATCTGTCCATTGCTTCCCCCGACTGCAGTATTCGCGTAAGCCAAATAATAGCGCGGTCATTATTCAATAAACTACAAACATTCAGGGGGGTTCACGAGGTCTCTTGTGGACGATCAATACGCTAGAACTGCAGCGCAGTCCGATTTCACCTTCATAGAAGACGAGTCGGGCGACGACTTACCCGCTCCGCCGATCGACCGGCGGCAGCGCGATCGCCTGATCGAGCTGATCGGCCTGCACCGCGCCGCGCTGCTCAAGTACGTCAAACGCATGCTCGTGTCCGCCGAGGACGCCGAGGACATCGTCCAGGAGAGCTGCATCCGGTTGCTCCGCGTCCGCGACCTGTGGCGCAGCGAGCGCGAGGCGCGCGCGGTGCTGTTCAAGATCGCGACCAACCTGGCGCGTGATGAGATGCGCCGCCGCAAGACGCGTCGCCACGGCCATCACCAGCCGTATGAGACGCTGGAGCTGGTCGCCGAGCAGGAGCAGGTCGAGGAGATCCTCGACCACGACATCGCACGCCAGATCATCTCGCAGACGCTCCTGCGCCTGCCTTCGCGCTATCGCGAGGTGTTCAACCTGCACGTCGAAGGGCACCTGAGCTATCGCGCGATTGCGCGCCGGCTCGGGGTGAGCACGAAGACGGTCGAGCGCGATATGAGCGGCGTGCACGAGCTGTGCATGGATCGGTTCGACATGCGGCGCGCGGCCTGCGCGTGAGATGTCTCGCGGCCGCAGCGCTGCTGCTCGTCGCGGCTTGTTCGTTTGCCGATGATCTAGAGGCGGGTTTCCAGAATCCGCCCGCGGCCGCACGCCCGCGCGTGTGGTGGCACTGGATGAACGGCAACATCACGCAGGATGGCATCACTGAAGACCTGCGCTGGATGAAGCGCGTCGGCATCGCAGGGATGCAGAACTTCGACGCGTCGCTCGGGACGCCGCAGGTTGTCGAGAAGCGGCTGCCGTTCATGACGCCGGATTGGAAAGACGCGTTTCGTCACGCTGCGTCGCTTGCGGCGGATCTCGATCTCGAACTCGCTATCGCAACTTCAGCGGGTTGGAGTGAAACCGGCGGCCCCTGGGTCACTCCGCAACAAGCGATGAAGAAGGTCGTGTGGAGCGCGACGCTGCTCGATGGCGGTCGGCGCCGTAAGGAACCATTGCCGCAGCCACCGAACGTGGCTGGCCCGTTCCAGCAGATCGTCTTTCAGGCGCGTCCGGACGAGCCGTCGCCGCAGTTGTATGCCGACACCCAGCTGCTTGCATTCCCCGTTCCTCAGGACGAGCTGGCGGATCGTGCCGCTGCGCCACAGATGAGCAGTGCTCAGGGTGTCATCGCCGGCGACGTTCTGCGCGACGGCGATCTGAGCAAGAGCGTCGAGATTCCGGTCGCCGCGGACGGCAAGACGTGGATCAAGTTCGAATATCCGCGCGCGACGACGATGAGCTCGGCCACGCTCACCTTGCCGGTGCGTCGCGCCTTTCCGCCGCCGACGCAGTTCGATGCCACGCTGCAAGCCAGCGACGACGGGACGACGTATCGCACCGTCGCCACGTTGGCAGCTTCGCGCGCCGATCAGCGGACGGTGGCTTTTGCGCCGGTCACGGCACGCTGGTTTCGCGTCGAGTTCGTAGCGGGCAAGCCGTTCGAGCGCTCGGTGGCCGAAGGCACGGTGACGATCCAGTTTCCGCCGCCACCGTCGTCGCTCGCTATCACGGAGCTGGCGCTGCATCCGCGCATGCACGTCAACCGATTCGTCGAGAAAGCGGGTTTCGCCGCGGCGTCCGACTACTACGCGATCGACACGCCCGTTGCGCCGCGCACTTCGATCGTGCCGAAAGACAGTGTCGTGGATCTCACAGGAAAACTCAGGCCCGACGGCACGCTCGACTGGGTTGCACCTGCTGGCACGTGGACGGTGCTGCGGATGGGTTACTCGCTCACGGGGCATACGAACGGGCCGGCGAGTCCTGAGGCCACGGGACTGGAAGTCGACAAGCTCAACCCGGCGCACGTTCGCAACTATCTGCAGCACTACCTCGATATGTACGAGGGCGCGACCGGTAAAGATCTCATCGGCCGACGCGGCCTGCGCGCATTGCTGAGCGACAGCTACGAAGCAGGCGCGCAGAACTGGACCGAGAACATGTTGGC
>DATJIP010000106.1:0-99194 GCA_035493235.1 Steroidobacteraceae bacterium
GAGCTGAAAGAGATGGTCGCCACCATGTCGGACGATGACATCTGGCGGCTCAACCGCGGCGGCCACGACTACAAGAAGGTGTGGAACGCCTATAACGCGGCCGTGAATCACAAGGGCCAGCCCACAGTCATCCTCGCGAAGACCGTCAAGGGCTTCATGATGGGTCGCTGGGGCGAGAGCCAGAACATCACGCACCAGCAGAAGAAGCTCGACGACGAAGCGCTGAAGGAATTCCGCAATCGCATCTTCATGCAGATCTCCGACGAGGAGATCGCGAACGCGCCGTTCAAGAAGCCGGCCGAAGACAGCGAGGAGATGAAGTACCTGCGCGACCGGCGCAAGACGCTCGGCGGTTATCTGCCGCAGCGCGTTGCCAAGGCGCCGGCGCTCGAAGTGCCGTCGCTGGAAGCGTTCGACTCGCTGCTGCAGTCTTCCGGCGACCGCGAGTTCTCCACCACGATGGCGCTCGTGCGCATCCTGCAGATGCTGGTGAAGGACAAGAACATCGGCAAGCACGTCGTGCCGATCGTGCCGGACGAAGCGCGTACCTTTGGCATGGAAGGCATGTTCCGCCAGGTCGGCATCTATTCGTCGATGGGCCAGCTCTACACGCCGCAGGACGCGGACCAGCTGATGTTCTACAAGGAAGACAAGAAGGGCCAGATTCTCGAGGAAGGCATCAACGAGGCCGGCGCGCTGTGCTCGTTCATCGCGGCCGGAACCGCGTACGCGAATCACGGCACCAACATGGTGCCATTCTACATCTACTACTCGATGTTCGGCTTCCAGCGCGTCGGTGATTTCGTCTGGGCTGCCGGTGATAGCCAGACGCGCGGTTTCCTCGTGGGCGGCACGGCGGGCCGTACGACACTCGCCGGCGAAGGTTTGCAGCACCAGGATGGGCACAGTCACCTGCTTGCGAGCACGGTACCGAACTGCGTCGCGTATGACCCGGCATTCGCGTACGAGCTCGCGGTCGTCATTCAGGACGGCCTGCGTCGCATGTTCGCCGTGCAGGAAGACGTCTTCTTCTATATCACTGCGATGAACGAGAACTACGCGCACCCGGGGATGCCGAAGGGCGCGGAGCAGGGGATTCTCAAAGGCATGTACCTGCTGCACGCCGGCGGACGCGGCAAGGTGCGCGTGAACCTGTTCGGCTCGGGCACGATCCTGCGTGAAGTGATGACTGCCGCCGAGATTCTCGAGCGCGACTACGGCGTGCCCGCCGACATCTTCAGCGTCACGAGCTACTCAGAGCTGCGGCGTGAAGCGCTCGACGTCGAGCGTCGCAATTTGCTGCATCCCGATCAGCCCGCGCAGCAGCCGTACGTGCGACAGGTGCTCGGCGATCGAACGGGGCCGTTCATCGCGGCAAGCGATTACATGAAGATCGTGCCGGACCAGGTCCGCCAGTGGGTGCCCGGGCGCTTCATCGTGCTCGGCACTGACGGCTACGGTCGCAGCGACTCGCGCGCGCAGTTGCGTCGTCACTTCGAGGTCGACGCGCAGCACATCGTGCTCGCTTCGCTGCGTGCACTCGCCGACGAGGGCAAGCTCGACGTGGCCACCGTGAAGTCGGCCATGAAGAAGTTCGACATCGATCCCGAGCGGCCGAACCCGGTCACGCAGTAGGCTTATGGCGCAAGACATCACGGTTCCCGACCTCGGGGATTTCAAGGACGTCGAAGTCATCGACGTACTGGTGAAACCCGGCGACAAGATCGACGTCGACACGCCGCTGATCACGCTGGAAACCGAGAAGGCGACGATGGACGTGCCATCGACCGCCGCCGGCGTGGTGAAGTCGATTGCAATCAAGAAGGGCGATCGCGTTTCTAAAGGCAATGTGATCGCGCAGATCGAGGGCGGGGAAGCGGCTAACCGGAAGGAAGAGAAGAAGCCTGCCGCCGCCGCGCAGCCGACGCCGCCAGCGCAGCCGACGCCCAGGGCCGAGGCCCCGGCGGCCGCCGCGCCGGCACCGACGGCGGCGGCAGCGCCGCAACAGCGAGCAGCCGCTGCGCCAGTTGCCATCACCACTGACTTCTCATCCGTCCACGCCAGCCCGTCGATTCGCAAATTTGCGCGCGAGCTGGGCGTCGATCTGACCGCGGTGAAAGGCAGCGGCCCGAAGGGGCGCGTCACAGCGGATGACGTGAAAGGTTGGGTCAAGCAGGCACTCAAGAGCGGCGCGCCAGCGGCTGGCGGCAGCGCACTGCCGAAAGTGCCGGACGTCGACTTCTCGAAGTTCGGTCAGGTCGAGGTCAAGCCGCTCGGCCGCATCCAGAAGATTTCCGGTCCGCGTCTGCAGGCGAGCTGGCTCAACGTGCCGCACGTCTGGCAGATGGACGAGGCGGACATCACCGACCTCGAAGAAACTCGCAGCAAGCTCAAGAGCGAGGCGAGCAAGGCGGGCGTGAAGCTCACGCCGCTCGCATTCATTCTGCGCGCGTGCGTCAAGGCGCTGCGCGAATTCCCGATGGTGAACAGCTCGCTCGACGCGTCGGGTCAGAATCTCGTCTGGAAGAAGTACGTGCACCACGGCTTCGCGGCTGACACGCCGAATGGCCTGGTGGTGCCGGTGATCCGCGACGCGGACAAGAAGGACGTTTACGAGCTGGCACGCGAGTTGGCGGCGCTCTCCGAGAAAGCGCGCGCCGGCAAGTTGACCGCTCTGGAAATGCAGGGCGCCAGCTTCACGGTGTCGAGCCTCGGCGGCATCGGCGGCACTTCGTTCACGCCGATCATCAATGCGCCGGAAGTCGCGATTCTCGGCGTGGCGCGCTCGAGCATGCGGCCGGTCTACAAGGACGGACAGTTCGTGCCGCGCCTGATCCTGCCGTTCACGCTCGCGTACGATCACCGCGTGATCGACGGCGCCGGCGGCGTGCGTTTCACCACGTTCCTCGCGGAGAGACTCGCTGACGTCAAAGGCCTGCTGGAAGCCGTGCCGTGACGCGCGTAGTCGTTCCCGATCTCGGCGATTTCAAGGACGTCGAAGTCATCGACGTGCTGGTCAAGCCCGGCGACACGGTGCAGCTCGAGACGCCGCTGATCACGCTCGAGACTGAGAAGGCGACGATGGATGTGCCGTCGTCTGCCGCCGGCGTCGTGAAATCCGTGGTGGTGAAGAAGGGCGATCGCGTGTCTAAGGGCAGCGCGATCATCGAAGTTGAAGGGCAACAGTCTGCAGCCGCGGAGCAACCGAAGCAGCCGGCGCCTGCTGCTGCGCCGAAGCCCGCAGAAGCTCCGAAGGCCCCCGAAGCCCCCAGGCCCGCCGAAGCTCCCACGCCTGCTGAGCCTGCGAAGTCGTCCGCCTCGTACGACTTCGAAGTCGTGGTGCTCGGCGCCGGCCCCGGCGGTTACACCGCCGCATTTCGTGCCGCCGACCTCGGCATGAAGACGGCATTGATCGAGCGCTGGCCGCAGCTCGGCGGCGTGTGTCTCAACGTCGGCTGCATTCCGTCCAAAGCATTGCTGCACGCCGCGAAGGTGATCGAAGAAGCGGAAGCGATGGGCAGCGCGGGCGTGCAGTTCGGCAAGCCGCAGATCGACGCGACCAAGTTGCGTGAATGGAAGAACAAGGTGGTGGGCAAGCTCACCGGCGGTCTCGCCACTCTGGCGAAGCAGCGCAAAGTCGAAGTGATTCGCGGCACGGGCAAATTTGTTTCGCCGCACGAGATCGAAGTCACGAGTGACGGCGCGAAGCGCCGCGTCTCCTTCGCACACTGCATCATCGCCGCCGGCTCCGAATCGATTCGCCTGCCGAACCTGCCGGACGATCCGCGCATCATCGACTCGACCGGCGCGCTCGAGCTGGATCTGCCGCAGCGCATGCTGGTCGTCGGCGGCGGAATCATCGGCCTCGAAATGGCGACGGTGTACGACGCTCTTGGTGTGAAGGTCAGTGTCGTCGAGCTCACCGATGGACTGATGCCGGGCTGCGATCGCGATCTGGTCCGGCCGCTCGAGCGGCGCATTGCGAAGCGCTACGAGCGGATCATGGTGAAGACGAAAGTCACCAAGGTCGAAGCCGCGAAGGAAGGCCTGCGCGTGACGTTCGAAGGCGAGCCGGCGCAGGAGCCGCAGGTGTACGACCGTGTCCTCATCGCTGTCGGGCGCAGTCCGAACGGCCGCAACATCGGTGCGGAAGCTGCTGGTGTGTTAGTCAACGAACGCGGCTTCGTGCCCGTCGATCGGCAAATGCGCACCAACGTGCCGCACATCTTCGCGATCGGCGACATCGCAGGACAACCGATGCTTGCGCACAAGGCATCGCACGAAGGCAAGCTCGCGGCCGAAGTCGCGCACGGCGAGAAGCGCGCATTCGATGCTCGCGTCATTCCGTCGGTGGCGTACACGGATCCCGAGGTCGCCTGGGTCGGGCTCACCGAAACCGATGCGAAGGTGAAAGGCACCGCCTACGAGAAGGCCTCGTTCCCGTGGGTTGCGAGCGGACGCTCGCTAACACTGGGCCGTGACGATGGCATGACCAAGCTGCTGTTCGATCCGACGACCCGCCGCGTCATCGGCGGCGGCATCGTCGGCCCAAACGCCGGCGACCTGATCGCCGAAGTGGCGCTGGCGATCGAGATGGGCAGCGACGCGGCCGACCTCGGCCTGACGATCCATCCGCACCCGACGCTGTCCGAGACGATCATGTTCGCCGCCGAGTCGTTCGAAGGTACCTTGACAGACCTGTACGTGCCGAAGAAGAAGTAGAATCCCGCGGGTCCCGACAACGATAACGGGGAGACCTGCCGTGGACTTCAACAAACTCATTGCCCGCGTCAAGGGCATCCTGCTGACGCCGAAGACCGAATGGCCGGTGATTGCCGGCGAGTCGACCACTGTCGCGGATCTCTACAAGGGCTACATCGTGTGGCTCGCGGCGATTCCGCCGATCTTCACCTTCCTGCTGCTCGCGCGTTTCATGCCTGGCTTCGCGCTGTCGCGGCTCGTCCTGCAGTACGTGCTGACGCTGGTGATGGTCTATGTCGTGGGACTGATCATCGATGCGCTCGCGCCGACCTTCGGCGGCACGAAGGACAAGGTGCAGGCGCTCAAGACGATCACTTACTCGATCACAGCATCGTGCGTCGCCGGCATTGCGCTCATCCTGCCGCTGCTCGGCACGCTGATCGCGCTCGCGGCACTCGTCTACAACATCTACCTGCTGTACCTCGGTCTGCCGCACACGATGAAGTGCCCGCCGGAACGAGCCGGCAGCTACACCGCGGTGATCGTAATCGTCGCACTCGTCGCAGGCCTGCTGATCGGCACGGTTGTCGGCGCCGTGACGGGCACGGGCATGTTCATGCGCGGCGGCTCGATGTTCAGCTCCACGCGCGATTCGCACGAGACGACGTACGACAAGGACAGCACGGTCGGCAAGCTCGAGCAGTACGCGAAGCAGGTCGAGGACGCCAGCAAGAAGATGGAAGCCGCGCAGAAGTCCGGCGACCAGCAAGCGCAGGCCGACGCGATGAAGAACATGATGGGTGCGGCGCTCGGCAGCGGCAATGTCGAAGCAGTCACGCCGGATCGTCTCAAGCCGTTTCTGCCGGAGACGCTCGGCGGCCGCGATCGCTCGACGTTTTCCACTCAGCGCAACAGCGCGATGGGCATGCAGATGACCGAGGCGCGGGCCACGTATACGGGCGAAGACGGCCGCCAATGGGATCTGCAAGTCACCGACACCGGCAGCGCGAAGGAACTGCTCGCGCTCGCGGGCTGGGCAGGCATCGAAGGCGAGAACGAAAGCTCGAACGGCTACGACAAGACCTATCGCGCCGACGGCCGGCTGGTGCATGAGCAATGGGATCGCGGCAGCTCGCGTGGCGAGTACGCCATGGTGCTCGGCGATCGCTTCACGGTGAAAATCGAGGGCCAGGCCGACAGCATCGACGATCTGAAAGCGGCACTCGCCGATCTCGATCTCGAGGCGCTCGAAGCGATGAAGGGCGAAGGCGTGGCGAAGAACTGATGTCGAACGTACCGAAGGTGATGAAGGTCATCGACGTGCCGCAGCCGGGCGGACCGGAAGCGCTCGTGATTGCGGAGCGTCCGGTGCCGGAGCCGGGTCGCGGCGAAGTGTTGATCAAAGTCGCCGCAGCCGGACTGAATCGCGCAGACGTTCTGCAGCGTCGCGGTTTCTATCCGTCGCCTGCCGGTGCGCCGTCGTATCCGGGACTCGAAGTCTCCGGCACGATCGCCGCGCTCGGTGACAGCGTTACGGAGTTCAAAGTCGGGGATTCAGTGTGCGCGTTACTCGCGGGCGGCGGTTACGCGGAGTACTGCCGCGTCGACGCCGGCCAGGTATTACCGATTCCGGGCTCGCTCGACATGATTCAGGCCGCAGCGCTTCCGGAAGCGATGTTCACGGTGTGGAGCAACGTCTTCGTGTTCGGCCGTCTGCAGCCGGGCGAGACGCTGCTGGTGCACGGTGGCTCGAGTGGCATCGGCGTCACTGCGATTCAACTCGCTGCCGCGCGCGGCAACACGGTGTTCGCCACTGCGGGCTCGGCCGACAAATGCCGCTTCTGCGAAAGCCTCGGCGCGCGCCGCGCGATCGACTACAAGAGCGAAGATTTCGTTGCCGAGATCGCCAAGGAAACCGCCGGGCGCGGCGTCGACGTCGTACTCGACATGGTCGGCGGCAGCTACGTTGCGCGCAATCTGCAGGTGCTCGCGACGGAAGGCAGGCTCGTCATGATCGCGACACAAGGCGGCGCAAAGGGCGAGATCGACGTCATGCGGATCATGCAGCAGCGGCTGCTCGTTACCGGTTCGACGCTGCGACCACGCTCCGCGGAATTCAAACGTGCGATGCGCGATCAGTTGCTCAAAGAGATCTGGCCGTTGTTGACCGCGGGCCGCATTCGTCCGGTGGTCGACTCGGTGTTCGCACTTGCTGAAGCCAGCAAAGCGCACGCACGCATGGAAAGCAGCGAGCACATGGGCAAGATCATCCTCGCTGCAATTTGACAGATTGCACCGACAGCCTGCCGGTGCTCGTCTTCTGTCGCCGACAGTTGCGCTGGGGATAATGCCCGGGTTAATGACCAGTCCGTATTTATTCTCCTGCCGGACATTTTTGCCGAAATGTCTCAGCGAGCGCGGTCCGTGATCTGGTAGAAAACTTCGTCGGCAACTCAGCGGGTGTCCCGGTCCGTACGGAAACGGCGTTGTCGGTTAGAGCTCGCGCGCGGCCTCATGAAGATCATGGGGGCCGCGCGACAAGGGAATCCGAAAAGGACGCGGATGTGAATCAACTCGATCGTGCACATTCCTTCATCGAGCAAAGTCGGCGTGGCATGCCGGCCAGCGAGCTGGCGACAGTGTTCCAGCGCGCGCTCGATGAATTCGGATTTCGCTTTTTCTCCTGCTGCTCGCACGTCGACCTGTTGCGGCCGCCGCGCGGCGCGGTGGCGCTGCACAATTATCCGGCGGAGTGGGTGCGCGCGTTCAGCGAGCTCGACTTCTACTACATCGATCCCGTTTTCCATTACGCCAATCGCTCGCTCACGCCGTTCTTCTGGGATGCTGAGGAATTTCGCGCCGAGTTGACGGCGCCGCAGTTGGAGATGATGGAAGAGGCGCGACGCTTCGGCATCGAGCACGGCTACACAGTGCCGATTCACACGCCGCGTCCGACGAGTGCGTTCCGCGCGTCGTGCTCGGTCGTGCCGGATTCCGCCGCGGTGGCGAACGAGAGCTATCTCGCCGTGCAACTCATGGCTTGTTACATGTACTCGGCGCTGAGTCGGGACGCGGAAGCGAAACCCGGCGACAGCGTGCCGCGCGGTCTGACCCGGCGCGAACGCCAATGCCTGGAGCTGGCAGCGCAAGGCAAGAGCGACTGGGTCGCGGGTCGCATTCTCGGGATCAGCGAGCGGACCGTGCACAATCACATCGAGCATGCGAAGCGGCGGCTCAGCGTGGCCACGCGCGTCCAGGCCATCGTGCACGCGCTCGTCAGTCGCCAGATCGCCTTCGGCGATGTCATCCGTTCCACTGCGGACGACGACGACGACGAGCCCCGTCAGGCCAAGCGATCCTAGCCGGGCTTGCCCTCACAGCCTGTACTGATCCGATCAGCTCAATTCCGCCGCTGGGGGAATTAAGTCAGTCTTGCCGGCACCAGGGAGGGGAGCCGTCGTGACCATCACTTATCTAATGGGGAAGGCTCCCGTCGTCGCCTGCCGATTCCTGCCGCGCTTGTAACCGGGGACGCGTCGTGCATCGACGCGAGCAAGAGTGAACGCATGAACACACTGGCACACATCTCTTTGAAGCGACGGACTCCGCTTCAGCTGGGCAATGAAGCTTCCAGAAAGAGCGACGAGGACCCCATGACAGAAGGTGCCGTCTACGAACGCATCAAGAACTGGCTGCTCGCGCAGACACTCGTGCCGGGGCAGCTCCTGCAGATCGGCGTGCTCGCCGATGAGCTCGGCGTCAGCACGACGCCGGTGCGTGAGGCGCTTACCCGCCTCGCGGCGGAGCGCATGATCATGTCCGTACCGAAGCGCGGGTTCTTCGCGCGCACGCCGTCGGAGGACGACATCTTCGGTCTGTACTCCGTGAACCAGACGATCCTGGATGCAGCCGTCGGACGCTGGCCGGAGCAGCCTGCGCAGCCGCCTGCGACGCCGACGGCGACCGAGGAAGTCCCGGTTCAGGAGCGTAACGCCGAGCAGTTGGCTCGCCAGACCGGCGAGCTGTTCCTGCAGATCGCGACGCGCTCAGGGGTGAGTGAGTTCGTCGAGATCATCCGCAACATGAACGATCGCCTGCATCACGCGCGGGTCCTGGAATGCGAGATCGTCCCGAACGTGTTCGTCGAAGTCGGGCGCCTCGCAGAGCTGGCAGCAGCCGATGAGCCGGCGCCGCTGCGTCAGGCGCTGAAGGCCTATCACGAAGAGCGCTTCAAGCAGGTCGCCACGATCTCCAAAGAGCTGCTGCTGAGGCCGTTCACGACTGCTGACTGGTAGCTGTCGCCGCCTGCGGTGCAGTGCGCCCGCCTGCGCAGAGGGCCGTTCAGGGAGCTGACCCCGTCGCCTGGGCCGGTCTAGATCTGAGAGAGTCAGATTTAGACCCCGAGCGGCAGGCTGTTAGTGATCGATCGCAGGCAGAACGACGAAGACGAGACCGACCCGGCGAGCGAGCCGGCCGCCGTCTCGCGCCAGAACAGCCCTGATCCAGAGAACGATCCGCGCAATACCCGGCTGGTCACCTGGTTCAAGCGCTGGCGCAAGCCGATCCGTCAGTGGCTGTCGCACCGTTCCTCCGTGCCTACCGCGGACCTGGACGATCTCGCCCAGGAGGTTTTTCTGCGCCTGTTGCGGTATAGCGATGACGTGGCTATCGACAACCCGCAGGGCTATCTCTTCCGGATCGCCGCCAACGTCGCCAACGAGTGGCAGGAGCGCGCGCGCCATCGCAAGCCGCACGACGACAGCTGGCTCGAAGACCTGCAGGTCGAATTCAACGACGAACCCGAGAACACCATTGCCCGCGAGGTGGCCAACAAACACATGCAAGAGGCAGTGAACAAGCTGCCCAGGCGGCAGCGGGAGGTCCTGCTGCTGCACGTGAACGAAGGGCTCACGTACAAGCAGATTGCGGAACGCCAGGGACTGACCTACCGAGTGATCCTGCGAGACCTCACGCGCGCTTATAGCCAGTTGCGCATGCAACTCAAGCAGGATGACCTCGGCGACATGGAGAATAGGTGATATGGCAATGAAGGAGCATGACGAAGGTCTCCAGCAGTCGGTCAGCGACCAGGCTGCGGAGTGGTTCATCCGGCTGCGGGATCGTGACCTCACGATGGCCGACCGCCGCAAGTTCGTGCGCTGGCTCAAGCAGGCGCCGAGCCACATCGCCGAGTTCATGCGGCTGTGTCAGCTGTATGGCCGCGTCAAGCGCGCCAAGGTGCCGACACTGCTGCCCGACGACGTGGCGTCCAACGTCATTCCGCTCATGCAGCGTGGGCTGGCGCCGAGCGAGGAGGCGGCCGAGCGGCTGCGCACTTTCGTGCCTCGCAGGTTCATGGTTCTGGCAGCGGCCTGCTGTCTCGCGCTCATCGGCGTGATCGGCTACATGGCGCTGTCGAGCAATACGATCGAAACGCGCATCGGCGAGTGGCGCCGGGTGCAGCTCGCGGACGGCAGCCGCCTGAGCGTGGGGCCGAACACGCTGTTGCGGGTCGAATTCAGCGACGGCTTTCGCCGCGTCCACTTGCAGCGCGGCGAGACCATGTTCGAGGTGTCGAAGGATGCTTCGCGCCCGTTCATCGTCGATGCCGCCGGCGTCTTCGCTCGCGCAGTCGGCACGCGCTTCGGTGTCGACCACACCGATGACAGCGTCCGCGTGACGGTCGCAGAGGGTAAGGTCGCCGTCGTTCAGGGCGGGCAAGCTCCGCTGTTGGAGCACGACGTCGATCTGCGAGTCGCGACCGCGCTCGAGAAAGACGAGGGCGTCGAGATTGCGCTCAACGCTCCGGCCATTCCGCTGCGGAAGGAGAAGGTCGACGCGCTGACCGAACTCGCCTGGGCCAGCGGTCAGTTGAGTCTGCAGCAGGAAACCGTCGCGGAGGCGGTGCGGGAATTCAATCGTCGCAACCGGCTGCAGATCGTGATCGAGGATGCAGGCGTTGCCGATTTGCACTTGTGCTGCATCTTCGACGCCAGCGATCCGGAGACCTTTGCCAGGACGATCGTCGGCGCCAGCGAAGACGTCGAGCTGGTCCGCACTGGTGACACGCTGCGGATCGTTTCGCGACGCGCCGGATCGGCGGAATCGCCTGCTCCGGGCAAGCCATTCTGACTGCCAACAATACGTAGTCTCCCCGGGGCTGTAATTGCTGCCCCACCCGATCGTATGGCATAAGGGACCCCGCTCGGCGGGAGCAGGAAGAGACGGCTGCGTCGCCTGTGCGCGGCGCTGCCGACAGTCATGAAGGACGCAGATCATCGCGACTCGGATCGTCGCGACAAAAGGAAGCGCGAGTTGATCAGCCAGGAAGCTGCTGAGTGGTTCGCGCGCATGCAGGATCCCGACGTTCCCTTCGATGAGCGGCAGCGCTTTCTGCGTTGGCTCAAGCAATCGCAAGTCCACGTCGCCGAGTATCTGCGGATCGCCAGCATCGATGGCAATGTGCGCAGCGCGCAGCTTAACTTCGTGCTGACCGGCGAAGATCCTTCGAATGTCGTGCCGTTGTTTGCGGGCGAGAGTCAACACTCCACCAAGCGCACCCTCGGGTCGCTGCGATGGAAGATCGCTGCCGCGATCGCGGTGCTTGCAGTCGCAACGCTGCTGTCTCTTGGCATAGGCACTGCGTGGCGCGAGCATTCGATCGAGACAGCTCTGGGCGAGTGGCAGGCAGTCAATCTCGCAGACGGCAGCGAGTTGCAACTCGGCCCGAACACGCGGCTGACTCTGGACATCGGCGACAAACGACGCGCGATCGCGTTAGTGCGTGGCGAGGCTTATTTCAAGGTTGCGAAGGATGCGTCGCGTCCGTTCCTGGTGCAGGCGAATGCGTATGCAGTGCAAGCGGTGGGCACCGAGTTTGCCGTATCGAGCCGCAAGGACGAGGTGATCGTAACGGTACGCGAAGGCACGGTGCGCGTAACGCCGAGTACCGCGACGTCGCGAGCGAGCGACGACGAACCCTCGGGCTTGAGCGTGCCCATTACTGCGGACTATCAGCTGCGGATCGCCAAGACGTGGCCGGTGACGCCAAGTCGCATCGACGTTCGCTACGCGCTCGCGTGGCGCGAACGACAGTTGATGTTCAAGGCCGGCGACACGCTCGCGGACGCTGTCGCAGAATTCAATCTGCGTAACCGCATTCAGCTGCGTCTCGATCCGCGTGCGGGCACGTTGCCAGTGCGCGGCAGCTTCGATGCAGCCGATCCCGTTGCATTCGCGCAGACCGTTGACAAAACCTCGCCCGTCGCCGTGCGGCGACTCGCAGCAGACACGCTGCTGATCAAAGCGGAATAGCGAAGGCAATAAAAGCGTCACAGCCGAGCCGGGATGATCGCGCGAACACGAGCGGTCTCACTGTTGGGCCCGCGTCTTTGCACGCTCACTTGGCACGACAAGAATCATGGGGGCACACCGGTCTGTTGCAGCAGGAGCGCTGCACGCGCGTGAATGGACCACGCGCGCGGCGGCGCCGTCACTCGACGATCCGCGTTTCGAGTCGCTGTTGCTGCGGCTGCACGCGAGCATCGACATTCATGAATTCTGGAGCGCGTTGCTGCAAATCCTCGACGAGCTCATGCCGCACGACGCGTGTGTCGCGTATCGCGATGCGTCCCGTATCCTGACCACGCCGAATGCACAACGGCCGCGTGACATGATGCCGGCGTTCGTGCTGTCGCATCCCGGCCTCAAGGTTTATCGGCCCTCGCAGGTGATCGCGTGCTTGCTGTTCTGGGACGCAGACCGTCTCGTTTCTGAAATCGTGATCCGACGTACAGCAGAGCAGGGCGACTTCACCGCGCGCGAGATGGCGTTGTTGCAACGATTGCATCCGCATCTGGAAACGACGTTGCAACGTTCGTCAGCGGTGGAGCGGCGTGCGGGCTCGGCTGGTGCCGCGCGGCCCGACGATGCGACGAAGCACAATGCGATTCAGTCACTGCCTGGCGAGCTGACAGTTGCGGAGCGCGAGCTGGTGCAGTTCGTGCGCATCGGATTCAGCAACAAGGAGATCGCTGCGCAGCTCGACAAGAGCGTGCGCACGGTGAAGACGCAGTTGACGTCGGTCTACAAGAAGTGCGGTGTGCGCAGCCGCACGCGCTTGCTGGCGATGATGATGCCGCGGCTGTCATACGACTGAGAACATCTTCGGGTAGAAAATATCGCGGAAAATTTAGTGTTTCGGGCAGGTCGGCGATCGAGGTCGTCTGTGAGTTTCCGGCAAAATCAGCGTCGCCGGGGCTGACGTCTCCTCATGCGGCGGTCTACACGAGGTAAGGGTGACCACGCGTATGGAACGTACCGAAGAAGGCACGCCGTCGTCGATCAGGGAGCACGCAGCGCAGTGGTTCCTCCGCCTGCACGCGTTTGATCTCAACGTTGCCGAGCGCTTCGCTTATCTGCAGTGGCTGAAGCAGTCGCCCGCGCACATCACCGAGACCCTGGAGATCTGCCGCCTCTACTGCGTCCTCTACCCGATGAAGAAGCAGCTCTTCTTCATGAACGAGGACGACGTCTCCAACATCATCGAGCTCGCAGCGCGCGAGCAGCTCAAGCAACCGGCTCGAACGCGCAGCAGCTGGCACGTGCGTGTGCTCGCCGTTGCTGTCGCAATCGGACTCGTGCTGGTCGGCGGCACGATCATGACTCGCACGTGGCTCGAGTCGGCGATCGAGACGCAGGCGAGCGAGTGGCGCAGCATGACGCTCAACGACGGCAGCTTCGTCAGCGTCGGTCCGCGCACGGAACTGCGCGACCGCTTCGGCAACAAGCAGCGGCTGCTGCGTCTGTCGCACGGCGAAGCGCTGTTCCAGGTCGCAAAGGATCCGGCGCGTCCGTTCATCGTCGAAGCTGGTTTGGCAATCGTGCGCGCAACGGGCACGCGCTTCGGAGTGGATCGCCGCGAGCACGACGTGATCGTCACGCTCGAGGAGGGCACCGTGGTGGTCAGCGACGGCATGGGACGAGCGGGCGCTGTCTCGCTGACGGCAGGTGAGCAGCTGACGGTGTCGGGTGCATGGCCGCCGGTCATTCGTCAGGTCGACGCTGCGCGCAAACTTGCGTGGGCCAATCGCCACCTCGTGTTCGAGAACGACACGATCGACGCTGCGGCCGAGGAGTTCAATCGCCGCAATCGCATCCAGCTCATCGTCGATCCCGCGCTGAGCGCGAAGCAGGTGCGCGGCGTGTTCCATGCAGACGATCCGGCGTCGTTTGCCGACACGATTGTCAAAGCCCGCAAAGGCATCGCAGTGCGCGAATCCCGCGACACCATCCGTCTGCTACCGCAGCCCGCA
This sequence comes from Steroidobacteraceae bacterium, assembly GCA_035493235.1. Taxonomy (GTDB): domain Bacteria; phylum Pseudomonadota; class Gammaproteobacteria; order Steroidobacterales; family Steroidobacteraceae; genus Steroidobacter. Next base: position 14,016 of record DATJIP010000106.1, read on the forward strand.
CCGCCCCAGAATCCTCGCTAGAATGCCGGGCCGGCAATCGAGCCCGGCTTCGCTCGCGAGGTACGACCTTGGTCTCAAACGCGCCCCCAGGGGTCCGCATCATCGACTCGCACACCTGCGGGGAGCCGACCCGGCTGGTGCTGGAAGGCGGACCGGATCTGGGCAACGGGCCTCTCAGCGAGCGCCTCGCGCGCTTTCGTGAGCAGTTCGACCACTACCGCTCCGCCATCGTCAACGAGCCGCGCGGCTCGGACGTCGTCGTCGGGGCGCTGCTGTGTCCGCCCCACCGCAGCGATTGCCGGTTCGGCGTCATCTTCTTCAACAACGTCGGCTTTCTCGGCATGTGCGGCCACGGCACGATCGGTCTGGTCGCTTCGCTCGCCTACGCGGGGCAGCTGCAGCCCGGGCTCGTAAAGATCGATACGCCGGTCGGTCCGGTAGAGGCAGTGCTGCACCCCGATGGGCAGATCACGATCTCCAACGTCACGAGCTTCCGCAAGCACAAGCAGGTCGCCGTGCAGGTGCCCGGCGTCGGCGAGGTCCGCGGCGACGTTGCCTGGGGCGGCAACTGGTTCTTCCTGGTCGACCGTCACGAGCTGCGCATAGATCTGCAGAACGTCGATGCGCTGACGGATTTCACCTGGCGCGTGCGCCAGGCAGTGAACGCCGTGGGTCACCCTGAGGTCGATCACGTCGAAATGTTCGTGCCGTCGGCCGCGAGCGGGGCGAACAGCCGGAATTTCGTGTTGTGCCCGGGCAAGGCCTACGACCGGTCGCCGTGCGGTACCGGCACGAGCGCCAAGCTCGCGTGCCTCGCCGCCGATGGGAAACTGGCCGAGGACGAGGTGTGGGTGCAGGAGAGCGTGATTGGCAGCGCGTTCTCGGCACGCTATCGCTGGGTTGACCGACGCACCGGCGAGATCGCGCCGTTCATCACCGGCAGCGCGCACGTCACGGCAGAAGCGACTTTGCGTCTGGACGCAAACGATCCATTTCGTTGGGGAATCCGCCCGCTGCACTCCGGCAGCGGTGCATGAAGCATGTCCTGATCTGCGGCGCCGGCGCGATCGGGCTATGCAGCGCTCTTTATCTGCGTGAGCGCGGTTTTGAAGTTACGGTGATCGAACGCGCTAGCGCGGGCGCCGACGGCTGCTCATTCGGCAATGCCGGCATGGTGGTGCCGAGCCATTTCACGCCGCTGGCCGCACCCGGCGCGATCGGACTCGGCCTGCGCTGGCTGCTCGATCCAGGCAGTCCCTTCTACATTCGTCCGCGCTTCGACCCGGCACTCGCTGCCTGGATCGTGCAATTCATGCGCGCCGCGAATCCCGAGCACGTCAACCGCGCCGGACCGATCTTGCGCGATCTGCTGATCGCCAGTCGCGAGTTGTACGAGCAGCTCGCGGATCGTTGCGACAACGCGTTCGGGCTGACGAAGCGCGGCATGATGATGCTGTGTCGTACGCGAGCCGGGCTCGAAGAAGAAACTCGTGCGGCGCGGCGCGCGCGCGACCTCGACCTGCCGGTGGAAATCATTTCCGCGACGCGCGCGGCCGAGATCGACCCCGGCATCACGATGGACATCATCGGTGCAGTGTTCTACCCGCTGGACGCTCATCTGGATCCGCGCTTGCTCATGCGCAAGCTTACGGAGCTGGTGACTGCTGCGGGCGTCACGATTCATTGGTCGACGCAACTGGACGCGTGGAGAACGAGCGGCGGACGCATCACTGCCGTCGCGACTTCACAAGGCGAAATCGTTGCGGACGAGTTCGTGCTCGCTGCGGGCGCGTGGTCTGCGGAGCTCGTGCGTTCGCTGGGGCGCAGACTGCTGCTCCAGGGCGGCAAGGGCTACAGCTTCACGCTGCCCAATCCAGCGCAGATGCCACGGCTCTGCTCGGTCCTGAGCGAGGCCCACGTGGCCGTGACCCCGATGGGCAGCTCACTGCGCATTGGCGGCACTATGGAGTTCGCCGGCCTGGACCGCGCGGTGAGCGTGCGCCGGACGCAGACGATTGCAGCGGCAGCGGCACAGTACTTTCCTGCGCTTCGAGCTCAGGACATCGCGCAGGTGCGGCCTTGGGCCGGGCTGCGTCCGTGCTCGCCCGACGGCTTACCTTACATCGGTCGATTTGCGCCATACTCGAACCTGTGCGTGGCCGCCGGGCACGCAATGCTCGGGATCAGCCTCGCGCCGATCACCGGGCGGCTGGTGAGCCAGGTTCTGTCCGGCGAGCAGCCGCGGGTCGCGCTCGAACCCTTGAGCCCGCAGCGCTATTCATGAGAACGAAGATACGGGGTACCGCTCAATGAATTGGAAGGGTGTCATTCCTGCGATCACGACCAATCTCGACGCGGGTGGTGCCGTCGATCATCCCGCGCTCGGCCGTCACTGCGAGTGGCTGATTCGCAGCGGCTGCACCGGAATCGTCTGCTGCGGCTCGCTCGGCGAAGCGGCCACGCTGAGCTTCGATGAGAAGCTGGCAGTCACCGCGACCTGCGTGCAGGCGGTCGGCCGGCAAGTGCCGGTCGTCCTTGGGATCGCATCGCTGAGCACCCCTGACGCAGTCAGGCTGGCACGCGGCGCCGAGGAAGCGGGATGCGCCGGGTTGATGGTGTTGCCGCCGTATGTCTACAGCACCGATTGGCGAGAGATGAAGGCGCACGTGAGCGCGATCATCAACGCGACCAAACTGTCGTGCATGCTCTACAACAATCCGCCGGCGTACAAAACCGACTTTCTGCCGGAGCAGATCGTCGAGCTGGCTGCCGAACATCCCAACCTGCACGCCGTGAAAGAATCGAGCGGCGACGCGCGGCGCGTTACCGCGATCCGCGCGCTGTTGCACGAGCGGCTGACGATCCTGGTCGGCATGGACGATGCAGTCGTCGAAGGCATTGCAGCGGGCGCGGAGGGTTGGATCGCCGGTCTGGTGAATGCATTTCCCGAAGAGTCCGTCGCGCTGTTCGAGGCTGCGATACGCGGCGACAAGGCGCGTGCGCGTGACATCTACAACTGGTTCCTGCCGCTGTTGCGCCTCGATACGGTTCCGAAGTTCGTTCAGTACATCAAGTGGGTGCAGGCCGAGGTTGGTCGCGGCACTTACGTCGTGCGCGGGCCGCGTCTGCCGCTCGACGCTCGCGAGCTGGAAACGGTGAAGGGAATTCTGGCACACGCGCTGAAAGCGCGGCCTGCGGTCCGACGTTAGGCGCGGCATGACCACAGCACACATTCTGCTCGCCGTTCTCGCCGCGCTGGGCGCCTACGTCATATGGCAGTGGGTTCGCATCGAGCGCGCTCGATCCGCCGGTGCGTCGGCGAAGCCCGGTGTGCTGCACCTGGCGATCGGCTTCGTCACCAATTTTTTCGACACGCTTGGCATCGGCTCGTTTGCGCCGACGACTGCCGCGTTCAAATTTCGGCGCGTCGTTGCCGACGAAATGATTCCGGGCACGCTGAACGTGGGCCACATGGTGCCCACGGTTGCGCAGGGCCTGATCTTCATCGGCGTGGTGCGCGTTGGACCCGCCACGCTGGTCTCGATGATGGCGGCTTCCGCAATCGGCGCATGGCTGGGTGCGGGCGTTGTAGCCAGGTTGCCGCGTCGGGCGATTCAGGTCTCGATGGGCGTCGCGCTGTCGGTTGCCGCGATTCTGTTTGCGCTCATGAATCTCGATCAGCTGCCGAGCGGTGGTGCTGCGCTGGAGCTCGACGGCGTAAAGCTGGTCGTCGCTGTTGCGATTAACTTCGTGCTCGGCGCGCTGATGACGCTTGGCATCGGCTTGTACGCGCCGTGTCTGATCCTCGTCAGCCTGCTGGGCATGAATCCGATCGCGGCGTTTCCGATCATGATGGGCTCGTGCGCGATGCTGATGCCGGTTGCAACGCTGCGCTTCATCCGTGATCGCAAATACGATCTGCGCGCCGCGCTCGGTCTGGCGATCGGCGGAATTCCAGCGGTGCTGCTCGCAGCGTACGTCGTGCATTCTTTGCCGCTGACGTGGCTGCGTTGGTTGGTTGTCATCATCGTGTTGTACGCTGCTGCGCTGATGCTGCTCTCGGCGCGTGCGAAGTCGCCGGCCGCTGACATAAGCCCAGCAGTTCCTGAACGCGCTGCCGATTCTTCGCATCGATAGAACCCGCGCGCATTCGCGCGCGACTCAACAAAAAGCGCTGGCGAAAATACGGCGGGAATCCCTCGTACGTATTCATCGCAGCGTTCGAAAAGCATTCGGGGGCTTATCACGCGACCTGAGGCGGTCTACATTTAAGGCGGTTCAGATTTCTTGACATTCTTGCTCAGCGGACCCCGAGTGCCTCGGGGCGACGGATCGAAGAGCGATGTCGCGGATTCAGCTGTCGAAGAAAACAAGAGCTGCTGGCGTGCAGTAATGGGGAGGGTGCGTCGATGTCCGATGCGCGAGGTGACTTGGGAGAGCGTGCGCAGGATCCTCGTGACGGTCGGTTGATTTCATGGTTCCAGCGCTGGCGTCGGCCGATCCGCTATTGGTTGTCGAGCCGCTCGTCGGTGCCATCCGCCGAGATCGATGATCTCGCGCAGGAAGTCTTCCTGCGACTGCTCCGCTATAGCGACGACATCGCTATCGACAATCCGCAGAGCTATCTGTTTCGCATCGCCTCGAACGTCGCCAACGAATGGCGCGAGCGTGCTCAGCATCGGCAGCCGCACGACAACAGCTGGCTGGAAGATTTGCAGAGCGCGCCCGGCGCTGAGCCGGAAAACGCCGTGGCGTACGGCCGCGCGCGCGAGCACGTTCAAGCAGCCGTGCAACGACTACCGCCGCGGCAGCGTGAGGTGCTGCTGCTGCACGTGAACGAAGGGCTCACCTACAAGCAGATCACGGACCGATTGGGATTGAGCCCGCGCGTCGTGCTGCGCGATCTGACAAGAGCGTATAGCCAGTTGCGGTCGCAGCTGAATCTTGAGGACCTGGAGGACATGGATCAACGCTGAGGTAGGCTGTCATGACGGACCGCATTGACGACAACCCGACAATGATGTCGATCCCGGAGCAAGCGGCGGAATGGCTGCTGCGCTGGCACTGCGGCGATCTGAGCATCGCCGAACGATTCGAATATCTGCAGTGGCTCAAGACTTCGCCTGTGCACATCGCCGAGACGCTGCGCATGTGCCGCATGTACTCGTGGCTGCAGAACACGAAGCTGAAGCTGTACGTCACGAACGAGGACACGTTCTCGAACGTCGTGCCGCTGGGACCGCGCGAGAATGAGAAAACGAACGCACGCAGCGCGAGTCGCATGAAGCTTTGGAAGACGAGGCTCGCGGCGGGTGCAGCGGCGCTCGCTCTCAGCGCGGTGCTGGGATTGGTCGCGAAGATCGCGTGGTTCGATCACACACTGCAGACGCAGGCGAGCGAGTGGCGCAGCGTGCCGCTGAGCGATGGCAGCTCGATCACCGCTGCGCCGTTCACCCGGCTGCATCACGACATCGGCGACGATCAACGATTGATCTCACTCGAGGCGGGCAGGGCATTTTTCCGGGTTGCTAAGGATCCGTCGCGTCCGTTCTTCGTCGAGGCCGGCGGCGTGATCATCAGAGCCACGGGCACGCAGTTCGGTGTGGAAAGTACCGATGAGGGTGTTACCGTGACCATGCTCGAAGGCTCGGTAATCGTTACTCCTGCTGCGGACAGCGAGGTGAAGTTCGAAACCGTGCCGCTGGTGCAGGATCAGCAACTGATCGTGTCAGGATCCGGTCAACCGCAAATCGCACACGTCGACTCGGAACGGGCGATCGATTGGGGTCATGTCTACCTGTCGGAGGGAAACACGATCGGGGACGCAGTCGCGCAGTTCAACGACTACAACGACATCAAGATCGTCGTCGACGAGGAGACGAGTGCGCGGCAGATGCGCGGCAGGTTCGATGCTATCGATCCGCTTTCGTTTGCCGATACCGTCGGCAAGGCAGCGCAAGCGTCCGTGGTGCGGGAGTCGCCTGAACTGATCCATATCAAACAGCCCGAGCGCCATCGCTGACGCAGCCGGGGCTGCGCCGTAATGAATCGCCACGCCAAGGACTCTGCGGCACGAGCATTTCTCGTCAGCGTGCTCGCCTGCGTTGCGCTTTGCCATGGCGCGTTCGCCGGTACCGACGAACCCTCGCGCCAGTACAACATCGACATCGACAAGATGCCGCTGTCGCAAGCCCTGCAGAAGTTCTCGGACCAGACCCAGCTGCAATACGGCTATCTGCCGACGGACGAGGCCGAAGAGCAAGTGATGGTGGGGCCGGTCAAGGGTTACCTCACTGCCAAGGAGACTCTGGACAAGCTCCTTCCTGATGGCTTCACGTTCGAGTGGGTGAATCCGCGGACGATCTCGATTCTTTCGCCACCTGTGAATTCACCGCCTGGAGGCGTGAATGCGGTGGTTGCGGATAAGGATCAGCAGCACTCGGAGATGGAGAAAGGACAGCAGCTGAGCATGGCGAATGGGGGAGAGAAGAGCGGGTCGGCAATGGGGCCGTATGCGTTTGATTGGAGGGTGACGGTTGAGGGGCAGAGGATTTTCGACAGTGTGTTCGATAGCTTGGATCTCGATGTTCCGGTGCAGGTGTTCGATCGAGCGGACATAGATGCGTCGGGAGCTTCGACGGTGACGGATCTCTTCCGGTACGTCACCCAGCAGCCGAGTTTACAGCCCGGGTCTTTCTTGGGAGACGGAACGCAGTTTGCTGATCTGCGCGGCCTGGGGTTCGATACTACGCTCGTGCTCATTAACGGAAGACGGACGATTGCTACCGCAAGCGCGCTCACTGTCAACGCTTTCGATCTCAATATCATTCCTCTTGGTGCTGTTGAGGGCGTCGAGATAGTGTCCGATTCTACGTCTGCGATTTATGGCGCTGACGCGATCGGCGGCGTGGTCAATATACGGCTCAAGGAGAACATCCTAGAACCCAGGCTCGACATCGACTATGGCGCTGCAGACGGTGGCGCAGTCGAGCGTCATGCCGGCTTCGGCGCCGGCGGCAGCTACGGTCGTGCCCGGGGTTCGTTCGTGCTCGACTACTTCGACCGAAGCCCGCTACTCGGCCGGGAACGCGATCGCTGGAACAATCAGGACTTCACGCGCTTCGGCAGCATGGACTGGCGTTCCCCAACTGCTTCGCCGGGCAATGTTAGTTCCATCACGGGTGAAAATTTACCCGGCATGCCGTCAAGCTTCGCGGCGATACCGACGATATCCTCCGGCGCTACGCTCACGGCGGCGGATTTCCTGAACACCGCGGGGCAAAGAAATCTCGAAAGTCTCTTGCGTTATCAGTCGATCATCATCGCCGGCACCCGCAAGTCCGCAATTGCGAATGGCGAATATGAGCTAACGAACCAGCTCATCGCGTACGCCGAGTTCCTGTATGTCAACAACGAGACCTTGGCGCAGTTCGAGCCACCTGCTCTTAGTAGTGCGCTGGTCAGCGGCGCCAATCCGCACAACCCATTCGGCAAGGACGTGCTGGTGGATGCTCTTCTAACGGATTTGGGTCCGCGAACTTTTGCAAATGCAACTGAGATGGTTCGGGCCGCAGGTGGGCTACGCGGCCGAATAGGGGATTTCGATTGGGAAGCGTGGTTGCAGAAGAGTGAGAACGACGCGGTAACGACGCGCGCCAGAGAACTCGACCCTATTCTCGTTAACCAGGCGTTGGCCGCGTCAGATCCTGATGATGCATTGAATCCTTTCGGTGGGAGCGGAGCTAACTCTCCTGCCCTGCTTGCATCCATGCTGGCGCCGCCGTCCCGAAGTCGGTATCGCACGGCGGCAACCCAATCGGTCGCGTCCGCTCGAGGCCCATTGGTTGCGTTGCCGGCTGGCGCTGTCGAGCTCGTAGCCGGCGCTGAATGGCGCGAAGAGGGAATACGTTACGAGCAAGGACTGCCGCTAAACATCTCCGGCTCGAACCAACGCTCCATTGTTGCCGCGTTTGGCGAATTGCGGTTACCACTGGTGAGTGAAGCAGCGCAGATTCCTGCCGTCCACGACCTGGTCTTAGTGCTCTCCGGTCGCTTGGACGACTATTCGGACGTGGGTCGAATTTTCAACCCGGAGTATGCGCTGATCTGGCGGCCGACGACGGCCCTGACGCTGCGTACGTCCGTTGCCCAAAGCTTCCGCCCGCCGACACTCTTCGACCTCTACATGCCGAACTCCGACGTTCGGATACCGATCGTAGATCCGGCTCGGAACAGCGAATTTGCATTGCCAATCTGGCGTACGGGCGGTAACCCGGACTTGAAGCCATCCAGCGCAGATTCGCTTAACGTTGGCCTGCGATTCGAGCCGAAGAAGTGGCTGCCAGTTCGCCTGGGAGCGAACTACTGGCGAATCGACATCGATGACACCATCGCAATTCCGGCTGCAGCACAGTTGCTTGCCGCCGAGAGTCTCGTTCCTGACAGAGTTCTTCGTGCACCGCCGTCTGACTCGGACATCGTGGCAGGCATACCTGGATCGGTGGAGCTGATCGATATCACACGCATGAACTTTGGAAGCCTTCGCACGAGTGGTGTGGACCTTAGTGCCTCCGTGACGCTGGATACGCGTGCCGGTCGGTTTACGCCTGAATTGTCCGGCACGTGGGTTCACGATTTTACGACTTCGAACCTTATCGAGGGTCTAGACGTTAGCCGCGTCGGCGTGGCGAACTTCCAGGGGACGATTCCGAGGTGGCGCGCGGTTGCAAGCTTCAGCTGGAGCCGGCAAGGATTCGGTATCGCGACCTCAATGCGGTACGTTCCTTCATACGATGACGCTACATTCCTCGGCGGCCGTAACGGTCGGGCAGTCTCTGCGCAGGCAGTCGTGGATGCACAGGTCTCCGTGGAGCTCGGAAAGATTGCAGGCGAGCAGTCGCCGTGGAGTGGCTTTGAGCTCAGAGCCGGCGCCGTCAATCTGTTCAATGCGGCGCCGCCGTTTTCGGAATCAGCTTTGTCCTCAGGTTACGACATCACCCAGGCAGACCTGAGACAGCGCTTCGTTTACGTGAAAATCGCAAAAAAGTTCTAAGGGTTTCCAGCGTCGGGACTTGTGCGAGGGCTTGGTGCTCGCGGATGCACGGTCCTTCTAATTGGAATTCCGGGCTCACTGCCGGGATCCGGCGGAAATCTGCGCGGTAGAACATAAGGATTGCGCTAGTCGAAGGGGATAGCCAGGAGCCACGATGGCTTCGCGGCCGGAGCAAGGCGCCCACTCGCCAGCTGAACCCGCCGCAGCGCCCAACTTCCGTCATCTCACGTTGTCTTGGGAACTCACTTCAAGGGGTCGATCATGGAGCAACTCGAAATCATCGATCTGGGTGATGCAATGATGGAGACACGGTGCACGTCGGTGCCGGCTGTGAGCGTCGACAGCCTGTACGGTCCGGGACACGCGCGCTGTTAACCCAACGGAGGGGGTGTGCAGGCAACTGCACACCCTGCGGTCTCACGGGACTGGCCACGAGGGCCGACTTAGAAAAATCTGTGCCCGACATCGGCACGCATACGAACAAAGAATTCTGGATGCCGCGTCACACTCGGATTTGTGTGACTGCAACCGGCGCGGTCCTGCTCGATCTGAAACGTAACCGCTACTTCGGCCTGGGTTACCGCGAGGCGCGATCGCTATCGGCGCTGGCGACCAACTGGTCCGACGCGTCGACATCTGCTGGAAATTCGTTGGAGCCCATGCAGCCCGAGGATGCGGCTCGCTTGGCCGACGCCCTGGTCAAAGCAGGCTTTCTGACTCCGGACGCACCGACTGAGTCCGGACCAAGCTTCACCGCGATCGACACCGGCGCGACGTTGACCAGCGTCGGCTACGAACTCTCCGCCGCGCCGCGCCTGCATCTGCTTCACTTCATCGCCTTCTTGCGCGCGTGCATCTGGGCGAAGCGAGCGGTCGACTCGCGTCTCCTGTATTCCATCGCGTGCGAAGTTGCAGAAAGCAAAGCCGGTATAACCCATGACATCGACCTGCAACACACGGTCGAGCTAGTGTCCGTCTTCCGTCGCCTGCGACCCTATGCGTTCGCGGCGAAGGACCAATGTCTGTTTCATGCTCTCGCGTTACTGAAGTTCCTGGCTCACTACAACATCCATCCGACGTGGGTCATCGCGGTGCGACCCACGCCATGGGCGGCGCATAGCTGGCTGCAACTCGGCACGTTGGTGCTCGACTGCACTCCCGAAGAGATCAGTGGATACACGCCCATCCTGGCCATCTGAGCCGCTGCGGAGACGATCATGTTTCGCTACGTCGCGCTGATCTGGGCTGCGCAGGATGCCCAGCAGGTCGATGCCGCCCAGGCGGCCACACGGCGTCTCAAGGCTTCGTCCTCGCAATGGCAGGAGGTGCTGGATCGACCGGGATTGCGCGTCCTCTGCACCGATATGCGGCCTGGCTCGCTCGAGCCGTATGTTCTACCGGGAAAGGCCGGCGTCGTACTCGGTGCTCTCTTCGCAAACCGGTCCGATCTCGACGACGACACGCCATCGCAAACGTGTGTGCTCGATGAAGCGCGGACTGCCGCGATCGTGGACAGCCGCGGCGAATGGCTCCTGCGTAACGCCTGGGGTAATTACGTCGCGTTCACTGCCGACCCGGTCACCGGCCGCACTCTGGTATTGAAAGACCCGTGCGGCAGCCTGCCGTGCTTCAGCGCGAATTGTCGCGGCATCACCGTCGTCTATTCGTCGATTGCCGATTGCATAGAGCTTGGCTCGTTGCGGTTCACCGTCAATCGTCGCTTCGTCGAGCGCAGGCTGTACGGCGGCGAGATGACGCAGCAGTTCGACGCGCTCAACGAAGTCACTCAGATCCGTCGCGGCGAGTGCGTCGAGTTCGCGCCGCTGCAGCAGCCAGCGATGGTTGGTCGGCGCTTTCTCTGGAATCCATTCGTCGTCGCTCGCAGCCAAGCGCCGCTGGACGATCCATCGCGGGCGGCTTTCGCACTCCGCAACACTCTGCGCTCCTGTACGGCCACGCTCGCTTCTTGCCACGAAAGCGTGTTGCTGCGGCTCTCGGGCGGCCTTGATTCGTCGATCGTCTTTTCCTGTCTGCAGGCGACACCGCGTCGTCCTCGGGTGCTCGCCTACACGCAATACACTCCAAACGGACCCATGGACCCGCGACCCTGGGCGCGCATTGCATTGGGCGATTCCGGCTGCGAGCACAGCGAGGTCGAAACGACGCCCGCCGCTATCGAACTGAGCGCAATCTTGGAAATGGCGCCAGCAGCTGAGCCGTTCAGCACCCTCATGTGCCTGGCCACTGCCGCTCAGGAACAAAGTCTGATCGCGCGACAGGCAGCGACGGCGACATTCAGCGGCGACGGTGGCGATTGCGCATTTGGCAGCTTCTGTATCGGCGAAGCCGCGGCCGCCTACTTGCGGCGACATGGGCCGAGTCCGGCCGTTGTGCGCTTGGCAGCCGAATCTGCATCCATTCTGGGCCAGACGACCTGGCACGCACTGAAGCGCGCTTTGCGGATCTGGATCACCCGACGGTCACTCACAAGCCTCGCCGCACTGAACGGCGACGCACGCAGGCTTGTTACCCAAGAGGTCATTCGCGAATGCGAAGCCGCGCCGGCAGTTCACCCATGGCTCGCTGGGCTGCCTCACGCGCCGTGGGAGCCGACCAGCAAGCTGGGCATGCTGCTCGGCACACCCGACCTCTACGCCGGTCAGGCGACGCCGAGCGCAGCCGGGCCGGAGATCGTCGCGCCGATCTACGCGCAGCCGTTTATGGAGCTGGCGCTGAGAATTCCTGCCGACGTGCTCTTCGCCGGCGGGCAGGATCGCGGACTCGCGCGCCGGGCATTCCGCGGCGAGGTTGCGCAGCCGATCCTCAATCGCCTGTGGAAGGACCGGGCCGGCGATTTCCACGACGAGATCATTCGGCGCAACCTCGATTGGCTGCGCGAAATCTTCCTCGACGGCGTGCTCGTCAGCGAAGGCTTCCTGGACAAGGCCGCGGTCGAGCGCGCACTCGCGCCAGGCCCGGTCAAGAGCCACGTCTTTCCTGGCGAGCTGCTGCGACATCTGGACACCGAAATCTGGGCGCGACATTGGGCCGAACGCCGCAGCGGCATCCTCAGGGCTGCCTGACAGCTAGCGCATCCAGTATCGCGCCCAGATCTCGACGTCGAGGTGACGCAAGATCTCGATCGGCAGTACTTCGGTTTTCGATGGTCCGGCAGCCAGCGCGGCTTCCACTGCCGCGCGATCGAGCAGACCTTCCTTCACCAGGACTCCGTCCAGGAACAGCTCGCGTACCAGATCGAGATTGCGCAGCAGGAGCTCGCTGTGAAAGCCGGGAGCGCGATCCTTCCAGTGACGCTGCAGGATCGGCTCCGGGACTTCTCGCACGAAGGCACGGCGCGCCAAGCCACGATCCCGCCCGCCCTCTGCGTGGACGTGAATCGGAATGCGCAGGAACAACTCCATCGCCGGCTGCGCATAGAGCGGCGAGATGAGCTCGGGCTCAGGCTGTGCAGCGTCGATGACGTTGTAGAACTCCGGTGTGCCCACCAGCAGCCCGAGACGAAGGATGACGTCCCAAGGCACATATCGAAGCCGACTGAACCACGGATGCGGGTAACTTTCCGGCAGCGTGAAGCTATCGCGCAGCTGCACACTCACGAGCTGCGAGCCCATGAGCAGGGCAGGGCGGATATCGCTCAGCTTTCCGCCGAACAGCCAACGCCGGATCGATCTCAGCAGCACGGCGCCTGTCGATCGCTCAGTGCGCAGCGCGACTTCAGATGCGAGTCGCAGCGCTGCGAACCGCGGCCCGTGGCGTCGCAAGTAGTCGGTCACCGCATACGAGAAGGAGTCGCTGCAGAATCCAGAGTCGCCGCCGTCGCCCGTGAACACTGCGCTGACTTTGCGTTCAACCGCCAATCGATGATCGAGCGTACTGCGCATCATGTACGACAGCAGCGACTGCGGCTCAGTTGCTGGGCGCTCGCGCACCAGATCGGCAAAGTTGATCTCGGCAGGAAGGACCGGGCACTCAAGATGCTCGAAACCGCTGTGTTCAGCCGCGAGCCGCGCCCATGGACGCTCGTCCGAACGACCTTGCGGGTTGAAGAACGTGTAGCACGCGATTCGCGGTTGCGTGGAAGCGCGAGCGAGACAGCCAGCGATGATCGAAGAATCCAGTCCGCCAGACAGTCGGTGCAGCAAGCTCGCGTGGCCGGCCGACAGCGTTTGCGTGCACGAGCGGACGGTGGCGCGCACGGCGGTGGCCGCATGCACTGGATCTTCGATCACGCTTCGCCGCTGCAAAAACGCGAAGGGATCCCAGTAGAAGCACCGTGATCGCAGCGTCGGACGCCTCGCGGGATCGATCTCGACACACTCGCCGTGACGGATCTGCCGTACTTTCTCGAGCGCATCGGTCGCGACGTCGTTGAAGCCGAGTACGCGCTCGCGCAGATACGCGCGGTCGACGCCGAATCCTCGCACCCCGAGCTCGATGCAAGCGCCGACGTGCGAGAACAGAATCGTGACATCTTCGAAGCGGGTTTCGAAGCAGGGCAGCGTGCCCGTTGGATCTTTCAACACGCGAACGATGCTTGCAGCGGCGGCGCGAAGTAGTGCGACGTAATTACCCCAGCAGTTCTCGATCAGCCATCGCCCTTTGCTGGCGAGGATCGCCTCGCAACTGCGCGCGCTGAGAACTGCGCGTCGCGCCGGGGAATCGTCGTCGACGTCGCGGTTACGCTCAAACAGAGTCCCGAGAATCACGCCGGCGTTGCGTGCGAGCGGCAGTGCTCGCAGCGTGCCGCCTTCGTCCGCACAGAACACCCGCAGTCCAGGGCTGGCGAATGCACGCGTCCAATGCCTAGCGCGCAGCCGCTCGTCCAGCGAGTCCGCCGTGCGGGATTGCTGCTCGTCGATGACGTTCCAGACGAGCGCAATGTAGCGAAACATGCGCGCCCCTTAGCGGGCCCATTCTTGTTGTTGCCCGCGCGGATCTTGTTGTCGTCAAACCGTCAGGATCGGCGTGTACTCGCAAACCTGCTCGGGATTCGCGTCGAGCAGCAGCTTGCCCTGTTGCACCCAGGCGTGCGCTCCCCAGGGCTGCGCACGCACACCGATCACCCAAGTCGGAAACACGTCATGGCGCGCCATGAATCGCACCAGCGCCAGCGAATGGAACAGGCAGCGGTCCCGCGCTGCGAACGTATGCGGCCGCAGCCGCCGGAAGAGCCCGACCAGTTCGACGGCTCTCTGCTCGTCGAAAGCGCCGCTCGCGGCGGCCTTCTGATCGCGGACTTCGCTCGCGATTGCGTACAGAGTGCGCGAGCGCAGAGCATGACGCGTCCAGGCGAGCGCGCCGAGAAAACTTGCGATGTGGGCCAGGCGCAGCGACGTGCTGCGGCTCAACTCGTGTCCTGCGCTGCTGAGAACCCCGCCCAGATCCAGCGGTGGAGCACCGAAACTCGTGCGCTCGGCAGGAGGATCGCGACTCAGCAACCCGGCATCGAGCAGCGCGTCGGCCATGGCGATGGCTGCGTCGGGTGCGAGCTGTTCGACGGCGGCCGCGCTACCGTTTGCGTCATTCCAGTTCAGTGCGAGCGTCGCGAGCGCACGCGCTTCGGTCGAGCCGATGCCGAAGTATCGATTGCGCTTCAAATCCAGCAGGATCGTGCTGGCGAGCAGCGGACAAACTCGAACGTGCGCAGGAATCCAGTATTCGTGCATAGAGAAGGCGGGTGCGTGCCCGGCACGCACCCGCAACGATCGCTCAGAACGGCAGCAGACCGAAGGCAGTCAGGTTGTCGATGAACAGCGGCAGCACGGCGATTTGCCGCGTCTCGACCATTGCATCTCCGAGATCCACGAGCTGAAGTTTGATCGTCATGACGGTTCCCCTTGTTGAAGTAACTTGGCTTGCGAAACGAATCTCCCTGCGCGCGCAAACCTGCGCCTATGTACGATGATGTCAATAAGCAGCGATATCATTCGCGCGCGTTTGCGTGCACATATCTATGGATGTGCGTAGTTAGGACTATTCGGCAAAGCACGAGCGAAGCTGCGGTCGCGGTGACAGTCTTGGCTTATTGGAAAATATCTTTCGCTCGTTGGCGCCAATTGCTTCGATCGATGGCGAAGGATGCAAGCCAACAACACTTGATCTGACACAGACACTGCGTTGCGCGTACGTGTGCACGCGGCGGCGAAATTACTGCAGCAATCGCAAGGCTTTGCAGGCCGCAGTGAGTCGTGCGGGCGAGCTCGCGCGGTACACCCTTAAGCCCGCGCGCGCAGGGTTGTGGCAGGTTGCTGGCGAAGGACAACGCCGATGCAGGCAGCGGATCCCGAGACATTCCAACTGCACGTCGAGTTCGTGAATGCCCATGGCCTGGCGCAAGGTCAGTTCACCACGTTCTCGACGTGCAACCCCATCGAACATGTCGCATCAGACTCAAGCACCGCATCCAGCCCGACGCGGACAGCCCTGCAAGCCCGGCGCGAGGCTCTGTAGCTATGCGGGGTTGTGGTTGACGGCGGTTCGTAACGACGACTGCTATCGTCGCGTGCCGTGGTGGCGTCCGGAACCGTGCTCGCTGCGCTCACGGCGAACACGTCCGGACTTGTCGTAGACGTCGTTGAAATCAACGCCCCCGCTTCGCTGCCCGCGTCCTGCAGGCAGCGAAGCGAGCGAGGTCAGCGGCGGGCGCCGGCGCTGACTCGCGCCGCCGTCGCAGGTGCGTGGCTGGCGTTCGAGTACAGCTCTCCTTCCGACTCTTCCTCTTCCTCGAGTTCGACCTCGACCTCGACCTCCCACTGCGGCTCCGATACTTCTAGTTGGATGCGTGCGAGCGGTACGACGTCGTGCAACGCCGTCAGCTTGAACAGCTCCGGTCGGCACAGACGATAGCGACTGACGGCAACGGAGAGCGTCGAAGGATCGCGACGCAGATAGCGCGCGACTTCGCTCAACGTTGCCACGCGCCGCTCGGTCGCATACCAGGCGATGAGTGCGCGTGCGAGTGTGACCTCACGCTGACGTGAGTTCGAGAGCACGTGCTCGCGATCGACGCCGAGCCGGCACGTCACGGTCTGGATGATCTGCTCCAGCGTGAGCTTGCTGCGATAGACACGCAGGTGGCGCGGCAGGTTCTCGAGGAACTCCGGACTCGCGACGATGCGTGCATCGTGCCTGCTGCCGTGTTCGAACAGGGTGCACTCCTCATGCACCGGCGCGACCGCCATGAACTCGGCGTATTCGCTGTTCTGATCGCACCCGCTCAGCAGCTTCATTGCCGTGCGCGTGGTCAACCAGGGGATCTCGACCTTGCCGAGATATGCGCCATGGCTCGTAAACGGATACGCAGTGGGATCGCCGCCCAGTCCCTCGCTGACCGGCAGGTGATGGATGTAGCGGACCAGCTTCAGCAGGTACGCATCGGGATCGATCAGGATCGCCTTGTAGCGCTGCCGGAAGAAGTGGCCGTACTCCGCTGCGCGCTCATGAATGCTGCGCGCGTAGCGACTGGTGATGCCCTGCATGAAACGTCCGACCGACACGCTGTCGATCTGCAACGCGATGTGAATTGCGTCTGGTGTCCAGCAGTACGCATGCAGACGCGCGCCGGTCCGGCGCAGCGCTGTTGCGAGCAGACGTTCGAAGAGCTGGTAGTCCGTGTGCTGGGAGAAGATGGGGCGAGTCGTACTGCCCCGCTGGACTACGTAGTACGTTCCTCCCGGAACGTGCAGTCGTTGACGACGCGACATTCTGCCACCTCCGTATGTAAGCAGTGTTTGCAGGCAGGGCCATCGTGGCCCTCAGTTCCGATTCCGTCGATCACTGTACGGGCGAGACCAAACGTATCCACCCATATTTTTTTACGTGAGCTTTCGACTGCGCGTGTCACCGTTTCGCAATCATGCGTGGCGGCAGCGCGCGCAATCGTGCTGAGTACTCTAGATGCTCGGGCGCGCTCTCACCTACGAAATTCCGGTAAAAAGGATCCCACGGCAACACCATTGCGGTTTGTTCTTCGTGGACCATCTTCGGCAGGATCGTGACGACGTTTCGCTGCGACTCCGCGGTGAGTAATCCCTGCAACGAACCGTGCTGCTGCAGGTTCGCATCGAGCTCCATCAAGTTGTACAGCGTCGGATGTGAAACGGGCATATCACCTGTTAGTGCCGCCGCGACGATTGCCGCGGGACTCAGCCACGCGTGGTCGACTGTTTCCGTGCTGTCGCTGACAGCGGCTTGATCCGAAGGCACCGGCGCTAAGTAGAAGCGCGTATCGAAGCGTCGCGGCACGACTGACGGCGTGATCCAATGTGCCCAGTAGACGAGGCGTTCGACGCGCAAGAACAGATCCTCGGCGCGCAGCATCTCCGCGAACAATTCTGGTTGCGAAGCAATCGCGCGTCGCTGCTCCTGCAGGCGCGCAGCGACATCGTGGTCGCAAGGCTGGCCGGCGGCGTCGCTCGCCAGCAGTACGCCGGTCTCTTCGAACGTTTCGCGACAAGCTGCTACTGCGAGCGCGAGGCATTCGCGTGCATCGATTGGGTCGCCGTGCAACGTGCCCAGCCGCGCGCAACTCGTCTGGGACGCCGGAGGAATTCTCGCGAAGGCTGCAGCAGCGGCATCCGCTGCGCACACCGAGCCGCCGGGGAAGACCCACATCCCGCCCATGAACGCCAGCTTCTCGTGCCGACGAATCACGAGCACTTCGACGCTCGCAGGTCCCTCGCGCAACAGCAGCACCGTCGCCGCGGGACGCGGCACGACGGGCTGGCTGTGCTGCTCGGCCACGGTCAGAGAACGACGACCGAGCGGATCGACTCGCCGCGCTTCATCATCTCGAAGCCCTCGCCGATCTGCTCGAGCTTGAGGCGATGCGTGACCAGCGAATCGAGATCGATCTTCTTGTCGACGTACCAGTCGACGATCTCGGGCAAGCGGCCGAGACGCGCGCCGCCCATGTAGCAGCCCGTCCAGTGACGACCCATCATCAAGCTGCCCGGCGGCGCGGTGACTTCGGCGCCATGCGCCGCGACGCCGATGACGTAGCTCGTGCCCCATGCAGGGTTGGTGCTTTCGAACGCCTGGCGCATGACCTGCGGATTGCCGATGCACTCGAACGTGTAATCGGCGCCGCCGCCGGTCAGCTTCATCAGGTGGCTGGTAATTTTCTCCACCTTGCGCGGATCGACGAACTCCGTCGCACCGAACTTGCGCGCAATCGCTTCCTTGCCGGGATTGGTGTCCACGCCGATGATCGTTTTCGCACCGGCGAGACGCGCGCCCTGCACGACGTTGAGTCCGATGCCGCCGAGGCCGAACACGACGACCGAGCTGCCGCGCTCGACCTTCGCTGCAAACAGCGCCGCTCCGAGGCCGGTCGTCGCGCCGCAGCCGATGTAGCAGATCGGATCGAACGGCGCGTCGTCGCGCACCTTCGCGATCGTGTCCACGGGCAACACGGTGTACTCAGCGAACGTGCCTAGTCCCCACAGCTGCGTGACTGGTTTGCCGCCGAGCGAGAAGCGGCTTTCGCGCGGGCGCAAGCGCGCGAACGCTTCGACGCACAGGTTCGTCTTCGGCGAATTGCAGTACGCGCACTTTCCGCATTGTGGAATGAGAAAGGGAATGACGTGATCGCCGACTTTGAACTGCGTCACGCCGGGTCCGCATTCGATGACGACGCCCGCTGCCTCGTGGCCGAGAATCGCCGGAAATTGCCACGGGACTTTGCCTTCGTAGGCGTGCAGATCGGAGTGGCACAGGCCGGTCGTCTTCACCTGCACGAGCACTTCGCCGGCGCGCGGGCCTTCCAGCTGTACTTCTTCGATGACGAAAGGCTGATTCGGGCCGTGCACGACGGCCGCGCGGACATTCAACGGCACGCGGAATTTCCTTTTGCGATGGTGTGAGCGGAGGGACTTTACACCATCGCCCCGGCGCGGGCGCTGCGGGTCAGCGTCAGCCCGACATGATCATTCTTTGCATTCCGCCTGGTGCATCAACGCCGCCATCGCGTCGCAGAGATTGACGCTTGCGGTCTCGCCTTGCGACGTTTCCACTTTGCGGCTCGAGCGCGCGAGCAGATCGCGTGCGGCGTCCGCTCGGAGATTGCGATCGCGCGCGAGCAGCAGGGCAACACCGCCCGACACGCTTGCCGCAGCGAGCGAGCTGCCGGACAGGAAGTCATAGCGACCATCCGGCACCAGCGTCAGGACTTCGCTGCCCGGCGCAAACAGCACTGAATCCGCGGATGCCCGGGTACCTGCAGCATCGACGCCGATGACACCGGGGATTGCGGTCGGAAAGCCATTGTCTTCGGTGTTACGCGGCGTGGCGCCCACGAACACAATGCCGCGGCGAAGGCCCACCTCGACCAGCCGCGTCAGCAACGGATCGGCGGGACCGGCGAGACTGAGATTGACGATGTCCATGTGTGCTTCGACGGCAGCGGCGAGCGCTTTGGCAAGCGTCAACGTACTGCAAACGGCGCGAGCATCGTCGCCCGCAGCCGGCCAGCAAGCGCGCATCGAGTAGAGCCGCGCGGCCGGGGCGATGCCGACGATACCCAGGCTGTTGTTCTCGACTGCCGCGATCACGCCGGCGACAGCAGTGCCATGACGATCGCGACCGCCTTTGCTGCCGTCGACGAAGTTTTCCTGCTTGACGACGCGACCGGCGAGATCGGGATGAGTCGTGTCGATGCCGGTGTCGATGATCGCCACGCGAACGCCTTCGCCGCGCGACCACAGATGCGCACCGGTGACGTCCATGATGTCGAGGTTTTTCTGCAGCGGCCGATACGGATCGCCCGTCGCCGTACCCGTGTCGTTCGTCAGCGTCGAGAACGACTGATAGGGCTGCGCCGACTCCACGCGCTTGTCCCGACGCAATCGTTCGAGCGCGGCCTCGCGGTTGGCACCGGCGGGGAGTTCGTACACGATGCAGTGAATGCCGAGCAAGCCGATCGGCCAAGCGGTGACTTCACGCAGACCGTACGTGGTCGCGACCGCTTGGGCGCTCGCGCGTGTCGCTGGAGCGAGCGAATACGACGGCGGCGGCTCGTAACCACGCACGGTGGAGCCGGCGCGCGGCATCGATGGAGCCGTGTCGTTGCGCAGAGTGACGACGACGAAGCGAGCGGGATCGGATTGCACCGCCGGCTCGACCGGCGTGCTCGGCGACGTGGCGCAGCCGGCCAGCAACGCGACGCAGCCGAAGATCAGCCACAGACGTTTCATTGTGCCTCGGATGCCACCGCTGGCTCTGCGAACATGACGCGGCCGTCCGCACGCAGCTGCGCGATTGCCTTCTCGACACCAGATTTGTCTGCGGCGCCGGCCGCGAGACCCAGTGTGTAGACGCCGGCCTCGCTCGGCCCCGCGATGATCTGCGCATCGATCGCGCGCAGCACTCGGTTCATGTCGTCGACGGCGACATCGCCGGCAAACACGACGCGAATCACCGGTCCGTGCATCACGGTTGCGGTCGGCGTCGTCAGCACGTTGTAGCGGCCGGCGGTGAGGTCGTCGTGAGTTTGCGCTTGCGTCCACAGTGCGGCCAGCAAGCCCGCGATCGCGATGCCTTGTATGGCGGCAGCGATCGGCAGCCAGCGCGACCAACGGGTCGGCTCGCGGCGTGCGGCAGCGATCGGCGCGACAGTCGCAGGCGCTTCGATCTCCAGCTCCTCGTCGTCCAGGTCGGGAACGGCATCGATGCGCTGCATGAGTTTCTGCAACGAGGTTTGCGGCGCCAGCACGATCGCTTCTTCGGAGCGAATCGCGTTACGCAGCTGACGCTGGAATTCCAACTCGTCCTGGCATTCGCGGCAGTCGCGCAGATGCCCTTCGACGCGTGCAACGTCTTTGGCCGCCGCGCTCTCGTTGGCAATCCAGGGCAGCAGATTCCAGCACTCGCCGTGAGCGCCGAGAGGTCCAGTGTGGTCGCTGTGTGTCATTGCGCTGATTACTTTTTACCGCCGGTCTGATTACCGCCGGCGAGCCGAGGCAGCGAACGGCGCAGCTTCTCGCGTGCGTGGAACATCCTCGTCTTCACCGTGTTGACCGGGCATTGCATGATCGTCGCGATCTCCTCGCAGGAGTGGCCCATCAGGTACGAGAACTCCATCACCATGCGCTGCTCGAGCGGCAACTCTGCGAGTGCCTGCCCAAGCCACTGACGGTTCTCGTCCTCCAGCTGCGCGTCCGGCGCAACTGCCACGTCCTCGACCACGAGCATCGGTCGGGGCGTACCGTGCCGACGCAGCGCTTTCAACGCCCGCCGGTACGTGATGCCGACGATCCAGGTCGAGACCAGCGAATCGCCGCGAAAGTCTCCGGCCTTCAACCACACGGTCCACAAGGTGTCATTGATCACTTCCTCGATGAGGTCGTGACGCGAGGTCATTCGCATGAGGAAACGCGCGAGCCGGCGGTGATAGATCAGGTACAGCTCTTTGAAAGCCGTTCTATCGCCCGCAGCGACCTGGCGCAGCAGCTCGAGCTCGCGAGCGTTCGAGGAACTGCCGCTGGACGTACCGAGTGAATGACCGCTGGAAGGCACCGAGTTCATTTGCAGCCGTGACCGTTGTGATTGAGTACCCGGGGAGGGGGGTCCGGTTCTAGAAGCGCCAGGTCAGAGCCGCCGTCCAGCGGGGGCTGCTGTCGAACAGACGCTTCGCCGTGTCGTCGGTATCGATGTGCAGCAGGTCGACCTGCATGCTCTGGTACGTGAAGGCGACTCCGGCGCTCCAATACCAGTAACCGGTGTCAACCAGGTCGCGCAGATCGTAGTAGCCGGCGCCGGCGTAGACCGACCAGTTCGGATGCAACGGCTGCAGCAGCGAAAACTCGTACGCAAGCGCCTGCTTGTCCGCGACGAGGCCCCAGTAGGTGTGCTTGGACGTATTCGGCGACCAGGAGACGCTGGCGGTCGCGCGCTGCTGATAGCTGACCGAGGCGCTGACCTCGTCATAGTCGTAGCCGGAGTCGTTGTCGTTCAAGTACGCGTAATGGACGTACGAGAGCTGGCTCGACCAGTCGGGGCTCAGTTGCCAGGTGTAGCCGGCTTGCAGATCGAGCTCGAAGGCGCTGTTGGCGCCGTTCTGGAAGTCGACGCTCGAGCCCCACATGCCGGCATTCCAGCCGTTGGACGAGTGGAATTGCACGCCCGCCTGCGCCGCAGGCTGGTCATCCGTCTGCGAGATGCCGCGATAGAGGTAGTCGGTGGTGAACGCGACCGACCCGGTCACGTCCGCGGCTGCAGTCGGCAGTGCGGGCAATAGGCAGCCGAGCAGCGCCACCGCTACGGTGCTCGTTACAGTGCTCCTAGGCGCTAACATCGCCGCATCCGCGCAAGTCTCCCTGCGCGAGTATACGGCGATGTCCGGGACGACGGGGTGACCCTTCGTTCTAGTGTCTTCCGTGCCTTTCGTCAGTCTCGATCACGCCGCGGGCCTCGCCGCCCAGGAATTTCGCGGAGTGAACGTTGGCGTAGGTATTGCCGCTCACGATCGCTTCCACCAGCTCGTCGAACTCGTTGACCCCATTCTGCGACGGCGCGATGCCCTGGCCGTTCGGGCCCACGATGTTCGCCGCCGTGAGTTCGCCCCTCACCGTTGCCGGGGAGGGCGGACACGCGGGCGGTTGCGGGAACGCGGCCGGCGGTACGTTCGTCCCGTTGCCGCACAGGAACACACTCACGCCGCCCAGGGTGTGGCGTTGACCGAAATGGATATGCGCCTGCGTGGGCGCATCCTCCAGGCCCTCATAGGTCAGCTCGTAAGAAATTGTCTGGTTTTCCCGATCGATCGTCGCCTTGAAAGTGCCGTGCGCGCCGGACGAGATCGACGGAACTTCGTTCTCCGGGACCAGCTGGGCGAACGCGCGGATCGTGCGATGACGGTCGCCCGCGGTGACACCGAGGGCGAGCATGGCGAGAGATATCCCCAAAGCGGGCAGCAGGGCTCTGCGAAGCATGACAGACCTCCAAGTCGGTATTGTTCGAAGTTGTGAAGTGCGCAAGGCGTGAGTGCTCGGCTGGAAATCGCCGGTTCTCGCTGCGCACGGCGACCGAAAGAGGTTTCATCGTCCTGTCATGCACGAACTACAGTGCAGGTCCTGCGCTGCAGTTACAATGCGCGCCGGGCTGCACAAGGGCACCGATGACCACCGACCATCCTTCCCTCGACACCCTGCTGGAGCGCAATCGCTCGTGGGCCGAGCTCATGACGAGCTCCGATCCCGATTTCTTCGCCAGGCTGGCGCGGCAGCAGGCCCCGCGTTACCTGTGGATCGGCTGTTCCGACAGCCGCGTGCCGGCCAATCAGATCCTCGGGCTGCTGCCCGGGGAAATCTTCGTCCATCGCAACGTCGCGAACGTGGTCGTGCACAGCGACCTGAACTGCTTGTCGGTCATTCAATTCGCGGTCGACGTACTGAAGATCCGGCACATCATCGTGTGCGGTCACTATGGCTGCGGCGGTGTCGCGGCCGCGATGCGCGACGACAAGCTCGGGTTGATCGACAACTGGCTGCGCCACGTGCAGGACGTGCGCAATCGCAATCGCGACGACTTGGGAAAGTTGCCGGACGAGCCCGCCCGACTGATGCGGTTGTGCGAGCTCAACGTTCTGTCGCAGGCCATCAACGTCGCGGAGACGACGCTGCTGCAGGACGCGTGGTCACGCGGGCAGCCAGTGGCGATTCACAGCCTCATCTACGGACTCGAGAACGGCATCCTGCACCAGCTCGGTCCCTCGCTCGAGGAGCCGAGCGCAGTCGAGCAGCGCAAGCGCGCGCTCGGTTGGTGACTGTCAGCGATACGTGATGAGTTGCCGCCGACCTTCCTGGTCGAGATGCGGCAGGCCGTTGAACATCGACAGCGACATCTTGTCGGCGTTGTAGATCAAGCGCGTGAGCGACGCGTTGTGCACGGCCCAGTTCAGCTCGATGCCGAGGTGATTCGCGAGGCCGAGCACGTGCGCGACGATCGTGCCGATCACGCCGCCCGAGGTACTCACCACCAGCGTCTTGCCGCGGCCCTCGGTGCGCATGATGTTTTCGATCGCCGCGATGATGCGTCCGTGAAAGCTGCGCCACGGCAGCATGCCATCGGCCACGATCTGGGCATCGACCCAGGCGCGCGCAGCGCGCTCGAGGAAAAACTGAAACCGTCGCCGGTCGTGGTGCAAGCCCGGCCAACCCGCTTGCGCGAGCTGCGCCGGCGTCAGCGAGGCGGCGAATGCGCGCAGGATCGATTCGCTTTCATACTCGTCGAAGGCGGGCTCGACGATCAGCGGCGGGGGAGTCGGTGCGAGCGCGGCCGCAACGAGCTGCGCGGTTTCGCGCTGCCGTTCGAGCGTGCCGGTGTAGATGCGGTGGATCGGTTCGCCAAGCGCAGCAAAGTAGCTGCCGAGGATTGCACTCTGCTCGCGGCCGACCGCGGAGAGTTGATCGTAATTATCGGTGCCGAAAGAAGCCTGGCCGTGCCGGATGAGGTAGATGACGCTCATCCGGCCATGATGCCAGAAGCGACGAAGCCGTTAGCGGTTCGACGCCGTCCGCGCAGTGTCTTTCGCGTCAGTCGCGCCGAGGTCCTTCACCTCGACCGTCCAGGACTTCTCCTGAACCTGCGTCACTTCGACGGTGCCGTGCCTGCCCGGTTGCTCGGGCGGCGGCGAAAGCAGCCACAACGCCAGGCCGGCCACTGCGAAAGCTCCTGCTGCACCCACTATCGTCCTTGCGTCGATTGCCATAACCCCTCCCGCTTTGAACGCGCGCCTCTAACTGCCCCGGTGTGCCGCGCGCTGAATCTTCGAACCTGAGATGCACGATAGACCTTGCGCGATTTGGGACCGTGTTACAGGTCACACTGATCGCGGGGCGAAGTCGTGTATGGGATGTATCGCGACGCAGGTCTCAGCCCACAAAGCGGCTAGTCCAGTGCCCTACGGCGATGAGTTGCAGATTACGACGTTCTGTCACATCGCCCCATGCGCCGCGTCGCAGTTTTCAGAAGATCTCGATCTCGCCGGTCGACGTCGCACGCAGCGTCTGCGTCGACTGCTGGATGTGCTCGCGCGCTTCTTCGGCGCTCGCGCCCTCGACCATCATCCTGAAGAGCTCGCGCTCTTCTTCCGTGCGATACAGGCGGCGCAACGTCGCGAACATCCTTTTCCACTGCTCGCGCTCGGTGGTCTTAGTGCGATCGCAGACGAACATCGCGAGGGCGGAGAGGCTGTAGCGCACGTGGCCGAGGCGCTGCGTGAGCTTGTCGTAGAACTGGAATGCAACGATGGCTGCGGCAGTCTGCTTCTTGAGCGCGTCCAACTGCGCCGCCAGATCGGTCGGACCGGCATCCGGTGTTTTCTCGCTCAGCGAGCCGAGCGCCTGACCGGCTTCGATCAAGCCCGCAAACGATTTGACCAGCGCTTCGACCGCGACGTCGGATTCCGACAGCGCCGATTCCATCTGCGCTTCGCACAGCGACAGCAGACGCGCGATCTGCTGTTCCGGCGTCCACGTCGAGACCCGAACCATGACCGTGTCGTCGGTCGATTCGCTCGGAGTCGGCAGCAGGTGCTGGAAGTCCATGGGAGCAGGTCTCACAGCACCCGTGCGATCGTCGATAGCAACTGTTCCGGGCTGAAGGGCTTCACGATCCAGCCGGTGGCGCCGGCCTGCTTGCCGCGCTGCTTCGTGTCCTGGCCCGATTCGGTCGTGAGGACCAGCATCGGCGTGAACTTGTAGGTGCTCAGCCCACGCAGCTCGCGCACCAGGGTGATGCCGTCCATGCGCGGCATGTTGACGTCCGTCAGCACCAGGTCGACCGCGCTGTTCTTCGCGTAATCGAGCGCCTCGACGCCGTCTACGGCCTGCACGACGCGGTAGCCGGCGCTTTCCAAGGTGAAACGGACCATCTGCCGCATCGATGCGGAATCGTCCACCGCGAGGATTACCCGACTGCTCTGGCTCACGCTGCCCGACATTGCTCACTCCAATCGACATAGGGCCGGGCAGGCGCAACGCAGCGTCGCGCGGAGCCACGGCAATTGGCTCGTGTAACGGCACGGGCCGGGCGGAGTTGAGGCCGGCGACGTTGGACATAACGCATCGTCGACAGGAACTGCCAACTGCGTACGGGAGTGCGGGAACTGTGAGCCAGTACAGTCCGGCGGCTTGCAGCCGACATAACCTCCAACGACCTGGCAGTGGATAGCTAGAGGACTTGCATGGGCCTTTCCGAGACGATTCTGGCGGCGATGATCGGCGCAATAGCGACCGTGTCGGCGGCGTTGTTCCAGCTGGTCATGGCCTGGCGTTCGCGCAGCAAAGTCGAGACGCGCGCCAGGAAGGGCACGACCGCCCGCTCCATCCTTTCCATCCTCGCGCTCATGGTCGCGTCGGCCGCGGGCGGGTTTCTCTATTCGGAATTCCTCAAGCAGCGCAACGCCGAAGACATGCGCGCGATGCGCGATGAGCTGAAGGATCTGCGGGCACTGATCGCGCAAAGTCGCGACGTGCCGCGCAGCTCCGACGCGGCTACGACGCAGCCGGCGGGCGCGGTGATGCCGATCTCGATGACCGGCGAGGGTGTCGAGGCCAACGTTGAGTCGATTGCCTACGTACCGGCCTGCCGCCGCACAGATACCGCGACCGCTTGTGTCGAGGCCGACGCTCAGCGCATCGCGCTGTGCGGCACCGTGCCTGCGTACGCTCGCGTCGATCGCATCGAGCTGTTCGCGCAGCCCGACGCGGTCCAGCATCCCTGGGAGTCGCACAAGGCGTCTCTGGAGCAGGATCTCGGCGGCGCCCGCTTCACGGGCAAGTCGTTCGAGTACGCGCAGGCGAACGAGCTCAAGGCCGTCTGCGTGAACTTCATGCAGTGGAGCAGCGAGCATCCACACATCGCGCGGATCGTCGTTCAGTACGGGTTCGGTGACACGCCGCCTTCGGCGGACGCACCGGCCGAGGCAGCCTCGCACGGCCCGGCGATCGTTGCCGGGGACAGCTCGCCGACAATTCCCAACGCCGCCTCGCTCGCCACGCCCGTCAGCACGCGGTAGCCTTACCCGGGATTGTCCGGCAAAAGCCGCGCCTTTTGCCGGACAGCTGTCGACAGGGCCTCGGCCGCTTTCGACGAGAGAAATAGACCCCGGGGGATTCCATGTTCGGACAGATGATGGATCGGCCGCTGCTGCTCAGCGCGATCCTGCGGCACGCAGAGCTACAACATCCCAACCGCGAGATCGTTTCGATCACCGCGGACCAGCCGCGTCACCGCTACACCTTCCGCGAAGCCTTCGCTCGCTCGCGCAAGCTCGCCAACGCGCTCCAGCGGATGAACCTGCAGCAGGGCGACCGCATTGCGACGCTGGCGTGGAACGACTTCCGGCACTTCGAGATCTACTACGGCGTGTCCTGCTCGGGCTTCGTCTGCCACACCATCAACCCGCGGCTGTTCGAAGATCAGATCGCCTACATCGTGAATCATGCCGAGGATCGCTGGCTGTTCCTCGACCCGGCGTTCGTGCCGCTGCTCGAGAAGTTGCAGTCGCGGCTGCCGAAGCTCGAAGGCTACGTGATCCTCACCGACGACGCGCACATGCCGGCGACCTCGCTGCCGCGGGCGCGCAGCTACGAATCGCTGATCGCGTCGGAGTCGGATCAGTTCGAGTGGCCCGAGTTCGACGAGCGCACGGCCAGCTCGCTCTGCTACACGTCGGGTACGACGGGCGATCCCAAAGGCGTGCTCTACAGTCATCGCTCGACGGTGATTCACACCTACGCGGCCGCACTGCCGGACGCGATGGGCCTCGCCGGCGCGGACGTTGTGCTGCCGGTCGTGCCGATGTTCCACGTCAACGCCTGGGCGCTGCCGTACGGCTGCGCAATGGTCGGCGCGAAGCTGGTGTTCCCGGGACCGAAGATGGGCGATCCGGAAACGCTGCAGTCACTGATCGAATCGGAGCAGGTGACGTTTGCAGCCGGCGTGCCGACGGTCTGGCAGGGCTTGATCGCTTATCTCGAGAAGACCGGCAAGAACATCGACAGCTTGCAGCGCGTGCTCTCCGGCGGCTCTGCCGTGCCGCTTGCGCTGATGAACCAGCTGCGCGAGCGCGGCGTGGAAGTCATGCAAGCGTGGGGCATGACCGAAATGAGCCCGATCGGCACGATCCGTTGCTTGTCGCCCGAAGCCGCGCAGTTGCCGGCCGCGGAGCGCGACGCGCTGCGCGCCAAACAGGGCCGCACGGTGTTCGGCGTGGAGCTGAAGATCACGGATGACGACAACAACGAGCTGCCGCGCGACGGCAAGGCATTCGGCGCGCTCAAGGTCCGCGGACCGTGGATCGTTTCCAGCTACTACAAGCGCGACAGCGATCCGGCGTTCGGCGCCGACGGCTGGTTCAACACCGGCGACGTCGCGACGATCTGTCCGCTCGGCTACCTGCAGATCACCGATCGAACCAAGGACGTCATCAAGTCGGGCGGCGAGTGGATCAGCTCGATCGAGCTGGAGAATCTCGCCGTCGCGCATCCGGCCGTGGCGCAGGCGGCCGCGATCGCGATCCAGCATTCGAAATGGCAGGAGCGCCCGCTGCTCGTGGTCGTCCTGAAACCGGGCGCGGCGGCGACACGCGAGGAATTGCTCGAGTTCTACCTCGGCAAGGTCGCGAAGTGGTGGATTCCGGATGACGTGGTGTTCGTCGACAAGCTGCCGCTCACCGCGACGGGCAAGCTGAGCAAGCTGCAACTTCGCCAACAGTTCGTGGATTACAAGCTGCCGACTGATTAGTCGGCGGTCACCAATCTGACGGCGAAGATTCCCCACATCACGTACAGCACGATTGTGCTTGCCACGAACACCTGAAACCGCCTCACCACCTTGTTGCTGGTGAGATGAATGTATGTGTGAGCCGCGCGCAGCACGACGTAACCCCACGCGCACGCCAGCAGGAACAGCGTAGTCAGCCCGGTGATCGCGAGGAAACCGCACAGCGCGTAGAACAGCACCGGCACTTCGAACAGATTTCTGAAGTGATCGGCGGAGTGGACGTTCTGCATCGTCTCGCCCATCTGCTTCGACGTTGCAATTTGCTGCGGATGGATGCGTCGCGAACGCAGCTCGCCGAGACGATCCGATCCCAGCCGCAGCCAGACGAAGCCCGTGAGGAAGGCGAGCACCGTCGGCGGCACCAGGATGGTGTGCTCGAACGTCACGAGTCGAACTTCATTGGGCGATCGTTTTGACCGGAATGCCCTTGATGCGCCCGCGCCATTCCGCGGGGCCGGTTTCGTGCACCGACTCGCCGCGTGCGTCGACGGCCACCGTCACCGGCATGTCTTTCACTTCGAACTCGTAGATCGCTTCCATGCCGAGGTCGCCGAATGCGACCACGCGGCTCGCGCGAATCGCTTTCGACACCAGATATGCGGCGCCGCCGACAGCCATCAGATACGCAGCTTTGTGCTTGCGGATGGCAGCGATCGCCTCGGGACCGCGCTCCGCTTTGCCGACCATTGCGATCAAGCCGGTTCGCGCCAGCATCATCTCGGTGAACTTGTCCATGCGCGTCGCGGTGGTCGGGCCCGCAGGGCCGACTGCTTCGCCGTGCACCGGATCGACCGGTCCGACGTAGTAGATGACGCGATTCTTGAAATCCAGGCCGTCGGGCAGCGGCTTGCCCGCATCGAGCAATTGCGCGAGCCGCTTATGCGCAGCGTCGCGGCCTGTCAGCATCTTGCCGGACAACAGCAGGCGTTCGCCGGGGCGCCAGTCCGCGACGTCTTCGCGTGTCAGCGCGTCGAGATTCACGCGGCGCGAGTCGGGCGCCGCTTCGTACGTGAGCTTCGGCCACAGGTCCAAATCGGGCGGATCGAGTTGCGCGGGACCGGAGCCATCGAGCACGAAGTGCGCGTGTCGCGTGGCAGCGCAGTTCGGGATGATGGCGACGGGCAGCGACGCCGCGTGCGTGGGATAGTCCTTGATCTTCACGTCGAGTACGGTCGTGAGCCCGCCGAGTCCCTGCGCACCGATGCCGAGTGCGTTCACCTTGTCGAGAATTTCCAGGCGCAATGCTTCGATGCGATTCTGCGCACCGCGCGCCCGCACCTCGTGAATGTCGACGGGCTCGAACAGCGACTCCTTCGCCATCACCATCGCTTTCTCGGCGGTGCCGCCGATGCCGATGCCGAGCATGCCGGGCGGACACCAGCCCGCGCCCATCTCCGGCACGGTCTCCAGAATCCAGTCGACGATCGAATCCGACGGATTGAGCATCGTCATGATCGCCTTGTTTTCCGAGCCGCCGCCCTTGGCAGCTACCGCGATCTCGACTTCCTCGCCGGGCACGACTTCCATGTGAATGACGGCCGGCGTGTTGTCGCGTGTGTTCTTTCGATCGAACGCCGGGTCGGAGACGATCGAGGCGCGCAGCTTGTTGTCGGGGTGGTTGTATGCGCGGCGCACGCCTTCGTTGATCATCTCTGTGAGGCTCATGCTCGCGTCCCAGCGCACGTTCATGCCGACGCGAGCGAACACGGTGACGATGCCGGTGTCCTGGCAGATCGGACGATGCCCCTGCGCGCACATGCGCGAATTCACCAGGATCTGCTTGATGGCGTCCTTCGCCGCCACGCTCGCTTCGCGCTCGTAGGCCGCGGCCATGGCCTGGATGAAATCGGGCGAGTGGTAATAGGAAATGTACTGGAGCGCGTCGGCGACGCTCTGGATCACGTCGTCCTGCCGGATCGTAGTCATGGAGAGTTCGAAGCTGGCGGTGAGGCGGGCGGCAAATTTATCACAGCCGCAGCACGCGCTGCAGATAAGCGGCTTCGTCGGGCGGCCGCCCCGAACGTTGCGCTTCCCACATCGCCTCGGCGAGGCATTCGATGATGCGATGCTCGGCTTCGTGCTCCGAGCCCAGCCGTGCCGCGACGGATTGAAATGCCTTGCGGATGCCGGCCGGGCGGTCGGTTGCGATCTGATCGCGCACGGCGAGGTGCAGGCCCATGTGCAGGAACGGATTCGATTGTCCGCTTTCCGGCGTGTAGTCGCGGTCGAGCGCGTCGTCGCCGCGTTCCAGCGCCGCATGATATTCCGGATGCAGCGCGATGACGTCGGCGACCTGCGCTTCCAGCGGTTCGATCGGCAGACCTTCGCGTCGCTTGCGCCAGGCCTCGATGTACACGCGACGCAGCTGGTCGCGCGATTGGTTGTCGAAAAACGGCATGGCGCGATTCTATCGCGTCCGGCGCGGTCGCTTCGCAGCGGGCGGCTCTTCCGAGCGCGTTTTATCGCGGAACTCGCACAGCTCCAGGATCGGGCACTCGGGGCATTTCGGCTTGCGCGCCACGCATGTGTAGCGGCCGTGCAGGATCAGCCAGTGATGCGCGTCGTGCAGATACTCGGGCGGCACGACCTTCAACAGATGGTCTTCCACTTCGCGCACGTTCTCGCCGGGTGCCAGGCCGGTGCGATTCGCGACGCGGAAGATGTGCGTGTCCACCGCGATCGTCGGTTGCCCGAACGCGGTATTCAGGATCACGTTCGCCGTTTTGCGGCCGACGCCGGGAAGCGCTTCGAGCGCTGCGCGCTCTTGCGGGACTTCGCCGCCGTGCTGCGCCAGCAGGAGGCGGCACATCTCGATGACGTTCTTCGCCTTCGAGTTGTAGAGCCCGATCGTCTTGATGTACTCGGACAGGCCGCCGATGCCGAGCTTGAAGATCGCCTGCGGCGTGTTCGCGTGCTTGAACAGGGTGCGCGTCGCGAGGTTGACGCTCTTGTCGGTCGCCTGCGCCGAAAGAATCACTGCGACCAGCAGCTCGAACGGTGTGCTGTACTCGAGCTCGGTGGTGGGCTTTGGATTGAGCGACTTGAGGCGCGCGAAGATGGCGGCGACTTTCTTCTTGTTCATGAGCGACGCTGAATGAACCAGTTGCGGGCAGCGAGCAGCAGACCAAAGGCAATGAAAGCGCCGGGCGGCAGCATCGCGAGCAGGAATCCCATGTCGACGCGGAATACGCTCAACTCCGACCAGCCGGCCCAGGCTCCGAGGAGACTATGGGCATCGTGCAGGAACGAGCCGCGGCCGACGAGCTCGCGCGCAATACCGAGCGGCAGCAGCGTAATCGCGATGCCGATCGCAATCCGCAGGCTTTCGGTGACTGCGGCGGCGAAGCTTTCATGTCGCGCGTACACGTGCTGAACGACGATCAAGTTCGACACGATCAGCGGCACGAACAGCGTGAGCGACGTGCGCAGCTCGCTGAACCACGCGCTCGACAGCAGCTCGACGCACGCGACGAGGGCTGCGATCGTCAGCATGCTCGCTGCGAGCGCAGTCTCGTTCTCCAGGCGCGATCGCATGACCGCAAGCAAGGCGGTTGCGAGTGGCACGACGATCAGCACGATGACGCCGATACCGAGGGCATTGGCGACGGTGTCGCTCATCGCAAGCAGCGGACAGACAGCGATGAGCTGCACCGTGCTGCCGAATTTCCGCGAGCTAGGAGTGCTCATTGGCGGGTTGATCGAAGATGCGTCGACTGTTGCGCTGATAGTACTCGAGCGCGTTGCGCACGGCCTTGACGATCGCGCGCGGCGTGATCGTCGCGCCGGTGAAGGCGTCGAAGTCGCCGCCGTCGCGACGCACGGTCCAGCGTTGCGAGGGCGGATCGGTCAGCGAGCGGCCGCGAAAGTGATCGAGCCAATGGATGTCGCGCGACTCGAACGCATCGCCGAGGCCGGGAGTTTCCTGGTGACGGATCACTTGCACGCCGATCAGCCGGCCGTCCGGACCGACCGCCACGAGCAGCTCGATCGGTCCGCGATAACCATCCGGCGCAATCGGTCGCAGCACTGCCGCTACGGGCGCGCCGCCACGCCTTGCTCGATAGATCATGACCGGCTGGGACGAGCCGAGCAGATCGGGTGCAGTGACGGCAATCGAATCGGTGAGCAAATCGTTGTCGTGCGTCGCCGGCGGCACCAGTGCATCGAGACGCTGCCTGATCCACGCCTGCTCGTTGCTGGCGATGCGTTCGCGCGTGAAGCTCGCAACCAGCGCCAGCACCGCAGTGAGTACGGCCGCGATGATCGCCAGGGTCAGCGCGGGTTTAACGGGCATGCCCATAGATGCGCGGAATCGTGTAGCGATCGATGAGCGGCACGGTCAGATTCATGATCAGCACTGCGAACGCGACGCCGTCGGGATAGCCGCCCCAGGTGCGGATGACGTATGTCAGCACACCGATGCCGGCGCCGTAGATGAGCTTGCCGCGATCGCTCGTTGCTGCCGAGACCGGATCGGTCGCGATGAAGAACGCTCCGAGCATGCTCGCGCCAGAGGTCAGGTGGAACAGCGGTCCAGCGTAGCCGCCGGGGTCCGCCGCCGACATGATCGAAGCGCAGACGAACAACGCGGTGAGCATCGCGACCGGGATGTGCCAGCGAATGATCCGCAGCGCCAGCAGCCAGCCGCCGCCCGCGAGCGTCGCGAGATTGATCCATTCCCAGCCCTTGCCGCCGAAGGTGCTGAACATCGCGTTGGCATGCGCTTCGCCCATCGTCATGCCGAGTGCAAGATCGGTGCGCAGCGCGTCGAGCGGCGTCGGCGACGTGATGGCGTCCCAGGTGAAGCGCGCGGGCGGCATGCCGGTGAAAATCGTCGTCAGCGTGTCGACGAACGACAACGATGCGGGTTCGAGCCCCGCGACGTTCGGCGGCAGCCACTGCAGCATCCGTGCGGGGAACGAAACGAGCAGCACGGCGTAGCCGACCATGGCTGGATTGAATGGATTCGCGCCGAGCCCGCCGAACAGATGCTTGGCTAGCAAGATCGCGAACGCGACGCCGCTGA
Organism: Steroidobacteraceae bacterium; assembly: GCA_035493235.1. Classification (GTDB taxonomy): domain Bacteria; phylum Pseudomonadota; class Gammaproteobacteria; order Steroidobacterales; family Steroidobacteraceae; genus Steroidobacter. The sequence goes on from DATJIP010000106.1 coordinate 47,900, forward strand.
CTACGAGCCACCATGGCGCGAGTGGCGGCAGGCACAGCGCGAGTAGTACGGCGGTGATGATGGCGCTGCCATCGAGCAGGAAGGGCGGCAGCGGCTTGCCCCGCAGGCGCAGAGCGGCAGCTTCGGCAGCGAGCGCGGTCACGACGCCGAGCACGATCTGGATCAGCAACCCCGGGCCGAAGAACACGACGTGCAACGCGACCGTCGGGATCAACGCGTACAACACTTGCCGCATCACGCGCGCGACGCTGCTCGGAGCGACCACGTGGGGAGCCGGTGCTGTGGCGAATGGCATCGGTGCAGTCACGACGATTTCTTCGCAAGCTCCTGACGTTTTTTCGCGAGCGCGGCCAGCCGCTCGCTCTCGATATGTTCGAGCCGGGCAGTCCTCGCGTCGAAACGCGTGCGTGCCGCGGCAGCGCTGCCGCGCGCGGCGAGACGCTCGGTCAGCGCGGGCTTCATATCACGAAAGCGCTCGGCCAGCGGAATCTGGCTCGGGCACACGTAGTCGCAGCAGCCGCATTCGATGCAATCCATCAGTCCGTACGCTTCGAGTGCATCTAGGTCGCGGCCCATTGCGTACCAGTGCAGCTGCTGCGGCAGCAGCGTTGCCGGGCAAACCTCGGCGCAGTTGCCGCAGCGGATGCAGGGCATCTCGGCTGCGCGCGGCTGCAGATCCAGCGCCGAGGCGGCGATGATGCAGTTGGTCGCCTTGATGACCGGCATGCCATCGTGCGGCAGCGATTGACCCATCATCGACCCGCCCATGATGAGTCGTGACATGCGGCTGGTGTAGCCACCGCAGTCGTAGATCAAAGCGGCCAACGGCGTGCCGAGGCGCACGTCGAGATTGCGTTGTTCGAGCACACCGTCGCCGGTGACCGTGACGATGCGATTGGTCAGCGGCTGCGCATCGCGAATCCAGTACGCGACGGCCGCTGCAGTCCCGACGTTCAGGCACACAGTGTTCACGTCGGCAGGCAGCCCGCCGGCCGGCACTTCGACGTCGAAGACTGCAGTGATGAGCTGCCTCTCGCCGCCGGCTGGGTAGTCGCTCCCCACCTGTCGCAATTGAATTCGCTGGTCGTGCGCTTCGGCAATTGCGGCTTCGAGTGCGGCGGCTGCCTGCGGGGTGTCGTCTTCAATTGCGATCACGCACGTTTGTGCTGTGAGCGCATGAAGCAGCACGCGCGCGCCGAACACGACATCGCGAGCCCGTTCGCGCATCAGCATGTCGTCGCAGCTGATGTACGGCTCGCACTCGGCACCATTGAGCAGCAGCCGCAACTCCTGGCCGCGGACAGCGCTGCTCAGTTTCGCGGCGGTCGGAAAGACTGCGCCGCCGAGTCCGACGATTCCGCCGCGACCAATGATTTCGCGCAGTTGTTCGGGCGACAGCTGATCGAATGGCGCCGGCGCAGGCTGCGCGTAGCGCTCATCGCGGCCGTCGTTCGCGACGACGATGCTCAACGTGGGCGCTCCGAGTCGATGCGGCGCCGGTCGCGGCTCGATCGCGGCAACGGTCCCGGAGGCCGGTGAATGCAGCCACGCACTGATTGCACCGCCCGGCTCAGCGATCGGCTGTCCACGCAGCACTCGCTCGCCCGGTTTGACCAGCGGCACGGCCGGAGCGCCCGCGTGCTGGTCGAGTGGTAGCACCAGCGTCTCGACCGAACTCGCGGCACGCAGCGCCTGCGCGGTCGACCGCTCTTTATGAGCATCGAGCCGCAGTCCGCCGCGCACACCGGGCTTGGCCATGGTCAGGCCGACGCGGGTCGCATGACGATGCAATCGACGGGGCAGGGCGGGATGCACAGCTCGCAGCCCGTGCACTGGTCCGCGATGACCGTGTGCATGAACTTCGAGGCGCCGACGATTGCATCGACCGGACACGCTTGAATGCATTTGACGCAGCCGATGCACGCAGACTCGTCGATCCATGCGACCAGCGGCTGCGCCCGCACGGCGCCGAAGCGCGGATCGACGGGGCGCGGCTCGCGGCCCAGCAGATTCGCCAGCGCCGCGGCCGTGGCGTTGCCTCCCGGTGGGCACTGATCGATGTCGGCCTCGCCGCTCGCGAGCGCGCTCGCATAGGGACGGCATCCCGAGAACGTGCAGCGGCCGCATTGCGTTTGCGGCAGCAGCGCGTCGATCTCGTCGATCAGCCGCTTCTGGTCCTCGTTCGAACGACGTGTCGCGAGCGCAGCGGCGGCGCCGGCCGCGGCGGCCAATCCAACCATGGTCAGCAGCGCGGGCAACATGACTATTCCTGAATCAGTCCGCTGAAGCCCATGAACGCGAGCGCCATGATCCCGGCTGTGATCAGCGCGAGTGGCGCCTCGCGAAAGATCATCGGCACGTCGGCGTGCTGCAGTCTTTCGTACAGCGCAGCGAACGCCAGCAGCAGCACGGCGAGTGCCACCGCTGCCCCGATCGCCAGCAACACGGCGACGCCAAAATTCGCGGATCGCAGATCTGTAATGAGCGCGATGCCGAGCAATGCAGTGTTCGTGATCATCACCAGTGCAAAGCCGGGCTGTTGCGTCAGGATTCCCCGACGACGGCGCAACGCAACCTCCAGCAGCGGCACGACGATCAACACCACCGCGACGAGCATCGGTGTGCGCAGGTACTCCAGGTGCCACGGCCCGAGCACCAACCGCGCGACGAGCCAGCCGAGCAACGCGACGGCAGGAACAGCGACGAGACCAAGGAGTGCGACGACACGCGCGCCGCCGAAGATGTCGGTCGGCGTGACGAACGGACGCCACTGCGGCATGTGCGCGAGTACCACTGTCGTGACCAGCACGCTGCTCAACAGAACCATGAGCAGAGCAACCATGACGCGCTACTTCACTTTCATCCCCGGCGTCGCGCCCGCATCCGGCGCCAGCAGGAAGATGTCTTTGCCGCCGGGCCCAGCCGCGAGCACCATGCCTTCGGACACGCCGAAGCGCATCTTGCGTGGCTTGAGATTCGCCAGCACCAGCGTCATGCGTCCTGGCAGCTGCTCCGGCGCATAAGCGGAGCGAATGCCGGCAAAGACCGTGCGCTGACCTTCGCCGAGATCGAGCGTCAGCTTCAGCAGCTTGTCGGCGCCCTCGACGATTTCGGCAGCGACGATCTTCGCGATGCGCAGGTCGAGCTTCGCGAAGTCATCCACCGTCACCTCGCCTGCGGCGGGTGCGGCAGCGGGTGCAGCGGCTGGCGCCGGTGCTTTCGTCTCGGGCTTCGTCGCGGCCTCGTCGAGACCGAGCAGGGCATCGAGCTGCTTTGCTTCCGCACGCGTCATCAGATGCTCGTACGAACCAATGATGTGATTCTCGAGCAGCTGTTGCGAATCCTGCCATTGCAGCGGCGGAATACGCAGGAACTGTTCGACGGCCTCGGCCACCTTCGGCAGGACCGGCTTCAGATAGATCGTGAGCAGGCGGAACACGTTCAGGCTGACCGTGCACACCTCTGCGAGTCGCGCATCGTTCTGCGCATCTTTCGCCAGCTCCCAAGGAGCGTTCTGTGCAATGTAGGCGTTCGCTGCGTCCGCTGCTTCCATGATCTCGCGCAGCGCTTTGCCGAACTCACGTTGCTCGTAGTACGTCGCGATCGTCTGTGACGCCGCGCGCACGTCGTCGAGCATGCGATTGTTCGCAACGCTGCCGAGCCGCCCGCCGAAACGCTTGGCGACGAAACCGGCCGTGCGGCTCGCGATGTTCACATACTTGCCGACCAGGTCGCTGTTGACGCGCGCCACGAAGTCGTCGGGGTTGAACTCCATGTCCTCGACGTTCGCATTGAGCTTCGCCGCAATGTAATAGCGCAGCCACTCCGGGTTCATGCCGAGCTCGAGGTAGCGCAGCGGGCTCAGGCCCGTGCCGCGCGACTTCGACATCTTGGCGCCGCCGAGCATGATGAAGCCGTGCACGTAGACGTGATCCGGCACTTTGCGGCCGGCGAACTTCAGCATCGCCGGCCAGAACAGCGTATGGAAGTAGATGATGTCCTTGCCGATGATGTGGATCTGCTCCGTGTCCGGCGCGGCGAGGAATTCATCGAAGCTGCGCGGCTCGCCGTTGGCGCGCGCCTTGCCGCTGTCGAAGTAATTCTTGAGCGAGGCGAGATAGCCGACCGGCGCGTCCAGCCACACGTAGAAGAACTTTCCCGGCGCGTCCGGGATCGGAATGCCGAAGTACGGCGCGTCGCGCGAGATGTCCCAGTCGCCGAGCTGCTGGTCGCCGCTGCCGCTGATCCATTCGCGCGCCTTGTTCGCGACCGACGGCTGCAGCCGTCCCGGCGCGTCGAGCCAGCTCTTCATGAAGTCGATGCACTTCGGGTCGGAGAGCCGGAAGAAGTAGTGGTCGGAGCTCTTGCGCACCGGCGCCACGCCCGACAGCGTCGAGTAAGGATCGATCAGGTCGGTCGGCGCGTAGACGGAACTGCAGTTCTCGCACGCGTCGCCGTACTGGTCCTTGGTGTGGCACACCGGGCACTCGCCCTTGATGTAGCGATCCGGCAGGAACATCTGCTTCACCGGATCGAAGAACTGCTCGACCGGCTTCACGTAGATCAGGCCCGCCGTCTTGAGCTTGCGGTAGATGTCGGTCGACAGCTCGAAGTTTTCGGGCGAGTGCGTCGTGTACCAGTGATCGAAACTGAGCAGAAAGCCGTCGAGATACTGACGCCGCCCGGCGCCGATCCGGCGGATCAGCTCCTCCGGCGTGATCCCCTCGGCTTCGGCCTTCAGCATGATCGGCGCACCGTGGGTGTCGTCGGCGCCGACGAAGTGCACCGGCCGGCCCTGCATGCGCTGGAAGCGCACCCAGATGTCGGCCTGGATGTACTCCATGATGTGGCCGATGTGAAACGGTCCGTTCGAGAACGGCAGCGCAGTCGTGATGAAGAGGGGACGCAGAGAACTCATGCCACCGATGATAGCGGACTCTCCCTCATCCGCTATCCGCCAACCGCTATCCGCGCCTAGCCGTTGTCCTTGACCGGCTCGAACTTCGCCTTGTTGATGGCTTTCTTGTAGGCGTCCTTGCCGCTGATCATGGCCTTGTCGAGCAGCTCCTGGATCGCGGAATCCATCGTCCGCATGCCATGCGCGGCGCCGCTCTGCATGGTGTTTTCCAGCTGGTCGAGCTTGCCCTGGCGGATCAGGTTCGCCACCGCCGGCGTGTTCACCATGATTTCCAGCGCTGCAACGCGGCCGGGTTTGCCCGCCTTGGGGATCAGCTGCTGCGAGATCACGCCGCGCAGCGAGGTCGAAAGCATCGCGCGCACGTGCTGCTGCTTGTCCGCCGGGAAGGCATTGACCATGCGATCCACCGTCGGCGCGGCGCCGTTGGTGTGCAGCGTGCCCATCACGAGAATGCCCATTTCGGCGGCGGTGACCGCCGCGCTCATCGTCTCGTAGTCGCGCAACTCGCCGACCAGGATGATGTCCGGATCCTCGCGCAGGGCCGACAGCAGCGCTTCGTAGAACGACGGGGCGTGGGTGCCGATCTCGCGCTGGCTGATCAGGCAACTCTTGCGCGGGTGCACGAACTCGATCGGGTCTTCGATCGTCAGGATGTGGCCCTTCAGCCGCGTGTTCATGTCGTCGATCATCGCCGCGAGCGTCGTCGACTTGCCCGAGCCGGTCTTGCCGGTCACCAGGATCAGACCGTTGTTCACCTTGCAGAGGTTGCGCACCGCGTCCGGCATGTTGAGCTGGTCGAGCGTGAGCGCTTTGGACGGAATCGCACGGCAGACGCAGCCGAGACCGTAGAGGTGTCGCATCACATTGACGCGGAAGCGCGAGATGCCGGGAATGATGTAGGCGAAATCTGCGCCGTTCTTTTCTTCCAGTCGCTGCTGTGCGGCCCGCGGCATGATCTCGCGCAGCGTCTCTTCGACGAACTGCGGCGACAGGATCTCCGATCGCAGCGGCTGCAACTCGCCGTACATGCGGATGCGCGGCGGATCGCCTGCGATGAAGTGCAGGTCCGAGCCGTTGCGCTGGAGAACCTCTTTCAGGTACTCGTCGATGCGTCGCGGGACGTAGGTGTTCGCGGTTGCGCCGCTGACTGGTTCGGTGCTGCTCATGGTGCTGCTAGCCGGGCGCGAGGTCGAACTTCGGCAGGACGGTCGTGTCGGTCACGAACTTCGAGAACAAGCGCTTGTCGCTCGCGTATACGTAGGCATCGTCGGGGTCGATCTCCTTCGCCTGGACGTTCTGCAACAGCGCCTGATCGAGCATCTGCATGCCGAGGTCTTTGCCGGTCTGCAGCTGCGTCGGAATCTGGTGCGTTTGGTCGGTCATGATCAGCTTGCCGATCGCGCGCGTCAGCACCATGACTTCGCAGATCGCCTTGCGGCCGCGCTGATCCGCGGTCTTCACCAGCACCTGCGTGATGACGGCGATGAGGCTCTGCGACAGGAAGCTCTTGGTCTGCTCGCGCTCGTCCGCCGGCAGCGCGTCGACGACGCGGTCGATGGTTTTCACGGCGCCGGTCGTGTGCAGCGTGCCGAGCACGAGATGCCCGGTTTCGGCGGCAGTCATCGCCCAGCGGATCGTGTCCGCGTCGCGCAACTCGCCGACCAGAATCACGTCGGGGTCCTCGCGCATCGCCGCGCGCACGCCCTCGGCAAAGGTGGGCAGGTGCGTGTTGAGCTCGCGCTGGATGATCTGGCTGCCCTTGCTCTTGTGCACGAACTCGATCGGATCCTCGAGGCTGATGATGTTCAGCTTGCGGGTCGAATTCAGGTGATCGATCATCGCCGCGAGCGTCGTCGACTTGCCGGTGCCGGTCGAGCCGGTGACCAGGATCATGCCCTGGTGGTGGTCGCACAGCTTCTTGACGATCGGCGGCAGCCCGAGCTTGTCGAGCGACGGCGGATCGGCAGGGATGGCGCGGAACGTCGCGCCGATGCCGGTGTCCTTGCGGAACACGTTCACGCGGAAGCGCCCGCCGTTCGACGACACGTAGGAGAAGTCGACGTCGTGGCCCTTGCGCAGGCGATCCTGGTTCGGCTTGCTGACGATCTCGACGATGTAGCCTTCCAGCTCCGCCTGGCTCAGGTCGCGGAACTTGATGGGCATCAGGTCGCCGTGCATGCGCAGGAGCGGCGGCAGACCGACGGCGAAGTGGATGTCCGAGCAGCCCTGGTCGGTGCCCAGCTTGAGGAATGCGTCGATACGTGCCATGAGGAGCGGAGGGTACCGCTACTGAGGCATCTTCTCCAGTTCCTGGCGCAGCTCGTCCATGGTCTGGTGACGCTTCATTTTGTCTACCGACATCGCGCGCCCGACCAGGTCGGAGATCGGCTTCGGCAGCTGCGGGTTCACGTCGAGCGCGGACTTCGCCTTGCCCTGCACGTGCTGGTACATGACCGACATGTGGTCGCCGCGGCTGTAGGGCGGCTGGCCGGTGAACATCTCGTACATGATCACGCCGACGCTGTAGATGTCGGCACGCTGGTCGACTTTCTTGCCGAGGATCTGCTCCGGCGCCATGTATTTCGGCGAGCCGATCACGTAGCCGGTCTTGGTCAGCTGCGTGTCGCCTTCCTTCTGCGCGGCGGCGACGCCGAAGTCGAGGATCTTCAGCAGCCCCTCGTTGTTGATCATGATGTTCGCCGGCTTCAGGTCGCGATGCACGACGCCGGCGTGGTGCGCGACCGACATGCCGGTGCAGATGTCGATGCCGTACTGGATGGCGCGCGGCAGCGGCAGCGGCTTCTCGTTGACGATCTCGCTGCCGAGCGTGTGGCCGGGGAAGTACTCCATCGAGATCGCGTAGTTGCCACGCATGTACAGGAAGTCATAGATGCGGATGACGTTCTTGTGCGTGATCTTGCGCGAGTAGCGCAGCTCGTGCACGAAGCGCTTCATCATCTCTTCGTCGTTCGCCACGTTCGGGTTGAGGAACTTCAGGATCAGCCGCTCGTCGACGACCGTGTCCTCGACCAGCACGACCGTGCCGAAAGCGCCCTTGCCGATCTTCTCGATGAACTTGTAGCGGCCCTCGAGGATGTCGCCGTTCTTGAGGGTGGCGATGTCCATCTTTACGCCGGTGGCGGCGGTCTCCTCCACCTTCTTGAGCACCTGGTCGACGTCGCCCTTCTCGATCAGCAGCGTACGCGGCGGTTCGGCCGGCTTCGCAACCTTTATGTTGGCCGCTGCCGTGGCTGCCGCTGCCGCGGCGACTGCCGTGCTCGAGTAGCGATTGTCGATTTCTTCGAGCGCGCGGTACGCCGCTTGCTGGATCGTCTCGTCGTTGGCGCTCGAGCCGGCCGCCTGGATGTAGCTGCGCACGCTGTCGGCGCGTTTGTCGTCCGCCAGTCGCGCGAGCGCGTTGATCGCTTCGACCTTTATCTCTTTCTCGGGGCGCTCGAGCAGCCGCACCATCGGCTCGATGACGCGCACGTCGCCGAGCTTGCCCAGCGCACGCGCGATGGTCGGCAACGAGCGGGCGTTTTCCGAATTCAGCAGCTCCATCAGTGTCGGCACGGCTTTCTTGCTGCCGATCTCGGCGAGTGCGTCGACGGCACGCTCGCTCACCCACCAGTCCTTGTCCTTGGTCGCCTCGATCAGGAAGTTGACCGCGCGCTCGTCCTTGGTCTGGTTCAGGATCTCGATCGCCGCGCGCCGCACGTCCTCATCCTCGTCGCGGATCAGCTCGATCACGGCGTCCACGACGCGCGGTCCGCCGATCTTGCCGAGCGCGTCGGCGGCGCGCGTGCGCACCCACCAGTCGTCATCCTTGATGACCTGCAGCAGGTGCTTGATGTCGCGCGCGGTGCCGAGATGGTTCAGCACTTCGACCGCGGCACGCCGGGCGTACTCGTTCTCGTCCTTCAGCACTTCGACGAGGTACTTCATCGTGTCCGGGTCCTTGGCCCGCACCACGACGTCGATCGCGCGATTGGCGACCTCGAGATCCGGATCGCGCAGCATCTGGCAGACCGGACCGACCGCGATCGGACCGTCCATCTTGGCGAGCGCGTTGAGCGCCGCCTGACGGATCAGCTTGTTCGGGTCCTTGAGCTGCGTCTGGATCGCTGCCGAGACATCCGGCCGGTTGAAGCGCGACAGGATGTTGATGATGTGGATGCGGGCGATCGAGTCCTTGCCCTCGATGCGGCTGGTCAGCTCGGGAATCGACTGTGTGTCGGCGAGCTCGCCGATGATGCGGAACAGTGCCGCCTTCTCGTTCGCCTCCTGGCTGTACGCGTGTTGCAGCAGGTCGCGGACCGAGAAGCGCTGCTTCTGGGCGGCGATGATGTCCAGCACTGCGGGCTTGGAGACGTCCTCACGGCCCAGCAGGTCGATCAGCAGCGAGGGACTGTAGTTGTGGCTGGCCGTCAGCGCCCAGGCGACGGCGGCAATCGTGCGCGGGCTGCCGTCGGTCAGGCCCGCCACGAACTGCGGGAAGGTCTTGTTGTCGACGAGCTGTGTCAGGATCTCGACGTACGAGGCCGCTTCCTTCTTGTCTGCGACGGCGAGCGCGTCGAGGATCTTCGGGATCGCACCAGGGCCGATCTTCGCGAGCTTCTCGAACGCCTGCCGTGCCTCCGGGTGCAGCGGATCGCCAATTCCGCGGATTTCCGCGATCAGCCGCTCAGCTTTCAGATCCGAAAAGAAACTCATCCCGCCCTGAGGTCCGCTTTAGCGTGTGTAACTCATTATGCCACGGCTGCCGCGCTACAATCCGCGCCTCGCGAGCCAGCCCGTCAGGATCCGTCCATCGTTCTCATGACTACTCCGCCCGAAGTCGCATTGCGCGAGGCCGTCGAGTCCTACGTCGACCCCTACCTTGGGTTGGAGCTGCGCGCGGCCGGCGCGCTGCGCGGACTGAATCTCGACGCCGAACAGCTCGCCATCGCGCTGACCCTGGGATTCCCGGCTCGCCACTATCGGGATGAGCTCGCGGCCGCGATCGAGCAACGGGTGCGTCCGCTCGTCGGCACGCGCAGCGTGACGATCGACATCGATTGGCAGATCGCGGCGCACGGCGTCCAGCGCAATCTGCGGCCGATTCAGGGCATCCGTAACATCATTGCAATCGCTTCAGGGAAAGGCGGAGTCGGCAAGTCGACGACTGCCGCAAACCTGGCGCTCGCGCTGGCGTACGAGGGCGCCGCGGTCGGCCTGCTGGACGCCGACATCTATGGCCCGAGTCAGCCGCTGATGATGGGACTCGCAGGCCAGAGTCCGACCAGCCCCGACCAGCGCACGATGATCGCGCCCGTGGCGTACGACGTGAAAGTCATGTCCGTCGGCTTCCTCATCGACGCCGAGCAGCCGATGGTGTGGCGCGGGCCGATGGTGACGCAGGCGCTGGTGCAGCTGTTGGAGACGACGCGCTGGGGCGAGCTCGATTACCTGGTCGTCGACATGCCGCCCGGCACCGGCGACACGCAGCTGACCTTGTCGCAACGGGTGCCGGTGAGCGGCGCGGTGATCGTCACGACGCCGCAGGACATCGCGCTGCTCGATGCACGCAAGGGGCTGCGCATGTTCCAGAAGGTCGAAGTGCCCGTACTCGGCATCGTCGAGAACATGAGCACGCACGTCTGCTCGAACTGCGGCCACGAGGAGCACATCTTCGGCGCCGGCGGCGGTCGCCGCATGGCCGAGCAATATGGCGTCGACCTGCTGGCCGAGCTGCCGCTCGACATCCGCATCCGCGAGCAGGCGGACAGCGGCCGGCCGACCGTCGTCGCCGAGCCGGACAGCACGCTCGGGCGCGCCTACATCGACCTCGCGCGCCGGACTGCGGCGCGTCTGGCGCGCACGGCGCTCACGCCCGCGGCGGCCTTCCCGACGATCACGATGGAAGACACTTGATGGACGCAGATACCGCTAGCGACGTTTCAATACGGCAGTCGGTCTACACCGGCATCCTGCCGTTCCAGGCCATCCGCGAGATGGTCGATGGCGGCGACATCCGGGCGACGGAAATCTTCGGCGCGATCGAAGCCGATCAGATCCAACCGGCGAGCATCGATCTGCGTCTCGGCTCGCACGCCTATCCCGTCGATACCAGTTTTCTGCCGGGGCGCGGCGTAAAGGTCCTGGAAAAGATGGAAGACCTCGATCCGGATTTCCAGCGCTTCAAGATCGATCTGACGGACGGTGCGGTCCTGGAGCAGGGCCGGGTGTACGTCGTGCCGCTGGCCGAATTCATCTCGCTGAAGAGCGAGGTCGCGGCCTTTGCCAATCCGAAGAGCTCGACGGGCCGCCTGGACATCCTCACTCGGCTGATCGCCGACGGTGCGACGCACTTCGATCAGGTCGAGGATGGTTACAAGGGACAGCTCTACATAGAGATCGCGCCGCGCAGCTTCAGCGTCGTGGTGAAAAGCGGCACCCGACTCAATCAGCTGCGCTTTCGCCGCACGCGCGGCTCGGCGCCGCGACCGATCACCGGCGCGGACTGGAAGACGCTGCTCGACGACGGCAGTGTCGTCGATACGCGCAGCGCGGAGGAAAAAAGCAGGCTCGGTGACCGACCCGGGTTCCTGCCGTTCACGGTCGACCTCGAAGGTTCGGGCCGTGGCGATTCGCTGGTGGGCTGGCGCGCCAAGAAGCACACGAAGCGGATCGATCTCGAGCGGCGCGATTACGATCCGCTCGACTTCTGGGAACCGATTTACTGGCACAAGCACCCGTCCCTGGCGCTCGTGCCCGACGAGTTCTACATACTGATGACGAAGGAAGCGATCGCCGTGCCGCCGAGTTACGCGGCGGAGATGCTGCCCTACGACACGCGTGCCGGCGAGTTTCGCGTTCACTACGCAGGCTTCTTCGATCCGGGCTTCGGCTGGAACCCGCAGACCGGCAGAGCCGGTAGCAGCCGCGGCGTACTCGAAGTGCGCTCGCACGAAGTCCCGTTCCTGCTCGAGCACGGACAGACCGTGGGGTGGCTGCGCTATGAGCGCATGGCGCAGTCGCCGTCGACCTTATACGGACGCGAGATCAGCTCGAACTATCAAGGACAAGGTCTGAAGCTCGCGAAGCAGTTTCGACAGAGCTAGCGAAAAGCGCCTCGGCGACTTTTCGCCATAGAAAGCGCAGCGAAAGTCACGCCTTTCGCGGGCGTCAATGGCGCTGCAGCTTCTGCAGCACCATCACCGTCTCGACCTTGCCCTTGCGCACCTGCTCGGCGCGCACCGGCAGGAATTCCAGGCTCGGCGCCATCCAGAAGCGCGACGTGCGGCTCGAGCCGCCCTCGCGCGTGCTCTCGTAGATCACGGTATCGATCTTGCCGAGCGCGGAATCGACGCTCGCGGTTTCTTTCTTGGTGTAGACGTAGCGCTTGATGCGGTTGTCGTCGATCAGCGGGATCGTTCCCGGCTCGACGCCGCGTAACAGGGCGGTCGTCACGCAGATCGAGATCGACGAGCGATCCTGCGTGCCGGTCTCGGCGGTGAGATCGACCGGCTTGCCTTCGATCGTGCCGGTCACGCGACTGCGCGACCAGTCGAAATGCAACTGGCCGTCCTTCTCGTCGCTGGAGGTGCCGTCGTCGAGCTTCCAGTCGATCGGCCGCGTGCCGGAGTCGTCGATTTCCATGACGCTGCGTTCCATCGCGGCTTTGCTCACGAACAGTCGCGCGAGCGTACTCGGACTGGCGTGCGTTTCGTAGATGTAGCGACCGGTCGCGGCGTCGCGCGCGAAGTCGAACGTGATCGTGCCGGCGCCGATGCCGCGGAAACTGACCGCGTAAGTTGCCGAGAACGGTCGCGGCACGGCGGCTTCGGCATGCACAGTCGATCCGAGCAGCAGCATCGCAAGGCTCGATAACAGCAGGCTGACAATAGTTCGCATTCGGTCTCCGCAGCGTTCTCGCAAGCTAACCGCCGACCGCTGGCGAGGGTTCCCGCAGCGGCGCGTCCAGCGGCTTGCCGTCGAGCCACGCGCGGCCGTTCTGCAACAGCAAGCGTCCGCGCGCGAACCAGTCGATCGCCTGGGGGTAGATCTTGTGTTCGGCCTGCTGAACTCGCGCTGAAAGCGTGATTTCCGTGTCGCCGGGCACGACCGGAACCTCGGCCTGCAGCACGACCGGTCCGCCGTCGAGCTGCTCTGTGACGAAGTGGATGCTGGCGCCGTGCGCTGCATCCCCGGCTTCCAGGCACCGTCGGTGCGTGTGCAGGCCGGGATACTTCGGCAGCAGCGAGGGATGCACGTTGAGCATGCGGCCCGCGAATGCGCCGATGAACTGCGGCGTGAGAATCCGCATGAATCCTGCGAGCAGCACCAGCTGCGGCTGGAATTGCCGGAGCAGCTCGACGAGCGCGCGGTCATAAGCGGGACGATCGGGGAAATCGCGCGGCTCCAGCACGCGCGTCGCGATGTTCATGTCTGCGGCGAGACTCAGCCCTTCGGCAGAAGGTTTATCGCTGACCACGACACGCACATCGACTGGCAGAGTGCCGGCTGCTGCGCGTTCGACGATCACGCGCATGTTCGAGCCGCGGCCGGAGATCAGAATCGCGATCGGCAGCCGGCTCATCCGCGGATGATGACGCCGCCGTCGCCGCGTCGGACTTCGCCGATGACGGCCGGCTGCTCACCATGCTCGCGCAGCACTTTGAGCGCGCGCTCGCAATGCTCGGCCGCCACGCAGACCGTCATGCCGATTCCGCAGTTGAATGTTCGGTACATCTCGTCGTCCGGGATGCTGCCCGCTCGCTGCAACCACTCGAACACGGGCGGCTGGGTCCACGTCTGCGCGCTCAGCATCACCTCGAGCCCTTCCGGCACGACGCGCGGGATGTTCTCCGTCAATCCGCCGCCGGTGATGTGCGCGAAGCTGTGCACGGGAATGGCTTTGGCCAGCGCAAGCAGCGGCTTTACGTAAATTCGCGTCGGCGTGAGCAGCGCGTCGTACAGCAAGCCGCCTTCGAGTTTCGTCGTCGGCGTTGCCTTGGCGTTCTTGAGCAGCTTGCGGATCAGCGAGTAGCCGTTCGAGTGCGGCCCGGACGAGGGCAATCCGATGATTACATCGCCGGGCCGCGTGCGGCTGCCGTCGATGATCGCGTCCTTCTCGACGATGCCGACGCAGAAGCCGGCGAGATCGTAATCGCCGGCGGCATACATGCCGGGCATCTCCGCGGTCTCGCCGCCGATCAGCGCTGCGCCGGCCTGGATGCAGCCTTCGACGATGCCTTTGATCACTGCCTCGGCCACGTCGACGCTGAGCTTGCCGGTTGCGTAGTAGTCCAGGAAGTACAGCGGCTCGGCGCCCTGCACGACGACGTCGTTCACGCACATGGCGACCAGGTCGATGCCGATCGTGGCGTGGCGGCCGGTCTCGATGGCCAGCCGCAACTTGGTACCGACGCCGTCGGTGCCCGACACCAGCACCGGCTTGCGATAACGCTCCAGCGGAATCTCGAACAGCGCGCCGAAACCGCCGAGGCCGCCGAGCACCTCGGGGCGCAGCGAGCGTTTGACGGCCGGCTTGATGCGTTCGACCAGCTCGTCGCCCGCCTCGATGTCGACGCCGGCGTCTTTGTAGGTAATCGAATTGGACATGGTGACCTGAGGTTTTCTTCGGCAGGGCTGGAGCGAGCGCTGTGATATTTTACACTCATGACATCTGCTTTTTGGTCGCCGTTCCGTTCCCTGTGCTGGAAACTCGTTTTCCTGTCGGTGCTGCTCGTCGGCGACGCGGCCCAGGCCGTCACCGTCCCGGATCTCTATGAAACCTCGCAGCCGGTGGCGGATGGTCAGCGCGATGCCGCGTTCGCGGACGCTCTGAATACCGTGCTGGTGCGTGTCAGTGGCCAGCGCGACGCGGCCATGCGCGTCGGCCCGGTCAGCGATCCTCGCAAATACGTGACGCGCTTCGGTTGGACCGCCGACAACGTGCTTCAGGTGCTGTTCGACAGCGCCTCGGTGGATCAACTGCTGTCGAAAGCCGGTCTACCGATCTGGGGCCGCGAGCGTCCGGCGACCGTTGTGATGTTCGGCGCCGAAGAGGCAGGTTCCTGGCGCTGGCTTGCGGTCGATACGCCGGCGCGCGAGCGCGATGCGATCGAAAAGGTCGCGCGCGAGCGGGGCCTGCCACTCAAATGGCCGGTGATGGACGCACAAGAACGCACCGAAGCGAGCGCCGATGCGCCGGACCTGATGCAGGTTGCGGCTCGCTATCAAGCGAACGCCGTGCTCGTCGGCCGCGCGCGTGGCGGTGTCGTCCAATGGACGTTGCAGTCCGACGAGGGCGCGGCACAAGCCAGCGGTGGCTTGGAGGACGGCGTCAATCTCGCGGCCGATACGTTCGCCCGGGTGTTTGCGGCTTCCGGCTCTTCGCTTGGCAGCGTCATCGTGGAGGTGGCGGGTATTTCCGATCTCAACGCTTACGCCGCGACGCTCAACTATCTGGAAGCCATGACGCTCGTGCGGGGCGTCGCGCTCGAACAGGTCGCGGGTGAAAAGATGCGGTTCCGGCTCGCGGTGCGCGGCGACGCCGCCACCTTGCGTCGGGCAATCGCGCTCGATCGTCGACTGGTGCCGACGGACGCGGCAGACGGCGCGGCGGCGGATCGGCTCGCGTTCCGTTATCAGCCCTGATCGACGATGCGGCACATCCCCAATGCGCTTTGCTTCCTGCGCATGCTGCTGGTCGTGCCGGTGGCCTGGCTGCTCGTAACCGACAACTACCGCCTCACGCTCGCGATGTTTTTCTTTGCCGCTGCAACCGATGGCCTGGACGGCTTCCTGGCGAAGCGCTGCGGCTGGACCTCGGAGCTCGGCAAGATCATCGACCCGCTCGCCGACAAGATCCTGCTCGTGGGCGTGTTCATCACGCTGGCTGCGCTCGGTGTCGTGCCCGTGTGGCTGGCGGCGACTGCGGTCGCGCGCGACGTGATCATCACCGCGGGCGCGATCACATATAAATATCTCTTCAGCTACGGCGAGCTGCAGGGACGGCCGACGGCGGTCAGCAAGCTGAATACCTTGTGCCAGATCATCTATCTCCTGCTCGTCGTCGCTGCGCGTGCTTACGACTTCACGCCGAAGGTCGCGATCACCGTGCTCGGTGCGCTCGTCTTCGTCACCACGGTCGTGAGCGGCCTGGACTACGTCATCTCTTACTCGCGCAAGGCAGTCGAGGTCAGCCGCCGTCAGCGCGGCCTTGCGTAGATGGATGCGAAGCAGCTCCCGCTCGGGATCCGGCTGCGCGACACGTCGGTCTTCGCGAGCTACTTTCCTGGCAGAAATCGATCGGTCGTCGAGGCGCTCGCTGCTCTGAGCGCGCGCCGCGCGGCCGCGAACGACGGACCTACCTGCGTGTGGGTTCACGGCCCTGCCTGCGTCGGCAAGACACACATGCTGCAGGCAATGTGTGCCAGCGCTCACGCTAATGGTCAGGCGGCGGCGTATTTGCCGCTGCGCGAAGTAGCGCAGCTCGGCGGCGAAATTCTCTCCGGCTACGGCCAGTTCTCACTCGTGTGTCTCGACGACGCGGAAGCCGTGGCCGGCAACGCAAGTTGGGAGCGCGCGTTGTTTCGTCTGCATCAGGAGCTGGACGAACAGGGCGGACGCCTCGTGTTGTCGGGCGCGGCGCCTCCGGCAGCATTGCCGTTCAAGTTGGCCGACCTTGCCTCGCGGTTGAACGGCGGCGTCGTGCTGACGTTGCAAACGCTCGACGAGCAGGAACAACTCGCGGCCTTGCAGTTGCGCGCGCAACTGCGCGGCTGTGAGCTGCCGGAAGAAACCGGTCAGTTCCTGTTGCGCCGACTGCCGCGAAACATGACGGCGCTCTGCAATTTCCTCGACCAGCTCGATGAGGCATCGCTCGTCGCGCAGCGTCGGCTCACTGTGCCATTCGTGAAGGCAGTGATGAAGAGCGCGTAACGCGCAGGTACGCGACGAGCACCGCGAACGCGGCAATCACGACCAACAAGACCAACGCTGCCCAACTGCGCATTGCCGGATTCGCCACGACCTCGGTGAGTCCGAGCACGAGCGATGGCGCCAGTGCCAGCGTCATCCACGCATACGCGCGCCGATGTCCGGCGTAGAGAAACGGAATCCCAATCAGGATCGGCAAGGCGAGCGCCCCGCCCGCCATGACGCGCGCGGTCGACGGTGCGATCACGACCCAGCGCACGACGAGCGCGAACAAGAGTCCGACGACAACGCACGCCGCGAGTCGCAGTCTGGATTCCAGCACGATCAAGGGCGCAGCTTGACGGCGAGCTCGGCAACGCGCCGGCCGAGATGGACCGCCAGCGTTCGCTCTTCTTCGGTCAGACGCGGCTGCGTGTCGTCGCCGGCGAAGTGACTGGCGCCGTAGGGCGAGCCGCCCGCGCGCGTCTTCGACAGCGCCACATCTGTGTAAGGCAATCCGACTATGTACATGCCGTGATGCAGGAGCGGCAGCATCATCGACAGCAGCGTCGTCTCCTGGCCGCCGTGCAAGGTCTGAGTCGACGTGAACACGGCGGCCGGCTTGCCCGCGAGCGCGCCGCTGACCCAGAGCGCGCTGGTGCCGTCCAGGAAGAACTTCAGGGGCGCCGCCATGTTGCCGAAGCGGGTTGGGCTGCCCATCACCAGGCCGTCGCATTCGCGCAGATCGTCGTGCGTCGCGTACGGCGGGCCCTCGGCTGGCACCGCCGGCTGCACAGCCTCGACCACGCTCGCGACCGCAGGCACCGTGCGCAAACGGGCACGCGCACCGCTCACCGATTCGACTCCGCGACAGACTTGTCGAGCGAGCTCGGCGGTAGCGCCTTTGCGCGAATAAAACAGCACCAAAATTTCGGCCACGCGTGAAAATCCTGGCAAGCCACACGACGCCCACGCGCACGGCGCTGCTCTTGTGGGAGTAATGCAACGCAACAGCTCTGCGCGAGCCGCACGCATTGTATTCAGCCCAGTCTTGACGGTGTAGGCTTTCGGTTGCTACGGTCGATTGAAAAATCCACCATGGCCCACATCGCTCGCATCCGTGGAATTCTCGTGGTCGCGGCCCTCGCGCTCGCCGCGTGCGCCGGCGCGCCCGTTCAGGAGATGAGCAACGCCCGTCAGGCCATCCGCGCTGCGCGCGATGCCGGTGCCGACAAGGCAGCTCCGCAGAAGCTGAACGAAGCCGAAGTTCTGTTGAATCGCGCCGAGGACAGCCTGGAACGGCGTGCTTATCGCGAGGCCCGGCGCAATGCCATCGCGGCTCGCGACAAAGCCGCGGAAGCGCTCGGCGCCGCCCAACCCGGCAGCAACACCGGCTGAATCTCCTTGTCAGCGATCATCGCACGGCGCTGTTTCGTAGCCGGGCGCGTGCAAGGCGTTTTCTATCGCGCCTCGACACGGCAGCGTGCGCAGGAGCTCGGCTGTCGCGGCTACGCGCACAACCTTCCTGACGGCCGCGTCGAAGTGCTGGCTGTTGGCGAGCCCGCTGCGGTTCACGCTCTGGTCGAATGGCTCCGACAAGGCCCTCCGGCCGCGCACGTGACCGAGGTGAAGTGCGCCGAAGTGGCGCTCGCCGAGCTCGGCGAGCTGCCGAGCAGCTTCGGCACCCGCTAGCCAACTACTGGTAGTGCCAGCGCCGGGAGAGGCGGTCGAGCACGAGGTCGGCGTAATTCCTGCGCCCGACGCTGCCGTTATAGCGCGCGAGCGCGCGCGTGTAGTCGCCGCGCTCGCGATCCAGGTAGAACTTCAGGATCGTGCAACCCATGCGCAGGTTCTGCGGGATACGCACCAGCTCCTGGTTGGTCATGCCGAGCTGGCGCGGCCAGAACGGCATCACCTGCATCAGCCCGACCGCGCCGGCGCTGGACACCGCCCAGCGATCGAAGCGGCTCTCGACGTCGATCACCGCCATGACGAGCCCCGGCGGTAACTGCAGCCGGCGCGCCTCGCAGTGCACGTGGTGCAGGATTTCCTGGCGCTCCTTGGGATCTTTCAGCAGCGGCTTCAGTTTCGGCTCCATCGCCGCGAACCAGACCTGCTCGTCGAACTTGTCCTCGAAACAGGCACCTGCTGCCAGCGCCTGTTCGAGCAGCGCGCCGAGCTGCGGATCCTGCTGGCGGTCCGCGAAAACCGGCCCGCTCGCGATCAGCGAGAGCAGGAACAATGCTGCTCGGGGGGCTTTCAACGTGCTGCGAACCCGATCTGCCGCGTCTGTTGTGCGTGCTGCGCGTCGCACAATATCATGTGCCCCCCTCATCGCACGCTAACCATGAGCGCCGAGCACTACGAAACCGGCGATGTGCCGCCCGCGAAGAATCCGGCTCGCGGCGTGTACTGGCTCCCGAACGTGTTCACCACGGGCACGCTGTTCGGCGGCTTTTACGCGATCGTCGCCGCCATCAACGGCGACTTCTCGCGCGCCGGCATCGCGATCTTCGTCGCGATGCTGTTCGATGGCCTGGACGGGCGCGTCGCGCGCTGGACCAACACGCAGAGCGACTTCGGCAAGGAATACGACAGCCTGTGCGACATGGTCGCGTTCGGCGTCGCGCCGGCGATCGTGACCTACCAATGGGGCATCGAGCGCATTGCCGACTACGGGAAGTTCTGGGGAAGGTTCGGCTGGCTTGCAGCGTTCTTCTACGCGGTCGCGGCTGCGCTGCGCTTGGCCCGTTTCAATGCTCGCGCGGCAACTGCCGACAAGCGCTACTTCGAGGGTCTGCCGAGCCCATCGGCCGCCGCGACAGTGGCGAGCTTCGTCTGGCTTGCGAGCGAGCTCGATCTTGGCGTCGAACGCACCACCGGCGGGCTGGCGGCACTGGTGCTGGCGTTCAGCATCACGATCTGCATCGGCGCGCTGATGGTCAGTCGCTTCTCGTACTGGAGCGGCAAAGAGCTGAACGTACGCGGGCGGATTCCTTGGGTGTACGCGCTGCTGATCCCGCTGCTCTACATCATGGTGTCGCTCGCGCCGGCATCGCTGTTCGCGCTGTTCGGCACCTATGCATTGTCGGCGCCGTTGTTCTGGCTGTGGCGCAAGGTGTTCAAGAAGAAGCGGGTGGCGGAAAGCGGATAGCGCATGGCGGGGGCAATGGATTCACGTCGCGTGGCGTACCTGAAGGCGCTCGACATCGATGTCTGGGAGCGGCGTGATCATGCGCCCGCTGCCGACGTCGCAGTCGCGGCGCCCGTCGCCGACAGCGGCTCGCAGCCGGGCTGGGCCGAGCTCGAGCGTGCGGTGAAGACTTGCACGCTGTGCCCGCTGCACAAGACGCGTACGCAAGGCGTGTTCGGCGTCGGCAACCGTGCAGCGCAATGGATGGTGATCGGCGAGGCGCCGGGGGCTGACGAGGATCGCCAGGGCGAGCCGTTCGTTGGCCGCGCGGGCCAGCTCCTCAATTCGATGCTCAAGGCAATCGGCCTGCCGCGCGAGCACGTGTTCATCGCGAACATCCTCAAGTCGCGCCCGCCGAACAACCGCGATCCCAAGCCGGAGGAAGTGCAGGCCTGCATTCCCTACCTGTTCCGCCAGATCGAGCTGGTCAACCCGAAGCTGATCCTGTGCGTCGGGCGCATCGCCGCACAAACCCTGCTGGAGACCGACACGCCCATCGGTAAACTGCGTGGGCAGTTGCATCGCATCGCCGGGAACCGTCCGATGGTCGTCACCTATCATCCCGCTTATCTCCTGCGCAGCCCCGGCGAGAAGCGCAAGTCGTGGGCGGATCTGCTGCTTGCGCTGCGCACGTTCGAGCAAGCGACCGGAGCGGCGACGTGAGCGCCGAGATCGATCGCTCCCGGCTGTTCGAGGCCGTGCGGTTTCGACCGATGGCGCTCACCGACGTGCCGGCAGTGGTCGCGGTGGAGCGCGCCTCGTACGTGTTCCCCTGGAGCGAGGGCGTGTTCCGCGACTGCATCCGCGTCGGTTATCTCTGTCGCGTGGTCGAATTCGCCGGCGAGGTCGCGGGCTACGGCATCATGTCGTACGGCGCGGGCGAAGCGCACATTCTCAACATCTGCATCCGCAGCGATCTGCGCAGCGCCGGCGTCGGTCGTCGCCTGATGGATTTTCTGCTCGAGCGCGCGCGTGCGGCGGACATGCGCGACGTTTTCCTCGAAGTGCGTCCGTCGAATCCCACCGCGATTCGCCTCTACGAAGCGCTCGGCTTCGCGCGCGTCGGCGTGCGCAAAGCTTATTACCAGGCCAGCGGCGGCCGCGAAGATGCCTGGGTGTATCGCCTCGCGCTCAGCGCGGCGCCGTAGGAGGACTCCTGCCAGTGTCGAGTGTTCCGCCCAATGACAAGCTGGGCGCTGAAATCCAGCGCCGCCGTACTTTCGCGATCATTTCCCATCCGGACGCCGGCAAGACCACGCTGACGGAAAAGCTGCTGCTGTTCGGCGGCGCGATTCAGCTCGCCGGCACAGTGAAGGGCCGCAAGGCGGCGCGCCACGCCACTTCCGACTGGATGGCGCTCGAACAGCAGCGCGGTATCTCTGTGACTTCGTCGGTGATGCAGTTCCCGTACGAGGGCCGCATGGTCAACCTGCTCGACACGCCCGGACACGAAGATTTCTCCGAAGACACGTATCGCACGCTGACCGCGGTCGATTCCGCGCTGATGGTCATCGACTGCGCCAAGGGCGTCGAGGAGCGCACGATCAAGCTGATGGAAGTCTGCCGGCTGCGCGACACGCCGATCATGACTTTCATCAACAA
Source organism: Steroidobacteraceae bacterium (assembly GCA_035493235.1). Classification (GTDB taxonomy): domain Bacteria; phylum Pseudomonadota; class Gammaproteobacteria; order Steroidobacterales; family Steroidobacteraceae; genus Steroidobacter. Next base: position 69,520 of record DATJIP010000106.1, read on the forward strand.
GCTCGATCGCGAAGGCCGCGAGCCGATGGAGCTGCTGGACGAGATCGAGCGCGTGCTCAAGATCGCGTGCGCCCCGGTGACGTGGCCGATCGGCATGGGCCGCGACCTGCGCGGCATCTATCACCTGCTCGAAGATCGCATCTACATCTACCAGGCGGCGGAGAAGGGTCGCGCCGGTACGCATGCGACGATCGACGGGCTGGCGAGCGCAGCGGCCGAAGAATTGCTCGGCGATCGTGCGCGGGCGTTCCGCGACGAGGTCGAGCTGGTGCGCGGCGCCGCGCCGCAGTTCGCGACCGACGCGTACCTCGCAGGCCGGCAGACGCCGGTCTTCTTCGGTTCGGCGATCAACAATTTCGGCGTGACCGAGCTGCTGTCGGCATTCGTGCGGCACGCGCCGGGGCCGCTGGCGCGCGAGACCACCGTGCGCTTCGTCGAGCCGCTGGAGGAGAAGCTCACCGGCTTCGTGTTCAAGATCCAGGCGAACATGGATCCTGGGCATCGCGATCGCATCGCCTTCATGCGCATCTGCTCCGGTCGCTACGCGAAAGGCATGCGACTGTTCCACGTGCGGCTCGGCAAGGAGATGCGAATCAATGACGCCTTGACCTTCCTGGCCGCCGATCGTCAGCACACCGACGAAGCCTTCGCGGGCGACATCCTCGGCTTGCACAATCACGGCACGATCAACATCGGCGATACGTTCACTGAAGGCGAGCCGCTGATGTTCACCGGCATCCCGAACTTCGCGCCGGAGATGTTCCGCCGCGTCGTGTTGCGCGATCCGCTGCGCATGAAGGCTCTGCAGAAGGGTCTCGACCAGCTGTGCGAGGAAGGCGCGACGCAGGTGTTTCGGCCGCTGCGTAACAACGACCTGATCCTCGGCGCGGTCGGCCAGCTGCAGTTCGACGTCGTCGCCTTCCGTTTGCAGGACGAGTACGGCGTGCAGGCTACCTTCGACAACATCAACGTATTCACGGCGCGCTGGATCTATGGGAAGGACGCCAAGAAGCTCGAGGAGTTTCGCGCCAAGGGCTACGACAATCTCGCGCTCGATCACTCGGGTGCCCTGGTGTATCTCGCGCCGACGCGCGTCAATCTGCAGCTCACGCTCGAGCGCTGGCCGGACATCGAGTTCCGCGAGACGCGCGAGCATCTGGCTGCCGCCGCATGAGCACCTCGGCGGTAGTCGGCAATGCAGTACCGCGTCGCGTTGCGTTGAACGCGCTCATTGCGCTCTCGCTCCTCAATCTCCTCAACTATCTCGATCGCAATCTCGTCTCCGCGCTGGTCGAGCCGCTGCGGCACGAGTTCGGCGTCAGCGACTTGCGGATCGGCTTGCTCGGGACGGTCTTCCTGATCGTCTATACGATGGCAGCGCCGCTGTTCGGCTCGCTCGGCGATCGCGGCATTCGCACGCGAGTTCTCGCGGCCGGTGCGGTGTTGTGGAGCATCGCGACCTCGCTGTCCGGCTTTGCCCAGAATTTCGTGTCGCTGCTGTTCGCGCGCGGTGTGATCGGCGTCGGCGAAGCGGCGTACGTCACGGTATCGGCGAGCCTGCTCGCCGACTATTTCCCGCGCGATCGCCGCGCTCGCGCCTTCGCCGTGTTCTATCTCGCGATTCCGGTTGGCTCCGCGCTCGGCTTCATCGTCGGCGGCCTGATGGAGAAGCACTTCGGCTGGCGCTCGGCATTCTTCATCGCCGGTATTCCCGGCCTGCTGCTCGCGTTGTGGGTGCTGATGCTCAGAGAGCCGCAACGCGGTATTCAGGACCGCGATCAGCCGCTGCCGGCGGCGGCGTCCGACGAGGACATCTTTACGCGCGGCAAACGCTTTTTCCGGATCCGTCCGTACCGACTCGCAGTCGCCGGCTATACCGCTTACACGTTTGCCGTTGGCGGCCTCACGCTGTGGATGCCGGCATTTCTGGAGCGGATGCGCGGACTGGCGCGCGCCGACGCGACGATCGGTTTCGGTGCGGTCACCGTGGTCACGGGCCTGGTCGGAACGTTTGTCGGAGGCTGGCTCGCTGATCGCTTGTTGAAGCGCTACGGTCAGAATGCGTACTGCTGGGTGTCGGCAGTATCCGTGGCCGCAGCGATCCCGTTCGCCGTCGTCGCGCTGACGGTGCCGTCACCGACGATCTATTTCCCGGCGCTCGCGCTCGCGCAGTTCCTGCTCTTCGTCTCGACGAGCCCGATCAACACTGCGATCGTGTCGTTCGTCGCGCCGCAGGACCGCGCCTCGGCCATGGCGGTCAGCGTCTTCATGATTCACGCGCTGGGCGACGTGATTTCACCGCCGCTCATCGGTCTCGTCTCGGATCACAGCTCGCTCGCGCACGGCGTGCTGCTCGTACCGATCGCGCTCGTCGCGTGCGCCTTCTTCTGGTGGCGTTCGGCGAACGTGCAGCCCGCACACGAACCCGCCTAGGACCCGCGACCGAAGTAGCGGTCGTTACCAGCGCGCTGGATCGACTCGGTAGTAGCGGCGCAGTTGCTCGTACAGGCCCGCATGTTGCAGCTCCAGCTCACGCGGCTTTTCGAAGAACGCTTCCGTGACGACCGCGAAGAACTCCGCCGGCGCGCTCGCTGCGTAAGGATCCAGAAACGTTGGTTGTCCCGCGCCGAGCATGGCGCGCAGCCGGTCGTATTCCTCCCAGAAGACTCTCGACCATTCGCGATACGCGCGCGGGCTGCCGAGACCCGGTGCGCCGTCCATCGTCTCGTCCTCCATGTCGAGGTAGTGCGCGAACTCGTGCAGCACGACGTTGTGACCGGTCGTGAGGCCGTCTTCGATGTCCTGCCACGACACGATGATCCGGCGCGAGTCCCACGCCTGGCCGGACAACACGCGCTGTCCTTCCGTCACCATGTGCCCGTCGCGCAGCGTGTGCGGCACGATGAACGGCGTCGGATACACCAGGATCGAAAACAGATCGTCGTAGAAGTGCGAGCGCGGGACATCGGGCCGGTTGACGACGAGCAGACAGGCGTAGGCGGCGATCACCACGCGCATCTCTTCCGTGACCGTCAGCCCATTGCAGCCGACGAACGCCTTTTCGCCGACAAAGATCCGGATCAGCTCGTGCAGGCGCGGGCGCAGCTCGGGCGGCACGCGGGCGTAGATCGACGTGCGGGCGCGCAGCCAGTCCTGCCATTGCTCCGGAAACGTCTGGCGGGCCAGCAGCCGGCGCCGGCGGCGACGCCACCAGGCCTCGCCGGCGATGAACCACGCGGCGACACCTACGGCGATCGCGACCAGGAAGAAGAGCAGCAGCACGCGAGGTTCTTCGTTATCGGCCAGTCCAGCGAGCCCAATGCGGGCGCCGCGTCAGACTTTCAACTGGTTGACCAGGAATTTCAGCCGGCTCAGCTCCGACCGGTTGAGCTGCGGCCCCCACGAACGCGGACCGTAGCGCAAGGCGACATAAAGATTGCGAGCTTCCCCGAGCTGCTGCGCGAGCTCCGGCCGGAGCTGCGACACGCGCGCGACGTAGTCGGTCGGCCCTTCGTGCGCCGCGCGCGGTAAGCCATGACGCGCGAGCTTGCGGCACAGCTGATCGTAGATCTGTGCGAGCGGATCGCGTGCGCGCGGACGGAAGCGCCACGCCAGGTATGCCGACATGAGCCCGAAGAATGCGACCAGCGTCAGCACCAGCGCGATCCCCAGCTCGCGCCAGTCGCCGTCACCGATGTTCATGCGCTCGAGCAGCCACTGCTGTTGCGATTCGCCGAAATCGACGACCTGGTTGTTCCAGAACGTGTTCGCTGCATCCCACGTGAGGCGCAGGCGCGAGAGCCACGCGTTGTGGCGCATGAAACCGCCCAACGATTCGCCTCCGTCGCTCAGCACGGCTTCGAGCCCGCGCTCGATGCGATCCGGTGCGACGGCGGCGGTCGGGTCGACGCGCACCCAGCCGCGGCCCTCGAGCCACACCTCCGACCACGCGTGTGCTTCCGACTGACGGATCAGCACATAGCCGTTGAGCGGATTGAATTCACCGCCCTGATAGCCGGTGACCACGCGTGCGGGAATGCCGGCGGCACGCGCCAGCATCGTGAACGCCGAGGCGAAGTGCTCGCAGAATCCGCGGCGCGTGTTGAACAGGAAATCGTCGACCGAGTCGAGCCCGAGTCGGGGCGGCTCGAGCGTGTAGAAGAATTGCTCGTTGCGAAACTTGTCGAGCACCGCGGCGATGAAAGCCTCGTCGCTGCCCGCACGCTCGCGCATCTCGCGGGCGAGGGCGGTCGAGCGCGGGTTGCGATCGTCGGGCAGGCGCAGATCGGCATTGCGCATGGCTTGCGGCAAAGTTCCGATCACTGCGTAGCTCGTCGCCGACTCGAGGCGGAAGGAGCTCAGCGTGGCGATTGGCGCATCCGACCATAGCTGCAAGTCGGCAGCGCGGTTCACGCGCCGGTCCGGCCAGCGGGTCGGGGCGTCGAGTGCGAAGACCCAGCGTCGCTGGTGCGGCTCCAGCATCACCTCGTATCGATACGTGCCGCCGACGGCCGTGACCTCCTGCGGCACGAAGCCGTAACGCCGCTGGCGCCAGGTGCGGCCGTCGAAGTCGTGCATCACGGGTCCGCGCCAATACAGCTCGCGCGCGGGCGGCAACGAGCCAGCGAATTTCGCGCGGAACGCCAGCGCGCCGGATACGCTGAGGTCGGAAACGTCGCCGGGCGTCATCTCGTCCGAGAGGCCGGTCGTTGCCGCGCCGCGGACCGGCACGACCGCCCAGAACTGACCTGGCAGGCGTGGGAACAGCAGGAACAACAGGATCGCAAGCGGCAGCGATTGCAGGAACATCTTGCCGGTGATGCCGACCGCTTCGCGCACCGACATCGACGTCGTCGTCTGATGGATGCGCATGAGCGTGACGGTCAACAGCCACGCAGTCACGAGCATGTATGGCAGCTGCAGCATGCTCTGGTTGTAGAGGAATGCCGCGAACAGCGCGAAGTAGGACAGAAAGACGATCACGGTGAGATCGCGCACGGTGCGCGTCTCCAGCAGTTTCATGCCTGCCATCAAGACAAGCAGCGCGGTGCCTGCGTCGATGCCGTTGATGGTCCGGTAATCGAGCAGAACGGCGAGAAGTGCCACGAACGCGAGCACGCCGCGCAGCCATTTTGGCGGCAGTTGCCACTGCTTGACCTCGATCGCGAGTCGCAGTGCCGCCGCGCCGGCGGCGAGCAGCAGGATCCAGGCCTTGATGTGCGAAGCGTGCGGCAACACCGAGAGCGTGAGTGCCGCGATCACCCACACGAGCCGTTGCAGCGTCGGCGGCCAGCTGGCCGCTGCCGTCACCGCCCAGCGCAGTGTTCTTGCCTCAGCCACTGCTCGCCCGCTCGTCGAACAATGCCAACGCCGTCAGACAATGCTGTCGATGCCCAGGACCGACGTTCGGCGCGATCTCCACGCCCGGCAATCGCAAACCGAATGCACGACCGGCCGCGTACGCGTCCTCGACCCAGCGACAGAGCTGCGACAGGCGTGCTTCCGTGCCGAGGCCGTCGAGCGCATCCCAGTCGAAAGAATGCGAAGTCACTGCCGTGCCTGCGTAGAGCTTCACGTGCAGACCTTGCTCGCGGGCATACGCCTTCCACGCAATCCGTCGCGGCGAATCGCCGGGATGAAACGCCCGCAGGCCCGCAAAGTCCTCGTCGCCGCGTGTCGTCTCCTGGGCGCCGCCGGTGTCGGTTTCGAGCGGCGGCGGCGGCAGGCCGCGCGGACTCGGCTTCGGATAGACGACGCAGCGGATCTCCATGTTCAGATACGCCCACGCGCGAAACATGCCGAACGGATGTCGCGTCGTGATCTCGAACGAGTCGAGCGGCAACAGGCCGCGTTGCGGCGCTGGTACGTCGAGGTCCAGCACGACGCGCCCGCCCGGCTCGATACGCACCGGCGTGGCGATGCCGTACTCGTTGGCGATCGTCAGCTCATGGCGTGCCACCTTGGCATCGTTCTCGAGCGCGAGGCGGAAGCGCGCCGTCTGTCCCGCGAACACCGGCTCGCTGGCCGCCGAGCGGATGTGCACGCCGGCTAGATTGCGATGGCAGTAGTGCATCGCTGTGAGCGCCAGCGCACCGAGCATGAACGTGAGGCCGAGCGCGAGATTGTTCGCGTAGTTCATCGCGCCGAGGAACATCGCGAACAGCATCAGCGAGAAGGCGATGCCGAGCGAGCTCGGCACGATATAGATGCGGCGGCCGGAGAGGATCAGCGGATCGGAATCGATGCCGTGCCGCTTGCGCGCCCATTTGCGGGTGCGCGTGCGCAGGGCGGCGAGGGCGCGCGCGAGCATTTCAGGGAACCGCGACGGCCCTCAGCACGAGATCGCCGATCTCGTTCGGCTTCGCGTCGTCGTTACGCGGCTTGAGGCGATGACCGACGACGGCGCCGAGTACGGCCTGCACGTCTTCGGGCGTCACGCCCGGATGCGAATGGATCAAGGCCCACGCCTGTGCGGCACGCAGCAACGCGATCGACGCGCGCGGCGACAAGCCCGCCTCGAATTGCGGCGATTCGCGCGTGAACCGCACGATGGCCTGGACGTAATCGAGCAGCGCGTCGGAAGCGTGGACTCGCGGCACCATCATCTGCATCAGCAGCAGCTGCTGCGGCGACAGCGTCGGCGCCAGCGTCGCGAGCAGGTCGCGGCGATCCTGGCCGAGCAGGAGCTGACGCTCCAGCGTCGCGTCGGGATAGCCGAGCTGGATGCGCATGAGGAAACGATCGAGCTGCGATTCCGGCAACGGATACGTGCCGATCTGGTACACCGGATTCTGCGTGCCGATCACGAAGAACGGATTCGCCAGCGGATAAGTCTGGCCATCCGCCGTCACCTGGTGCTCTTCCATCGCTTCCAGCAGCGCGCTCTGCGCTTTCGGTGTGGCGCGATTGATCTCGTCGGCGAGCACCAGCTGCGCGAACACCGGGCCCTTGTGGAAATTGAAGGTACTGGTCTCGCGCTCGAATACCGATACGCCGATGATGTCTGCGGGCAGCAGGTCGCTGGTGAACTGGATGCGTTGGTACGACAGGCCGAGCGATTCGGCGAGCGCGTGAGCGAGCGTCGTCTTACCGACGCCGGGAATGTCTTCGATCAGCAAATGACCGCGCGCCAGCATGCAGGAGATCGACAGCCGCAGCTGCTGCTCCTTGCCGAGGATGATGCGGTTGAGCTGCGCGATCGTCGGGCCGATCAGCTCGACCGGGTCCGCCTGCGTGATGAGAGTGGGGATGGCGGCGTCCATGGAACTACGCCCGGCGCTGCGCGACCAGTGCGCTCACCGCCTGCTCCTGCTGCTCAACCTCGGCGACCTGGCGCCGCAGGATCGCGACGCGCGTATGCACTTCAGCGACTCTTTCGGCCGGGGCCTTGCCGACGAACTCGGGGTTGCTCAACTTGCCTTCCTCTTTGCCGAGGTCCTGCTGTGTTTTCGCCTTGCGCTTCTGCAAACGCGCCAGCTCCGCGGCCGGGTCATCGATCAATCCTGCCAGCGGCGAGGAGATCGTGCGCTGCTCGATGCTCGCGGTTGCCGACGGCGGCAGATGTTCGCCGGCTGCGACGATGTGCAGCTGCCCGATTCGGCCAACTGCCTTGATCACGCCAAGGCTCGCGGTCAGAGAGTGCTGATCGTCCGCATGCGGCGACTGGTAGTGGATCACAATTTCGCGACTTTGCGGGATATCGAGCTGCCCCCGAATCTGCCGCGCACCGAGGATCGCCGCCTTGATCGCGGCGATTGCGCGCTCCGCAGCCGCGTCCTGCGGAAACTCCGTAGCCGAGGGATAGGGCTGCAGCATGATCGTCGGGGCTGATACGACTTCGGAGGGACGCGCGGCGAGCGACGCGACCGACTGCCAGATCTCTTCGGTGATGAACGGCATCATCGGGTGCAGCAGTCGCAAATACGTTTCGAGCACCTGCACGAGCGTCTGGCGCGTACCGCGCTTCTGCGCGGCGCTCGCATCTGCCGATTGCAGCGCGGGCTTGGACAATTCCAGATACCAGTCGCAGTACTCGTACCAGGCAAATTCGTACAACGCCTGCGCGGCCAGATCGAAGCGGTACTCCTCGAGCCGTGCGCGGACTTCGCCGATGGTCGCGCCGAGGCGCGAGCGGATCCAGCGATCGGCGGGTGAGTACGCGACTTCTCGGCCTTGCTGTCCGCAGTCCTGGCCCTCCGTGTTCATCAACACGTAGCGCGCCGCGTTCCACAACTTGTTGCAGAAGTTCTTGTAGCCGTCGATGCGACCGAGATCGAAACGAATGTCGCGGCCCATCGTCGCGAGCGCGCATAGCGTGAAGCGCAACGCGTCTGCTCCGTGTGCGGGAATGCCGCTCGGAAACTGTTTGCGTGTGTTCTTCTCGATCTTGGCGCGCAGATGCGTCTGCATCAGGCCGGTGGTGCGTTTGGCGACCAGCGACTCGATGTCGATGCCGTCGATGAGGTCGATCGGGTCGATGATGTTGCCCTTCGACTTCGACATCTTGTCGCCGTGCTCGTCGCGGATCAGACCGGTGATGTAGACGTCGCGGAACGGCACGTCGCCGGCGAACTTCAGCCCCATCATCATCATGCGCGCGACCCAGAAGAAGATGATGTCGAAGCCGGTCACCAGCACGCTGGTCGGATAGAACGTGTTCATCTGCGGCGTCGCTTCCGGCCAGCCGAGCGTGGAGAACGGCCACAGCGCGGAAGAGAACCACGTGTCGAGCACGTCCTCGTCACGCGTCAGTTTCTTGCCGCCGGCCTTGGCCTGCGCTTCCGCCTCCGAGCGTGCGACGTAGATGTTGCCGCTCTCGTCGTACCACGCGGGAATGCGATGACCCCACCACAACTGCCGGCTGACGCACCAGTCCTGGATCTTGTTCATCCACTGGAAGTATTCCTTCGACCAGCTCTCCGGCACGAAACGCGTGCGGCCGTCTTCGACGGCTTTGATCGCGGGCTCGGCGAGCGGCGCGATGCGCACGTACCACTGATCGGTCAGCCACGGCTCGAGCACGGCGCCGCTGCGATCGCCGCGCGGCACCTGAAGTGTGTGCGGCTCGACCTTTTCGAGCAGGCCCAGCGCCTCGAAGTCGGCGACGATGAGATCTCGCGCCACCTTTCGATCGAGTCCGCGGTATTTCTGCGGCACTTCGTCATTCAACGCCGCATTCTCATCGAAGATGTTGATGAGCGGCAGGTTGTGCCGCTTGCCGACTTCATAGTCGTTGAAGTCGTGCCCTGGAGTGATCTTCACGCAGCCGGAGCCGAACGCCGGATCGGCGAACTCGTCGCCGATCACCGGAATCAGCCGATCCGCAAGCGGCAGACGGATCTGCTTGCCGATCAAATGGCGATAGCGCTCGTCGTCGGGATGCACCGCGACCGCGGTATCGCCGAGCATCGTCTCGGGCCGCGTCGTCGCGACCACGAGATGACCGCTGCCATCCGCGAGCGGATAACGCAGATGCCAGAGCTTCCCTTGCTCGGGCTCCGACAGCACTTCGAGATCCGACAGCGCCGTGTGCAGCACCGGATCCCAGTTGACGAGCCGCTTGCCGCGATAGATCAGACCATCCTCGTACAAGCGCACGAACACGTCAGTGACGACGGCCGACAGGCCCTCGTCCATCGTGAAGCGATCGCGCGACCAGTCGACTGAATTGCCGAGGCGCCGCTCCTGCCGGAGGATCGTGCCGCCGGACTGTTCCTTCCATTGCCACACGCGCTCGACGAATCCTTCGCGCCCGAGATCGAGCCGATGCTTGCCTTCGGCGTTCAATTGCCGCTCGACCACCATCTGCGTGGCGATGCCGGCGTGATCGGTGCCGGGTTGCCACAGCGTGTTGAAGCCAAGCATGCGGTGCTGGCGCGTGAGCGTGTCCATCAGCGTGTGCTGAAAGGCGTGGCCCATGTGCAGCGTGCCAGTAACGTTCGGCGGCGGGATCACGATGGAGTAGGGCGCACCGGTTCCGGACGGCGCGAACCAGCCGTTCGCCTCCCAGCGTTGGTAGAGGCGCTGCTCGATTTCTCGCGGGTCGTAAGTCTTTTCCATGGTCTCAAGGTATGCTCGGCACTCGCCTGCATTTAACCGTAGTAACCAACGCTAAGTCCATGAGCCAAGTCCATTTGCCGGGCCGTTTCAGCTATTTCCTGCGCGTCCGTTATGGCGAGTGCGACGCACAGAAGGTCGTCTTCAACTCGCGGTATGGCGAGTACGTCGACCTCGCCGCCGGGGAATTTCTGCGCACGCTCGGATTCGAGCACGAGATCCAGACCGCCGAGCTCGACTACCAGGTGGTGAAGCAGACGACCGAGTGGCGGGCGCCGGCACGCTTCGACCAGGTGCTGGAGATCTCGGTGAGCACCAAGCACCTCGGCACGACGTCCTTCACGCTCGCGACCGAATTCCGCATCGCCGGCGAGGAAGCGCTGATCGCGACCAGCGAGAGCGTGTACGTGCACGTGGATACGCACACGTTGCAGAAGGCACCGATCCCGGCGCGGTTACGCGCTGCGTTGGAGCGGGGCGCGCCGGGCAAGCGCGTGGACCACGCAGCGCATCTGTCAGGCTAAAGCCTGACCCACAGGTCCAGAAGCATTGTGAGGGTCAGGCTTCAGCCTGGCTCTTCAAACGTTGTGGGATTCGAGTGTGCAGCCGCGGTCGCGATATTGCTTGTAACGCTCGCGCGCCACGCGCTTGCGTTCCGGATCGACGTCAACAATCTCCGCGACACGTTCGTACTGCTCCAGCTCCGCTGGAATCGCATCGGTGAGATTCACAACGAGCTGTCGATGCGAGGGCGGCGCGGCGGCGTCGCCGAGCAGCACCATCACTCGTGCATGCGGCGCCGGTCCGCCGGCGAAGATCTCGTGCGGCAGGAAGCTGCCATCTTTGAACGTCCACAGCAGGTCGTCGAGCCGCTGCGCTTGTCCGTGGTCCGCGGTCTGCAAGTAGACATGCGAGCCTTGCTCTGCGGCCTGCTCGGCGAGTCGACACGCCCAGCGCAGGCGCGCGTCGGGCATGTCTTCCGAGAGGACGTAGAACTCGACGCGCACTACTTGTTGAGCAGGTAGTCGACCAGCAGCGGCACCGGTCGGCCCGTGCTGCCTTTCTGCGCCCCCGACAGGTACGCCGTGCCGGCGACGTCGAGGTGTGCCCACTTCAGGCCGTCGGTGAACTTCGCGAGGAAGCACGCAGCGGTGATCGCGCCGCCTTCGCGGCCCGCGACGTTGGCGAAGTCGGCGAAGTTGCTCTTCAGTCCCTCGGCATATTCCTCGCCGATCGGCATGCGCCAGGCGCGGTCGTCGGCGCGACGGCCGGCATCTTCGAGCGCGGCGATGAGATCTTCGTCGTTGCCGAACAGTCCCGAATAAACATTGCCGAGCGAGACGACGATGGCGCCCGTCAGCGTCGCGATGTCGATCACCACGTCAGGCTTGAAACGCCGCGCGTACGTGATCGCGTCGCACAGGATCAAGCGACCCTCGGCGTCGGTGTTCAGAATCTCGATCGTCTGGCCCGACATGCTCTTGACGATATCGCCCGGCTTGGTCGCGAGACCGCTCGGCATGTTCTCGCACGCCGGCACGACGCCGACCACGTTGATGGGCAGATCCATCGTCGCGATGGCCTTGAACGTGCCGAGCACGCTCGCCGCACCGCTCATGTCGAACTTCATTTCGTCCATCGCCGGCGGCGGCTTCAGCGAAATGCCGCCGGTGTCGAACGTCACGCCCTTGCCGACCAGTGCCGTCGGCGCCTCGCCGCGTGTGCCGCCCTTGTATTCGAGGACGATCAGGTACGCAGGCTCCTGCGTGCCGCGAGTGACCGACAGGAACGAGCCCATCTGCAAGCGCCTGCATTCAGCCTCGTTCAGCACGCGCACGCTGATCTTGCGATGCTCGCGAGCCAGGTTGCGCGCGGCCTTCGCGAGATAGCCGGGCGTGCAGACGTTGGCAGGTTGATTCGCGAGATCGCGCATCAGGCTCACGCCGGCACCGATGCCTTCGCCGTGTGCGATGGCGCGTTCGGCATTGCCGCGATCGCCGCGACCGCTCACCGCGATGCCGAGCTTCGTCAGCGTCGGCTTCGGTCGCTTGTTCGCCGTCTTGTGGTCGGGAATGCGGTACTGCGAATTCGATCCAACCTCCACCGCGATGCGCGTGAGCGCATACGTGTCGGCATCGCCGACGCCGTCCAGGCCGAGGTAACTCACCGCATCCTTCGCGCCAGTGCGGGCGACGACGCCGAGTGCGCTGGCGAGCGCCTTGCGGTACTGCTTGCGCTTGAAAGAATTGCGTCCGCCGAGGCCGACGACCACGACGCGTTCGACCGGCCCGCTCAGGTCGGCGAGCAGCACGACGTCGCCGGTCTTGCCGCGCAGATCGCCGCGCTTCACCAGCCGCGCGATGCGGCCGCCGATGCGCTTGTCGAGCTCTTCAGCAGCCGCAGACAAAGTGCCTTTGTCGTACACGCCGACGATGGCGCAATCGGTGCGCTGTTTCGCCGGACCGCCGAGACTGACGAAAAATTCCATGAACTTTCCTCGCGAAAGTGCCGTAGTCTACCGCATCGATGCGCACGCTGGACCGGTACATCTTTCGCGAAGTCGCCGTGACCTGCATCGCGGTGACGGTCGTGCTGCTGGTGATCCTGCTGTCCAATCAGCTGGCGCGCGTACTGTCGCAGGCCGCGGCCAACGATTTCCCTCGTGAGGTCGTATTTGCGCTGATCGCCCTCACCTCGGCCGGCTATCTCACGGTCATCGTACCTATCGGCTTCTACCTGTCGATCATGCTGGGGCTCGGCCGGCTGTACCACGAGAGCGAGATGGCCGCGGTGCAGGCGTGCGGCGTCGGCCCTGCCGGCCTGTTCCGGCCGATCGGCGTGCTCGGCGTGGCGATCGCGGCGCTGCTCGTCTGGCTGTCGTTCTGGGCGATTCCAAATGCGACCGCGCGGGCGCAGGAGATTCGCGTTTCGGCCCTGCGCGAGGCGCAGTTCGGCGCGCTCGAGCCGGGCCGGTTCCGCACCTTCGCGGCCGGCAAGATCGTGTTCTACGCCGAGAGCGTCGACGACAACCACATCCTGCACAACGTCAACGTCTTCGTCGACCGGACCGAAGAGGAGGGCAGCGAAGGCAAGATGGAGATCTGGGTTGCGACCCGCGCCGAGCAGCGCGGGGCGGGGCAGGCCGAGCAGACCTTCGTCCTCTACGACGGGCGCCGCTATGAGGGCGTGCCCGGCAGCGGCGAGTTCCGCATCATTCAATTTTCGGAAGGCGGCATCCCGATTCGCCTCGGCGAGCTGGGCGGACCCAAGAGCAAGGCGGAGCTCAAGACGACGCGCGAGCTGCTGGCATCGTCGAGTCCGGCCGACTCGGCCGAGTTGCAATGGCGCGCCTCGACACCGCTGCTCGCGCTGGTGCTGATGGTGCTAGCCGTGCCGCTCGCCCGGCTGCGGCCGCGTCAAGGCCGCTTCGGACGCATTGGCATCGCGATCCTCGTGTACTTCGTCTACTCGCAGCTGATGGCAGCGGCTCGGACCTGGGTCGAGAGCAGCGTCGTGCCCGAGTTCATCGGCATCTGGTGGGTGCACGCGATCGCCTTGTGTGTCGGCCTGTGGCTGCTGGCGCGCGAGAATCCGCCCGGCAAGCCGCGTCCCGTGGCGGTGCCAGCATGACCTCGACTCTCAGTCGCTACGTCATGCGCGCGGTGCTCGGCACCACGATGCTCGTCATGCTCGTGCTGCTCACGTTGAGCGGCCTGTACCTCTTCATCACCCAGCAGGACGAGATCGGAGTCGGCAGCTACGCGCTCGGCGACGCGTTCCTGTATGTCGGTCTCAACCTGCCGAAATACGCCTTCGACATGCTGCCGATCGCCGCGCTGATCGGCGCGTTGCTGGCGCTCGGCAACATGGCGCGCTCGATGGAGCTGATCGTGGTCCGCGCCGCGGGTGTGTCGGTGGCGCGCATCGCAATGTGGGTGGCCGGCGCGGGCATCATCCTGATGCTGCTCACCGCGATTCTCGGCGAGCTGGTCGCGCCGCAGATGGAACAGTACGGTCAGCGCATGAAGACCTTCCAGAAGTATCACCAGTACAGCCTCGCAGGTAATCGCAGCGCGTGGGCGAAGGACGGCGACACCATCGTCTCGGTCGGGCAGCAGTCCGGCGACAACCGTTACGGCGGCGTCTACGTCTTCAACTTCGATCCGCAACATCGCCTGACCAGCGTCGGCCGCGCGAGCAGCGCGAGCATCGACCCCAACAACGTCTGGCGCCTGGAAAACTTCCGCGAGTCGCGTTTCGAGGGAGATCGGGTCGTGGCGCGCGGGCCGTCGGCTGCGCAAGTGAAGACGCGGCTCTCAGCGGAGTTCCTCGGGCTCGCCGTGCTGGATCCGGAATCGCTGCCCGGCATCGGGTTGCTCAGCTACATCCGTCATCTGAAGCAGAACGGTCTCGACTCGCGGTCGTACGAGACGGCGTTCTGGGCGCGCATCGCGCGCACCATGGCCGTCGCGATCATCGTCGTGCTCGCTGTGCCGTTCGCGTTCGGGCCGATGCGTTCCACCGGCACGGGCTCGCGGACGGTCGTCGGCATCATGATCGGCGTGGTGTTCTTCCTGCTCGCGAAAATGCTGGAGAGCGGCGGCGAAGTATTCGATCTGCCGCCCATCGTGATCGCCTGGGCTCCGACCGCGCTGCTGGCGCTGATCACAGCCATCGCGGTCAGTCGCGTTCGATGACGGCGGGAGTGCTGCGGCGTCTGGGCGCAATGCTCTACGACGGCCTGATCGTCCTCGCGCTGATGTTCATCGTCACCGCACTATTTCTGCCGTTCACCGGCGGCGAGGCGATCACGCCGGGCGAGTCCGGTGCGCTCGAGCGCATCTATCAGGCGACGCTGGTGCTGGTCGTCGTGCTGTTCTTCGGTGTGTTCTGGACGTGGCGCGGCCAGACGATCGGGATGCTTGCGTGGCGACTGCGAGTGCAGCGGCCGGACGGCAGCGCGCTCAGGTGGCGCGATGCGCTGCTGCGGTTGGCGGCGGCGTGTGTGTCGATCGCGGCGCTGGGATTCGGATACTGGTGGATCTGGGTGGATCGCGAACGGCTGGCGTGGCACGACCGCTGCAGCGGGACGACGGTCGTGGTGTTGCCGAAGAAGAAAAAAGCCTAGCTATTTGCCGACGAGTTGCTCGACCGGTTTGAAGAGAGCTTCGTACTTGTAGTCGGGGATCTCGTAGACCCAGCCGGTCACTTTGGTGGCGACCTTCTTCGCGTCCTCTGCGACGTTCGGCGCGGCCGGCTGCGGCGGCTCTTCCGGCTTGGCCGCGGGGGCAGCTTCACCTTTCTTCTCGTCTGCCTTCTTCTCTTCAGCAGGCGCGGTCGCGACCTTGAAGTGCTCGGCTTGTGCCGCGTCGAATGACGGACGCAGCGCGACGTAGTGCTTGTTGTCCTGGATCCAGCCGTCGACATCGACGATCAAGCCATCGAACGTCTTGAACGTTGCGTGCGCAGCGGCCGGCGTCGATTGCAACGCACTCGCGGCGCGTACGTCGGAGAGGCTCAGGCTGGCCAGCGCGGACGCGACGCTGTTCGCTGCCGTCGGTGCAGCCAACGATTTGCCCTTCGGCAAGCCGTCGACGTTGAAGTTGGCATCGGCGCGAGTCGCCTTGGCGGCGGTGTACGGCTTCGCATCCTTCGTAGTGACAGTCGCGGACTGCATGCGGTCGGCGCCGACATCGATGATGTCCTTGCGCAGCCAGGCTTCCGGTGTCGACGACGTATCGATCGTCGCGTTGATCAGCCAGCTCTGCGCCTCGCCCGCGCGGCGCACGTAGTTCGAGCGCGCGCCGACACCTTGCTTGCCGATGATGAGATTCACCGGCTTCGGCGCGCCGACCAGCTCGATGCGCAGGCTCGTCGCACCCTTGCTGGTCGTGTCTTCGACGCCGAGCGTCGCGTAGGCTTCGGGATTGGAGGTCTTCTGCTCGTACACCTTGGCGTCGGCGAGCGCGACCAGGAGCTTGCGCACCTTCGCATCGTCGGCGGGGTAGTTGTCGCGCTCGCTCACGGTCCAGTCGTCGCCCTGCTTCTTCAGCTCGACGACGCGTGCATCCCCGGCTTTGAACATGTTCACCGCGCTGACGGAGTTCAGCTGCTCCTTCAGCTCGGGATAGAGCGCGCCGGTGCCGGCGCTCGAGCCCGTCGAGCCCTCGCGGCCCGCGAGCCATACGCCGGCGCCGATCGCCACGATGGCGGCAATGGCCAGAATCAGCAGTCTTCGCGATGTCATGTCAACGACCCTTTAACCCGTGTGAGCGGCGGCGCGGCCGGCGCGCAACCGGCTGCGGCGCATGAACGCGAGCACGATGGCGCCGATCGCCAGCAGTGCCGGCACCAGCGCGATGTTCAGAATCTTCAGGCGCGTGCCGAGGCGCTCGATCTCGATGTCGAGGCTGCGCCGCACGTCGCGCAGCTCCTTGCGGATGCGCACCCGTTCCTGCTGGAAGCGAGTGAGCTCCGCTTCCTGCTCCGGCGAGAGCACGAGCGAGTTCGTGTTGGTCCGACCGGCTTCGAGCTCCGACAGCTTCTTCTCGGTGTCCTTCAGCTCGTTGTCGAGCTCCTTCTCCTTGGCGAGCAGCTGCTCGTTCGCGTGCTTGCGCAGATCGTCCACCTTGGTGAACGGCCGGAAGAAGCTCTGACGGCCGCGGATGCTGATCAGATCGCCGCTGCCCGCGAGGTTGTCCACTGCGTTGGCGAGGAAGTCGCCGTTGTTGGCCCACGCCATCGAGAAGTGCTGACCGAACACGTTCTGCGTCCGCACCCACAGCGGATCGGCGAGCATGTCGGTGTCGGCGACGACGATCAGATTCGCATCGCCCACCGACTCGGTCTTGTGCTCGCCCGCAGGCTTCGCGGCAGCAGCGCCTTCTCCAGCCGGCGCGCCGTTCGGGAAGGCCGACTTCAGTTTGCCGTGGATGCGCGCCGCGACGACGTAGCGCTCACCCGTCGGCTTGAAGTCCTCGAGCAGCGACTGGCTGTCCGGCAGGAATGCGAGGCGCATCACCGGCAGCAGCTCGGAATCGGCGCTCGATTGCAGCAGCGGCTCGAAATTGATCGTTGCGCCGTCCTTCTTCTTGAGCACGCCGGCGGTCATGACGTTGATCGAGTCGAGCGTAGCGGTTACGACGTCCTTCGTGTTCATGCTCGAGCGGTTCAAGCCGATGATCGCGACGTGCTGCGAAGGCGGCTCGCCCTGGCGCAGCGCCACGGTCAGGCCGAGGCCACGATCGCCGAGCACCTTGCCCGAGTCGTACGCAATGCCCCAGGCGTCGAACAGCGGGCCGAGCGTGGAGGAGCGCGGCACCATCGACATCGGACCGCCCTGCTGGCCGGCGGGGTCGTTCTCCGACTGCGGATCGACGAACGCGATCAGCTTGCCGCCGCGCATGACGAACTGGTCGATCGCGTACAGCGTCTTCGGCGACAGCTCCTTCGGGTGCACGACCATCAGCACATCGACATCGTGGTCGATCGTCGCGATATCGGTCGCGAGCGTGCGCACCTGCAGTTGCTCGCGCAGCTGCTCGATGCTCGCCCAGCCCGGAATCATGCGGCCGGTCTGCTGATCGAAGTTGGCATCGACGGGCAGTGCCGAGATCAGGCCGAGCGTCGGCTTCTTGGTCGTGCCGAGCCGATGGATCATGCTCGCCACGTCGTACTCCAGGAATTCTTCCTTGTCCGGCTGGAAGAACGGAATGATCTCGCGGCCGTCGGTCGAGTTCGTGCCAGCGAGGCCGAAGTACATGTTGTCGTTGCGCGCGCCCATCGGCACTGCCTGCAGGCCGAACTCGGCTGCGCGATCTTCATCCTCCGAGAAAGGCTTCGGGTCGATCACGGTGAGCTTGAGGTTGCCCTTGGAGCGCTGCGCCATCTCTTCGAGCAGCTCGCGCACACGCTGCGCGTACGCACGCAGCTGCGGCGACTCCGCACTCGCTTCCTGCGAGAAGAAGAAGTACAGGTTGATCGGCTCCTGCAGCGAGCTGACGATGCTCTGGGTGCCCGGCGCGATCGAATAGAGATTGCTCTCGGTCAGATCGATGCGCGCGCCGCGCAGCACGAACGTGATGAGAATCGTCACGCCGATGAACAGCACAGCGAGCGCGACGAGCGCGCCAGCGCCGAAGGTCTTGCGGGCGGTGGTGATGTTGGTGGTCATCTCAGTCCGCCTTCTTCATGTCGAGCACGATCGCAGTGGCAATCAGCCAGACAGCGATCACGGTGGCGAAATACAGCAGGTCGCGGATGTCGATCACGCCCTTGGCGATCGAGCCGAAGTGCGTGAGGAACGACAGCGAAGCGACCGCATCGATCACCGGCTGCGGCGCCCAACCCTGGAAGGCGTTCAGCACCAGCGCGAATCCCGACAGCAGGAACGCGAAGCACGCGACGACTGTCACGATGAACGCGATCACCTGATTCCGCGTCGCCGCCGAGAAGCACGCACCGATCGCGAGCAAGCCGCCGGCGACGAGGAAGCTGCCGATGTACCCGGCGAGGATCGCGCCGTTGTCGGGATCGCCGAGATAGTTGACCGTGATCCAGACCGGGAACGTCAGCACGAGCGCCAGACCCGCAACTGCCCACGCTGCGAGGTACTTGCCGATGACCGCTTGCCACGGCGTGATCGGCAGCGTCATCAGCAACTCGATCGTTCCCGATTTGCGCTCCTCGGCCCACAGCCGCATCGATAGCGCCGGCATCAGGAACAGATACAACCACGGGTGATAGTTGAAGAACGGCGCGAGGTCCGCCTGACCGCGCTCGTAGAAACCGCCGAGGAAGAACGTGAACAATCCCGCGAGCGCCAGGAAGATCACGATGAACACCAGCGCGAGCGGCGTGGCGAAGTAGCTCGCGAACTCGCGGCGGAAGAGGATCCAGACATTCCGAAATGAATCACTACGCATTGACGGCCTCCTTGATCGCCGGCTTCGCGCCCAGCGTGATCTGACGGAAGACGTCTTCCAGCTTGCCGCTCGGCGCGCGCTTCGCCAGCGCCTGCGGCGTTTCATCGGCGAGGATGCGGCCCTGCGCGATGATGATCGCGCGATTGCACACCGCATCGACCTCTTCGAGGATGTGCGTCGAGATCACGATGATCTTGTCCTTGCTCATCGCGCTGATCAGCTCGCGCACTTCGTGTTTCTGGTTCGGATCGAGGCCGTCGGTCGGCTCGTCGAGGATCAGCACCAGCGGATCGTGGACCAGCGCCTGCGCCAGGCCGACGCGTCGCCGGAAGCCCTTCGAGAGCGTCTCGATTACCTGCTCGAGCACGCTGGCGAGGCCGAGCCGCGCGATTACATCGTCGAGCCGCGAGCGGCGCCGCTCGCCGGTCAAGCCGCGCACGTCGGAGATGAACTCGAGGAAGGCGCGCACCGACATCTCGCCGTAGCTCGGCGCACCTTCGGGCAGGTAGCCCATGCAGGACTTCGCCGCGAGCGGCGCCGCCTGCACGTCGTGCCCGCAGACGCGCACTGTCCCGGAGGACGGCGCAAGGAAGCCGGTGATCATCTTCATGGTGGTCGACTTGCCGGCGCCGTTCGGGCCGAGGAAGCCGAGCACTTCGCCGGCCTTGACGTCGAAGGAGACGTCGTCGACGGCGGTGAGCGCGCCGTAGCGCTTCGATAAATGACTGATCTCGATCATGGTGTACTCAGCAGTTGATCGGTGGTCTCTCGCGCTCTTCGTGTTATCGCCGCATGCGCGGCGGTGCGAGCAGCCCGGTTCGCGACCGGCAGGCGAGAGGGCGGCGATTCTCGTTCAGCGAACTTTTCCTTTTCAAGCCGGCAGTGTTGCTGCGCCGGCAAAGTGAACAAGACTTAATAGGTGGCGCTTCACTCCAGCGCTACGCTCATGACAATTTCTTCGCAAAAATCCGCAAATTGCAACCTTAGTGTAATGGTGTTGCAGGGCAGCATCAGGTATATTTGGCAACGCAAAATCGGTGTGCGAATGCGCTGATCGAGATCGCCACACCGACTTTGAACCGAATGCTGCTTGCCGCGCTCTTAGCGAGGTAAGTCTCGAATCCCCCTGACTGGCCGGGTGACTGTAAGTCCCCGGCCTTTTTTTGACCCCTGGCCACCGCTACTGGCTCGCCTTCTCTTCGATCTCCTCGCGATTCGCGCGCAGCACCTTGCGGATGTCGCCGGCCGGCGGCCGCTCCGCGATGCGTTCGATCAGCTCCGGCAGCTCGTGCCACGACTTGCCCCACTTCAACAGCCGGATGGCGTCCGCGATGATCTTGCCGCGCAACTCGGCGGACATGGCAGGCGCCGCATTCTTGGCGGCGACTGCCGCCGGCCGCGTCTGAGCTGGCGCTGCTGCGCGAGTCGGAGTTGCGGCGCGCGCCGGTGGTTTCGCTCCATCAGCGCGTTTGGCAGCGGGAGCTGGAGCCGGCGCTGGCGTCGGCGGCCGAGTCGGAGCCGGCGTCGCCGTCGGGGCAGTACGCACCGGCGCTGGCGTGACTGCCTTGATGCGCGGCATTTCGCGCGTCGTGTCGTCGCCCGGCGGTCGCGCAGGTTTGGCGGCGGCGGCTCGCGGCGGCTGCACCATCTCGACAGTCGCGCTCGCGGACGAGGCTGGCTCGGTCCGCGATGGATCTGCGAGCGGCACGAAGCGCTGGATGTGCTGGATGCCGACCAGGTTCGCCAGGAACGCCATCAGCTCCAGCGACTCCGAGAATTTGCCGTCGCCCATCGCCTGGCGCGTCTCGCAGTGCGCCTTGAGCTCGAGGAGCTTCTGGCGCGCGACCTCCAGAACCCAGCGCGTCGGCCGGTCATGCTTCGGCCAGGCCTGCACACGCGCGTAAGCGGCATCGCTCAGCTCGACGTATTTGAGATGGAGCTCGATGCTCGCAAGCCATTTCTCGATCAGCTCGGTGATGCGTCGATCGGCAGGGGTCATGCCATGCTGGCTCCGGTCCGGTATGCGCATTATGCAGTGATAATGCTAACCTCTGGCGCCAAATTCGCGCCGTGCACGGCGCCGATAGCAGGGGGAGCGGACATGAACGCGAAGATCTCCGGCGGACTCATCCAGGCGACGATGTTCGGCGGCGCGCTGCTCGCGTGCTCAGCTCTGCACGCCGCAACCAGCAATTGGTCGCCGCCGCGGACTGCGGACGGCAAGCCGGTGATCTCCGGCGTGTGGTCGAACGCGTCGGTGACGAATCTGACGCGCCCGGCTGGTGTTACCAAGCTGGTCGTGACGCGCGAGGAAGCCGAGGCCCTCGTCAAAGCCAATCCGTTCCAGCGCCTGATCGAAGCGGACAACGGTCCCTCCGATCTGAACGACAACCTGCTCGAAGACAAGAATGCCGATCGCGGCTACAACGCGTTCTGGGTCGACCCGGGCAACTTCCTGGCGAGCGTGAACGGCGAATACCGCACGTCGTGGATCGTCGAGCCCGCCAACGGTCAGATGCCGCTTTCGGACGCCGGTCGCAAGCTCATTCAGGCCGGGCGTGCCGAGCGCGATCTGAATCTCTACGCGGGTCCCGAGGCGCTGCCGCTGCCTGAGCGTTGCCTCATCGCATTCAGCGGTGCCAGCGGCCCCGGCATGCTGAATCCCATGTACAACAACAATTATCAGATCGTGCAGACGCCGGATGCGGTGCTGATCAACGTCGAGATGGTGCACGACGCGCGCATCGTCCCCATCTCGAAGGACAAGGCGACGGCGCAGGCTTCGCATAAGCCGGCGGCGCTCAACAAGTGGTTTGGCGATCCGGTCGGCTGGTGGGAAGGCGACACACTGGTCGTCGAGACGACGCACGTGAACCGGCAGCAGGCGAAGCAGGGCCCGATCTTCCTGTCCGATCAGGGCAAGGTGACCGAGCGCTTCAGCCGCGCTTCGCCCGACCAGCTCAACTACGAGTTCACGGTCGAGGACCCGGCGTATTACTCGCAACCGTGGCGCGCCGAGATGAGCTTCAACGCGCGCAAGGAAAACATGTACGAATACGCCTGCCACGAGGGCAACTACGCGATGGAAGGCATTCTCCGCGGCGCGCGCAACCAGGAAGCGCAGGGCATCAAGCCTTCGCAGGGTCCTGGCATCTTCGGCACGCCGATCCCCGAGAAGAAGAACAAGGGCGGGTTGTAATTGCTGACGCGGCGGCGCTCCCTTCCGAGCTGGGCGCCGCACGCTTGCCTCGTCCTGCTGCTCGCCGCGTGCGGCCAGAAGCAGACCCCGCAGGAATTGTTGCAACGAGCTGAAGCGAGGCTTGCAGCGAACGACGCTGCCGGTGCGCAAAGTCTGCTGATCGAAGCACTCACTCGAACGCCGAACGATGCACGCCTGCACATCGTCCTGGCGCGTGCCGACTTGGCGCTGGGCAATCCAGTAACGGCTCAAGGCTCGCTGCAGCGCGCGCTCGAGCTCGGCGCGCCGAAGGAAGAAGTCGTTGGCGAACTTACGCGCGTGCTGCTCGCTGCCGGTGAGCAGCGGCGTGTGATCGATCTGGTTGGAGACGTCGGCCAGTGGTCGCAGCCGCGACGTCTGCTGCTGGCGCTGAGCAAGGCGGAAGCTGCGTTGGCGTTGCCGGACTACGATCCGCGTGAGCTCACGAAGAGCTTCGTGAACGTGTTTCGATTGCGCTCGACGGCGCAGGCGGACGGGGCGATTGCCGATCTCGCCTGGTTCGACCGCTACACCGAGGCTTTGCGCAGCAAGCAGGTCCGAGTGGAAGCTGGCTATCAGCACTTTGCCTGCAACCGCGAGCCCGAGGTGACTGAGAAGGCGCCGTTGACCGCAGCGCCGGTGCCACCGTCCGGCCGCCGCGTGCTCAGGGTGGGCCCAGGTCAGCAGCTGCGGCGTCCGAGCGAAGCGGCACGTGTCGCGCGGGACAACGATCTCATCGAGATCGAGGCAGGCACCTACGTCGGCGACGTCGCATTGTGGACGCAGAACGGGTTGTTGCTGCGAGGGGTGAATGGGCGACCGCACCTCGATTCGCAGGGACACGTAGCGCAGGAGCAGGGCATCTGGGTTTTCCGCGGCAACGACATCGCCGTGGAGAACATCGAATTCTCCGGCGCGCGCTCACGCGATCGCAACGGCTCGGGCATTCGCTTCCTCGGCCGCAACCTGACTGTGCGCGACAGCTTTTTCCACGACAACGAGGACGGCGTGCTGACCTGGAACGCACCCGATGGCGACATCCTGATCGAGCGCAGCGTGTTCGCGCACAACGGTGCCGGCGATGGCCAGTCGCACAACATCTACATCGGCAAGATTCGCACCTTCACACTGCGCTTCAGCCACTCGCACGACTCTGTCAGCGGACACGAGGTGAAGAGCCGCGCGCGCATCAACCGCATCGAGTACAACCGCCTGACTGACGAGGACGACGGCAACTCCAGCTATCTCATCGATCTGCCCGAAGGCGGCTACGCGTACGTGGTCGGCAACGTACTGGAGAAGGGCGCACGAGCCGAGAACCCCAATGCGATCGCGTTCGCTTCCGAGAACCGCGACGTGCAGGGCGGCGGGTTGTGGGTGATCAATAACACCTTCTACAACCGTTACCTCGACGTGACCTTCGTGGCCAACCGCAGCAAGGCTGTGGCGCAGGTCGTCAACAACGTGCTCGCCGGAGCACCCGCGTTTTTGCTCAAAGGTCCCGGCACGGAGCACAGCAATTTCGGCCGACCCGGGGCCAGCATGGCTGATCCGGCCGCCTATGATTTTCGGCTGACGAGCGCTTCACAGCTGATCGACGCGGCGACGGACCCGGGCAACGCCGACTCCATGCCGCTGTGGCCGCAGTTCGAGTACGTGCATCCAGCATCCGGCCGCGCGCGCCAGCGAGTCGGGGCGCTCGACCTTGGCGCGTACGAATTCTGCGGATGGTGATGAGCTGCCGGTGCGGAAAGAGGTGGCGCTCCCACGGGGATTCGAACCCCGGTTTAAGCCTTGAGAGGGCTCCGTCCTAGGCCTCTAGACGATGGGAGCGCACGGCGCGGTCCAGGTTGAAAAACGCGGGCCGCCAAAACGGACGCGGTATTATACGGACCGCCCCTTCTGGCTCAAGCGGCAACTGCTATTGAACGATAACAACCAGGCACCGACACCCTCCAGTCATGGGGCCGCAGCTGGCAGTCCGCTGGTGGTCGCGCGCAACGAGCATCCGATCTCGCGCGCGCACATTTCCTCCAACGCGCTCAAAGTGCTCTACCGGTTGCGCGACGCCGGCTTCCAGGCCTTTCTGGTCGGTGGCGCCGTGCGCGACCTGCTGCTCGGGCTGCATCCGAAGGATTTCGACATCGCGACCAACGCGCATCCCCATGAGGTCAAGCAGCTGTTCCGCAACTGCCGGCTGATCGGGCGGCGTTTCCATCTTGCACACGTGCGCTTCGGCTACGAGATCATCGAAGTCGCGACGTTTCGCGCCGCGCACACGCCGATCGACGAGGACAACAGCGTCGACGAAGGCGGTCATCGCGTGCTCGACGAGCGCGGCCGCATCCTGCGCGACAATTTGTACGGCACCATCGAAGAAGACGTCTGGCGCCGCGACTTCACCGCCAACGCGCTCTACTACAACATCGAAGACTTCTCCGTGTGGGATTACGTTGGCGGTGTCCAGGACGCGCGCCAGCGGATCCTGCGCATGATCGGCGATCCCGAGACCCGCTATCGCGAAGATCCGGTGCGCATGCTGCGAGCCGTACGCTTCGCGGCGAAGCTCGGCTTCACGATTCATGCGGACACCGCGGCGCCGATTCCGAAGCTAGCGTGGATGCTGGACGGCGTGCCGCCGGCGCGCCTGTTCGATGAAGTGAACAAGATTTTTCTCGCGGGCAGCGCGCAAGCCGCGTTCGAGTTGCTCGAACGCCTGCAGCTTCTGGAGCATCTGTTTCCGGATCTCGCCGACGCTTTGCACGACGCGCCAGCGGGCAGCGGTGCGCGCGAGTTGGTGCGACTCGGATTGCAAGGCACGGACGAGCGCGTGCGTGAAGAGAAGTCGGTCACGCCGACTTTCCTGTTCGCGGTCTTGATGTGGCCGGCCATCCAGCGCGCCTTCGCCAAGCTGGCACGCGGCAATGACGGCGACCCGCAGCAGCTCCTCGCAGCGTGCGATCAGGTCACATTGCGACAACAGGCTCGCGTCGCGATTCCAAAGCGCTTCACGCTGCCGTTGCGCGAACTTGTCGGCCTGCAGCCGCGATTCGAGCGGCGCGAAGGTCGGCGCGCGCTGCGGCTGCTGAATCATCCGCGCTTCCGTGCCGCCTACGATTTCCTGGTCTTGCGGGCCGCAGCCGGCGAAGTCGACGCGGAGCTCGCGAAATGGTGGACGGACATTCAAGCGGCCTCAGCCGATGAGCGAATCGCTCAAGTGGAGAGCATAGGGCCGGGTCCGCGCACGGCCTCCGACGGGCCGCGCCGTAGGCGTCGTCGCCGCCGTCGTCGACCGCCTGCGGCGTCGTGAGCGCATCATTGTGGATGCCGGCGTACGTCGCGCTCGGCAGCAATCTGGACGATCCACCTCGGCAGATCGCAGCCGCGTTCGCACGGCTCGAGGCTCTCGATGGCTGTCGACTCATCGCGCGCTCGCGGTTGTATCGAACCGCGCCGCTCGGTCCGCAGGATCAGCCCGAGTTCGTGAACGCTGCGGCAGGATTGCTCACCGTGCTCGAACCGCGCGACTTGCTGCGAGCGTTGAAGCGTATCGAGGCCGAGCTCGGGCGCGCGCAGCCAGTTGTGCGCTGGGGCCCGCGACGGATCGATCTCGACCTGCTGTTGCTCGACGACGTGCGCATGGCGGAGCCCGATCTGACGATTCCGCATCCCGGCCTGACTCGGCGTAATTTCGTCCTGTATCCTTTGCGCGATATCGCGCCCGAGCTGCTCGTTCCCGGAGAGGGACGGGTCGATGTGCTGGCGGCGCGCGCGGGGTCCGAAGGCCTCGCACTCCTTGCATAAATCGTCGAATTGATTCTGAGCCTCGATCCACTGTGACAGACAAAGTCGCCACTGTTCCGCATCGTTTCATCGTCGTCGAAGGCCCGATCGGGGTCGGCAAGACGAGCCTGGCCCGGCGTCTCGCCCGCAGCTTCGGCAGCGAGCTGGTGCTGGAGCAGGCGGACGAAAATCCGTTTCTGGAGCGCTTCTATCGCAACCCTCGCTCGGCGGCGCTGCAGACACAGTTGTTCTTCCTGTTCCAGCGCACGCGGCAGCTGGAGGACATCCGTCAGCACGATCTGTTCGAGACCGTGCGCGTCGCCGATTACCTGCTCGACAAAGATCGCCTGTTTGCGCAGCTCACGCTCGACGAAGAGGAGTTGGCGCTATACGAGCAGGTGTACGCGAAGCTCGCAGTCGATGCGCCGGTTCCCGACCTCGTGATCTACCTGCAGGCGCCGATCGACGTGCTGCTCGAACGCATCGAGCGTCGCGGCATTCGCTACGAGCAGCAGATCGAGCGGACGTACCTGGAGAAGCTGCAGGAGGCGTACGCACGGTTCTTTCACGACTATCACGTCGCGCCGCTGCTGATCGTGAACGCGGCCCAGGCAGATTTCGTGAGCAACGAAGGCGACTACAACCAGCTGTTGGAGCAGGTCCGGCGCATCCGGCGCGGCCGGCAGTACTACAACCCGCTGAAGAGCGCAGTCTGATATTCTCTGCCGCCCATATTTCCGGTCCGGGCTCACCACCCGAGTCATGTACAAGCACCTGCAAGAGCGCTACGCGCCGCGACCGCCGGTCAACGTCTCCACCCTCATGAAGATGAAGGCGGAGGGCGAGAAGATCGCCTGCATCACCGCCTACGATTCCAGCTTCGCGACGCTGGTCGACGATGCCGGCATCGATCTCGTGCTGGTCGGTGACTCGCTCGGCATGGTGATCCAGGGGCACGACACGACGGTGCCGGTCACCCTGCAGGACATCATTTATCACTGCCGCGCAGTCGCGAAGGGGCTGTATCGCCCATTCCTGATGGCCGACATGCCGTTCATGACGTATCACTCGCGCGAGCAGGCGCTCGACAATGCCGTGCGCCTGATGCAGGAAGGCGGCGCGAAGATGGTCAAGCTCGAAGGCGGCGCGGGGCAGATCGAGATCGTCGAGTTCCTGGCCGGCAAGGACATCGCGGTGTGCGCGCATCTCGGACTGAAGCCGCAGTCGGTTCACAAGGTCGGCGGCTTTCGCGTGCAGGGACGCGAGGAAGCAGCGGCCGAGCAGATGACGCGCGACGCACTTGCGCTCGAGAGCGCGGGCGCTGACATCGTGCTGCTCGAATGCATTCCCGCCGCGCTCGGTGCATCGATCACCAAGCAGCTGCGCGTTCCGGTGATCGGCATCGGTGCCGGGCCGGACACCGACGGGCAGATCCTCGTGCTGTACGACGTGCTCGACATCACAGCCGGACGCAAGCCGAAATTCTCGAAGAACTTCCTGGCCGGGCACGACAGTGCGCTCGAAGCCGTGAAGGCCTACACGCAAGCCGTGAAGACGCGGGAGTATCCAGCTCCCGAGCACTGCTTCTGACCATGAAAGTTGTCGAGCGACCGAGCGAACTGCGCACGCTCGTGGCCAGCTGGCGGCGCAACGGCGAGCGCGTCGCGTTCGTGCCGACGATGGGCAACCTGCACGCGGGCCACGGCAGTCTCGTCGGCCGCGCCTCGGAGCTGGCGGATCGCGTGATCGTCAGCATCTTCGTCAATCCGCTGCAGTTCGGTCCGAACGAGGACTTCGCTGCCTACCCGCGCACGCCGCAGGAAGATCGGCGCGTGCTCGAGTCGCTGGAAGTTGATCTGCTGTTCGCGCCGGAAGTCGCGGACATTTATCCGCGCGGACAGGAGTCGACGGCGCGCGTGCACGTGCCGATGATCGAAGACATTCTCTGCGGCGCCTTCCGGCCCGGTCACTTCATGGGCGTCGCCACAGTCGTGACGAAGCTGCTCAACATCGTGCTGCCGGACGTCGCGGTGTTCGGCGAGAAGGATTTTCAGCAGCTGCTGATCATCCGGCGCGCCGCGCTCGATCTGTGCATGCCGGTGGAGATCGTCGGAGTGCAGACGACGCGTGAGCCCGATGGTCTCGCGATGAGCTCGCGCAATCGCTATTTGTCGGCGGAGGAACGCGCGATCGCGCCCGCGATCTACGGCGAGCTGGAGCGGGCGCGGAAGGCGATCGAGTCGGGTGCGAGCGATTTCGCGGAGCTCGCGCGTCAGGGAGCGCAGGCGTTGCGGCAGGCGGGATTCCGGCCGGATTATTTCGAGATCAGGGACGCGGCGACGTTGGAGGAGCCGAGCGCGCAGTCGCGCGAGCTCGTGGTGCTGACTGCGGCGCGCATCGGGCGCGCGCGGTTGATCGACAACGTGAGAGCGAAGAAAGAGCCCGGCTAAAGCCTGACCCACAGTCAGGATTGTGGGTCAGGGTTTGGCCTGACAGCTTCGTGCTGTTCCAGCGCCCACTGCACATGTTCGCGGACCATTGCAGACGGATGATCTCTGCGTGACTGCAAGGCCTGGAGTACCTCATCCGTCGTCGGCGCATTCCCCAGCGCGACGGCAATATTCCGCAACCAGCACTCATACCCAATCCGCCGAATCGCGCTGCCTTCCGTGCGCGACAGAAACTCCGCTCCACTCCACGCGAACAGCTCGACCAGCTTCGCATCGTCCAGCTTGTGGCGCGGCGTGAAGTCGCTCTCCGGCGCAAATCGCGCGAACTTGTTCCACGGACACACCAGCTGACAATCGTCGCAGCCGTAGATGCGATTTCCCAGCGCCTGGCGAAACTCCTTGGGAATCGCAGTGCGCAGCTCGATCGTGAGAGAGGAAATGCAGCGCGTCGCATCGAGCTCGTACGGCGCAACGATCGCAGCGGTCGGACACACATCGATGCACGCGCGGCACGTGCCGCAGTGATTCGTTGCCGGCGTGTCGATCGGCAGCGGCAAGTCGGTGAGGATCTCGCCGAGGAAAAACCACGAGCCGGCTTTGGAGTGCAGCAGGTTCGTGTGCTTGCCGATCCAGCCGAGGCCCGCGTCGCGCGCGAATGCTTTCTCCAGAACCGGGCCGGTGTCGACGAACACCCGGTGAGATTGCGACGCGCTGTGAGCGCGAATCTTGTCGGCGAGTTGCGCGAGACGGCTGCGCAGAACTTTGTGGTAATCGCGGCCGAGTGCGTAGCGCGATACGTACGCGCGCTCGGCATCGGCGAGAACTTCCTCGGCATCGCGTGCCTGCGGCGGCAGATAGTCCATGCGTGCCGCGATCACGCGCAGCGTCCCTGGAATCACTTCCTGCGGGCGGGCGCGGCGGCGGCCGTGCCGTTGCATGTAATCCATCGCGCCATGCCGGCCTTGCTCCAGCCAGCGCATCAGTCGCTCTTCGTCGGCCGCGATGTCGATGCCCGCGATGCCGACCTGCTGGAAGCCGAGCTCGCGCCCCCACTCACGGATCGAGCCCGCCAGCTCCTCGAGCGATCTATCGGGCGTTTCGTGTCTCATGCGCGCGGCAGTATACGTTTTGGTAGGCTTCGGCCATGAGCAGTTTGCCCGTCGCCGTTCACACCGCGGACCAGGTGCGCGCGCTGGACCGGCACGCAATCGACGATCTGCAGATTCCTTCCTACACGCTGATGAC
>DATJIP010000107.1:0-38004 GCA_035493235.1 Steroidobacteraceae bacterium
TTTCCGCATCTCTATCCCGCTTTCTGGGGATTCATGGGCCTCGCAATTGCACTCAAGTTGGCGTTCTGGCCCTCCGCGAAAGATTTGCAGCGACGCTCCAGGTGGTTTTGGGTGTTGTTTGCGCTGATCGCGTGCGGCTACTTCTTTCACAAGGCGCTAGGCTGGCCCTGACGACTCGACCAGATCCCGCACCATATAGTCGATCGCGTGGGTCCAGCTGTTGTCGTTGTCGCCTCTGAAGCTGAACGATTTCCGCGCGGTGATCTGACCTGTTGCGACGTCGTGAATCTCGTACGTCAGCGACAGAATGAGTCCGCTCACGCGATCGACCCACGCCACCAAGACCTGATCCGCGCCGAGCTGCTTCCCCAGATCCAGGTCGCAACCGTTGCAGTCGTGAAGATAGCGATACTGGGACTTCCGCTCGTCGATGGTTTTCTGCACGGGGCCGTTGTCGACCACCTGATAGAGACCGGTCGCGGAAAGGCGCTCGCGCAGCCTGCTGCTCGCCAGATTCAGCCGCGCTTGATGCTCCGCCGCGAACTCAGGGCCGCCGAGGTCGCCCGTCAGCTCGACGTCCAGCACGACGAGTTTCGGCGAGGCCGCGTTGGTCACGAGCGCCCAAGCGAGCAGAGCAAGGCCCAATAATGATGTTCGCTTCATGTGGGATGCCACGGATAAAAATTGTGTGTTAGGTTGCGCCGACAACTACAAGAGGTCGATATGCATCACCCACTACTTCGCATGCTCGTCATCGCACTGCTCGGTCTGCTTCCCCTCGCCGCCCAGCCTCAGGAAATGGACACAGAAGCCATGATGAAGTGGGCATCGGCCGACCTCGTGCGCTATCACATCGTCGGCGTCTACAAGTCGCAGACCTACATCGCCAGCGACGGCTCCGGGCAGGCGGACATCGCGGATCGCGTGGTCATCGACCTGTCCTGGAAGTTGTCGGAAGCGAAGCTCGTCGGACAACCGACGTTTCAGAACTCGAAGTCGACCGCGACCAATCTGCGCGACCGCGAGCCCAGTTGCCTGCCGCCTGTCTTGAAAGGCGACTATGAACATTACGATCTGCTGGGCGTAAAGGATGGACTCGGCGGCTCGATCGAGCTGCAGGTGCGGACAACCTACCCCGCCGTTGATGTCGCGCAGGCATGCACGGCTAGCCGCAAGACAGTCCCTCCAAAAGTCGTTACGCACCCCGAGGAATTCGGAGTGCCTTCGCCAGTCATGTTCGGCATGCCCTTGCCGCCTTCCGACCAACTGGCCGTTTCGCCGGACAAGAAATCGTTCATCGTCAAAAAATCGGGATGGACCTGGACGTTCACGCCGAGCATCGCGGACGAACGTTAGGTCACGGAGGCCGGATGCAACTGGATCTCGCCGCCACTGTTTCCGCGATCTCTCTGTGCCTGACCCTGAGCGCGTCCGCAGCGCCAACAGAGTCGGACAGCACGGAAATTGCTTTCGTGGCCAACGCCGAAGCCGGAACAGTCGCTCTCGTGGACATCGCGTCACGCTCGATCGTTGGCGGGCTCGACATCAATCCGTCGCGGACCGAGCAGAAGGGACCCGGCGCGACGAACTACGCGCAGGATACGGACGTTTCCCCGGACGGCCGCACGATCTATATCTCGCGCGGCTACCTTGGCGACGTCGTCGCGTTCGAAATATCGACCG
Source organism: Steroidobacteraceae bacterium (assembly GCA_035493235.1). Classification (GTDB taxonomy): domain Bacteria; phylum Pseudomonadota; class Gammaproteobacteria; order Steroidobacterales; family Steroidobacteraceae; genus Steroidobacter. The sequence goes on from DATJIP010000107.1 coordinate 1,684, forward strand.
GGAAATGGCTGTGGCAGCGTTCCTTGAATACCGGCCGCGCCGATCACATGACGATCACCAAGGACGGGCGCAGCCTGTTCGTCTCGGCGCTCATGGACAACCGTGTCTACAAACTCTCTGCTGCAACGGGCGAGATCCTCGGTCACGTGGTAACGGGTATCTATCCCCACGACAACAAGGTATCGAAGGACGGGAAGCGGTTGTACAACTCGAGCCTCGGCCCGCTGGGCTCTCTGCCGCGCTCAGCGAGTGCGCAGCCGCTCACGGAGAAGCCCGGCGAACCCTTTCAGTTGACAATTGCGGACGTGGAGACATTAGCGGTCCGCGACCGCATCAAGCTCGACAAAGCGTTCCGTCCCTGGCACTTCTCGCCGGACGAGAAACTCATCTACGCGCAGCTCTCGAACGAGCACTCGGTCGTCACCTACGATGTCGCGAGCCGCAAAGTGATTCGTCGACTCGATCTGCCGGTGAAGCCGGGCGTGACCTCTGCCGATTGGGACTTCGAAGCGCCGCATCACGGTCTGGCGTTGACGGATGACGGTAAGACGCTGTGTCTCGCAGCTCGCACCTCGGACTATGCCGCGTTGGTCAACGCGAAGGATCTGACGCTCATCGCGACCATTCCGGTAGGAGATGCACCGGGCTGGGCGGAGATTGCAGAGGACGGACAAACGTGCCTGATCGCGAACACTCGCAGCGATGAGCTCTCGATCATCTCCATTCCCAAGCGCGCAGAAGTCGCGCGACTGAAGATCGGCGACGGCCCCAAGCACATCACCGTCGCTCGCATTCCGAAAGCCGTGCTCGCGGCGCTCAAGCCGTCGGCAGAGCAGCCCAACATGGCAAACCTTCCGCCGCAACTGCAGCCGTTTGCCAGCGCGATCGCACGCTCCAAGCTGCCCCACGTCGACGTGAGACCGATCCTGGGACCGACCACGCCCTGGAACAGCAAGCTTCGCGGTGTTCCGTACTACCCCAAAGACAAGCCATGGCCCGTGGATGTCGATTCCAAGCCGCTGGTGATGTTCGTGCAGATCAATTTCGCGGAGATGCCGCCGCTTCCGGGTTATCCCGCAGAAGGCATCTTGCAGCTCTACCTCTCGGCCGACTACGCGCCTGACAAGCACATGTGGGGAATGCGCAGCGACAGCAAGCACAAGAGCGAGCGGGATCGCCTCACGGACCAGAGTTACTTTCGCGCGCTCTACTTTCCGCGAATTTCTCGCGATGCCCGGACCTTGATCACGGCTGCGCCCGCAGTCGCGATCGATGACGAGTACTCGTTTCCGGCGATCAACGAAGCGCGGCTGATCTTCGCTCTGACGTCGAGCTACGTGCGATACGAAGACTATCGCTTCAAGCGTTACTTCGGTCAGGACGGTGCAGATTTCTTCTACCGCGATCGCGACACGGAGAAGGTCCTGGAAGCGTATGAGAAGTTCATGGGCGGCTGGGAATACTTCGCACGAATCGGCGGATACTCTCGCGTCGAGCAACAGGACCCGAGATCGGAGTTCCCCGATGAGAACTGGGTTCTGCTCTTCAGCCTGGACTCGCAGGGACCTGGCGGGTACGCAGTGGGCTGGGGCGACGGCGGCGTCGGCAACTTCTACATCCGTCGTGAGGACCTGGCCAAGCGCGACTTCAGCAAGGTGATGTACTACTGGGACTCTGGCTGAGAGCAAACGCATGTTGAGTCTGATCGCACCACCGACCCCTTCTCTCAAGGACGAGATACACCGCGCACACATCTTCCAGCTCGTGGTGTGCGCAACTATCCCCATCGCACTCGCGTGCGTAACGTTGGCGGCGATCAATCATCCTGAGAAACATTCACAGGCCGCGTTGGCCGCAGTCTTCATCATTGCCCTCGGATTTGCCGTGCTGCGACTGAATCGAGGCCGAACGCATCTGGCGGCCATGGTGTTCGCTGCCGGCCTGATCTCGTTGATAACAGCTCTGGCGATCACAGCCGGCGGAGGCATGCGCGCACCCGGCGCGACGATGTACATCGTTGTCGTGTTGATGACCGGCTTGCTGCTCGGGGAACGAGCAGCAGCAGTAACCGCTGCGGTGTGCGCCATTTTGTGCCTTGGCTTGGTTCTGGCCGAAAGGTTTGGCCTGCTGCTACCGGCCATCCAATATCAGTCGACCACCCTCTGGTGGTTGAGCTGCCTCTTCATGGTCCTCATCGTCGTGCTGATGCGCTTGCCGGCACTGGCCGTTCGCAACGCAATTCGCTACGCGCAATTCGAGTTGCGCGAACGCAAGCGAACCGAACAGGAACTGCTGGAGAAGCAGAAGCTGCTACAGACCATGATCGAAGAGACGCCCGCCGCCGTTGCGATGTTCGACACGCAGATGCGCTACCTCGCCTGCAGCAGACGCTGGCTGGCCGACTATCGACTGGGCGACCGGGACATCAAGGGCCTGGGGCACTACGAAGTATTTCCAGAAATCGGCGAAGACTGGAAAGCGGTACACAAGAAATGCATGGAGGGCGCCACGGAATCCCGAGAGGAGGATCCATTCCCCCGCGGCGACGGCACGCAGGATTTTCTGCGCTGGGTGGTACAGCCCTGGCAAAAGGGTAATGGCGAAATCGGCGGCATTCTGATGCTGACTGAAGTCATCACCGATCGCATCCGCGCTCGCGAGGAGCGGCGCTCACTGCGCGATCAATTGCACCAGGCGCAGAAGATGGATGCGCTGGGGACGCTGGCGAGCGGGATCGCACACGACTTCAACAATCTGCTGGCGATCATCGCGGCCAACGCCGAGTCCGGCTGCATGGAAACGTTTGGCGGCACAGGGGCGCGCAATTACTTCGAGGAGATCAAGAACGCCAGTGCGCGCGCCAACGAGCTGGTCAGACAGATTCTCCTGTTCAGCCGCAAGCAGGACTCGGAACGCAAGACCATTGCTTTGTTACCGATCGTCATGGATGCCTTGGCCCTGCTGCGCGCCACGTTGCCGACGAGCGTGGAGTTCCGAACGGCACTCGGCACGGCGGTACCCGCCGTCGCGGCGAATGCGACCCAGGTGTATCAGATCCTGGTCAATCTCGGCACGAATGCCGGTCAGGCAATGCCCGCTGGCGGTGTCATGACTCTGAGCCTCGATCACACTCGCGTCGCCAAAGGCGAGGTAGCTGCGTGTGGCGAGCTGCACGAGGGCGAGTATGTCCGTATCTCGATCCACGACACCGGCATTGGCATGACCCGCGCGACGATGGAGCGAATATTCGAGCCGTTCTTCACCACCCGCGGCATCGAAGGCACCGGACTCGGATTGTCGGTCGTGCATCGACTCGTGATGGATCACGGTGGCGCCATCACGATAGAGAGCGAAGTCGGCAAGGGCTCGAAGTTCCGCGTGTATTTCCCTGTGGCTGGCGCGGATGCTGTTGATCAATCTCCGGCGCTCGTCAACGGCGCCGCTCGCGGCAACGGCGAGCACATCCTGTACATCGACGACGAAGAGCGGTTGGCGCATGCCCTGAAACGCCTGTTGACCATCCTAGGATATCGCTGCACGGTTTACTCCGATCCGGAGACTGCCGTGAGCGCGTTCCGGGTCAATCCAAATCAGTTCGACGCCGTCATTGCGGACATCACCATGCGAGGGTTGTCGGGCATCGACGTCGCGAAAGCGTTGCGCGCAATCCGGCCGCGGATTCCGCTCGCCCTCACCTCCGGCAGGACCAGCCAGGAGACGCTCGATCTCGCTTCGTCACTGGGCTTCAACGTGTGGCTGCCGAAGCCGGCGACGGTCGACAACCTGTGCCAGACGCTCGATGTGTTGTTGCGGAAGAGCTAGAGTCCGGGGCAAGTCCCGGGGAGACGACCATGAGCTCAGATCTTCTGACCCGTCGTGCTGCACTGTTTGGAGCGGCCGCGCTGCTGACTCCATTGCCGAACATACTGGTCGCAGCACCGAATCCCTCATCCGACAAAGCGAAGTTGCTCAAACTCGACGGCAACGAGAATCCTTATGGCCCCTCCCCGGCTGCTCGTCAGGCGATTCTCGCGAGTGTCAGTGAGGCGCCGCGATATGCGGACGTGACGATCGAGACGCTGACGGATCAACTCGCAGCGCACGAGGGCGTCGCGATGTCCCAGATCGTGATCGGCGCGGGCTCCGGTGAACTACTCAAAATGGCTGGTCTGCTGGCGGTAGCAACGCCCGGCGCCGAGGTTGTCGCCTCTCGGCCGACCTACGAAGAGTTGCCGGTGTTCGCTCAGACACTCGGTCTGAAAGTGCGCTGGGTCGCGCCGGACAAAGAGCATCGGCACGATCTTGCAGCGATGCGCGCGGCAATCACGCCGCTCACACGTCTGGTCTACGTGTGCAATCCCAACAACCCGACCGGGACCGCGGTCACGCGCGATGCGCTCGAGAAGTTCATCCGGTTGGTTCCGGTCGCGTGCACGGTCATCGTCGACGAGGCTTACATGGATCTCGTCGATCAACCGGGCGTCGCTACAGTCGCAGCGCTCGTCAAGGACGTCCCCAACATGATCGTATTGCGAACGTTCTCGAAGCTCCATGGCCTTGCGGGTCTTCGCATCGGTTACGGAATCGCCCCTCGCGCACTTGCGCCGCGCCTCGCAGCGCTCTCACTCACCTGGCCGAACTGCACGGGACTTGCGGCTGCGATCGCGAGCTTCAACGATCACGATTTTCAGAAGACGACGCGCGCTGCGCTGACCGGCGACCGCGCGAAAGTGCATGCAACTCTCGATCGCATGGGACTGCATCGAGCGAATGCCCAGGGCAACTTCGTGTTCTTCGATACCGGTGGACCTTTGCAGCGGTTTCAAGAGCGGATGCTTGCCGAGGGGATCAAAGTCGGTCGTCACTTCGACGGCTATGACACCTGGGCGCGCGTGACAATCGGATTGCATGAAGAGGTCGATCGGTTTCTGCAGGCGCTGCCGCGCGCGCTCAGCGGCAACTGAGCTGAGCGAACGTCTCCCTGATCGCGCAACAATACTTAGGTCTTGCCCTTAAGTGTTCGGCGCTAGATGCGGTAGCTAATGCGCGTAGCTCACGACCCGCGAAATCTTCCACGCCCCACCCTCTTTCCGCCAGAGGTGAACGAATCTGAAGGTTCCGCATTGGTCCTGACCCTTCTCTGAATGGCAGAACTGGTGTGCCCCGACTTCGATGGCCCCGTAGTCCTTGATGGGGTACACCTCGAGACTGCCTTCGATCAGTTTGCGTCGCATCTGATTGCCCTGTGCAAACAGATTCTCGAAATCCTTGATCGTCTGCTCATACCGAACCAGGCCTTCATCGTCCTGGTAGAACTCGAGGTCTTGGCTGAACAGGGCTTTGAGTTTGCTTATGTCGTGGGCATCGAATGCAGCAGACAGCGCAGCGTCCATGCGCTTGATCTCGTCGTGCAGCTCTTGCGAGACCGCAGTCGCGGCTGCCGCGTGATCAAGACCTGCCAGCTCCAGCGCGAGCAGCCCCATCGTCATGACGAGTATTCGTTTCATTTAGTACCATCAACACGGCAAGGCATATGAAGTTGCAGTGATGTACTACATAGTCGTCGCGACCCTGATGCTCGCGTTCCCTGTTCTGTCGGTGGCGGTCGAGGCAGCTCGCTTCTCGACTGCGATCGATTCCATCCTCATCGGAAAGTGGTTCGTGTTCTGGTCCGTAGGCTGGCGACTGCTGCTGGCCGGCGTCCGCCAGATCGCACAGCCCGAGTACACGGCGCGCGAGATCCTCGGCCTGCAATCCGCGGAATCCTGGACGGTCGTTCGCGAGCTCGGCTTCGGCAATCTCGCGCTGGGGATCGTCGGCGTCCTCAGCTTGTGGCTGCCGTCGTGGCAACTTGCCGCTGCGCTCGCCGGCGGACTGTTCTATGCGTTCGCGGGAATCAACCACGTCCTGCAGAAACATCGGAATCGTCTCGAGAACGTTGCGATGGTTTCCGATCTGTTCGTGGGATTGATTCTGCTGAGCTGCTGCGTCAATGCCGCCGTGCTGACGAATTGATTGCCGGAAAATCGTAGTCCACTTTCGGAGTACGGCAGTTGCCGGACAGCCGGTAACCGCAGGGAACTCCGGGTGCCTCGCGACGTTTTGCCTGTGAACGACCACGACGGTCATCTGGCCACGCGAAAACTTCCGTGGTGAACAAATGGAAAACCGGAAGCAGGCCACCGAAACTGCAGTAACGGAATCTCTCGAAGTAGACGTGCTGGTCATCGACGATACAGATGCGACTGCCGACCTTACCTTGCTTGCCATACGCAGTGCTGCGCCACACGCCAAGGTCGTTCGCTTCCACGATCCGACCAAAGCGCTGCGATTCCTCTTCCTGGCCGAATCGCACCCGAAGCTCGTGCTGCTGGAACTAGGTCGGCCGCTGCATCGGGGATTGCATGTGATCGAACGACTGCGAAGCAGCCCACGTATGGGTGCGATTCCGGTCATTGTCCTGACAGCTACGCGAGACCAGGCGGCCATTGACGCATGCCATGCGCTGGGCGCGAATGGGTTCATCACCAAGCCCGATACCCGCGAAGACTATTGCTCGCAGGTGAAAGCCATCGTCGAGAGCTGGGTCTAGTGACCTCGATGTGCCGGAAGCGTGAGCTTCCAGCGAATGGCCGCGCCTCGCAGCGCGAAGCCCAATGCAAACGCGAGTAGCGCCGGCCACGGCGTCGCCAAACCCAGGCGCGTGAGCACGACGTACGATCCCGCCGCGAGCAACGCGCACGTCACGTAGAGCTCATGTCGCATCAAGATGGATGGGACACCTGCGGTGATGTCTCGAATGACACCACCGATGCACGCTGTGATCACGCCCGCCGCAGCTGCCGGCACTGGCGATATTTCGAAGTGCAGCGCCTTGCTTGCGCCATACACTGCGTAGGCGGCCAATCCCGCAGCGTCCAACCACTCGAGTGCACGTTCCGGCCACCAACGCAGCGGAATCGCCCAGGATGCGATCGCTACGATCACGCACAGGATGGCCGGCGTCGGCGTTTGCATCCAGAAGATCGGAGCGCCGATGAGAAGGTCCCGCAACGTACCCCCGCCGACGGCGGTGACGAGCGCGAAGAAGCATGCGCCGATGAGGTCGAGCCGCTTCCGTGCAGCCAACAGCGCGCCGGATGCAGCGAAGACCGCCAGCCCGGCGAGGTCGAGCCACGGATAGAAGGTGTCGAATTGCAGAGGCACGGGTTGCGAAGTGTCTCACATGCAGCGAATGGCCGGCACGATGCAGTAAGCGGCCTGCGTGCTTCCGCTAGCGGCCACTAGACTGGCCGCCATGCGAATCCACCTCACCACGATGTGCGCGTTGCTCGCCGCACTCCTCTGCGCCCCTGCGCAGCCCGCCGAACACACCGCTCAAAAGGCTGTTCTCGTAACCGGCGCCAGCAGTGGCATCGGCCGCAAGATCACCGAACATCTCGCCGCAGACGGCTATCTCGTCTATGCAACTGCACGCAAAGAGGAGGACTTGAAGGCGCTCGGCGCGATCAAGAACGTGCAACCCATACGCCTGGACCTCACACAACCTGCCGACATTGCAGCGGCTCTGGAAACGGTTACCAAAGCCGGCCGCGGCCTTTACGGACTGGTCAACAACGCCGGCGTCGCCACCTTCGGCACGATCGCCACCATGCGAATGGACGAGTTCGATCTCACGATGAAAGTGAACGTCTATGGACCCGTGATGATGATCAAAGCGTTCACGCCGCTCATCGTCGCCGAGAAAGGACGGATCGTGAACATCGGCTCGCCTTCCGGAATCACCGACGGCGGCGGACCCGACATTGCCGCTTACGTCATGAGCAAGCACGCGATCGAGGGGCTGACGGATTCGCTGGTGCTGCAGCTCGGCCCCCTCGGAGTTCAAGTCAGCGCCGTCGAACCGGGTGCCTACAGATCCGACATGGACAAAAACATGCTCGCGCGCCTCACTGAAGAAGAGAAAGCGAACATGCTCAAAGTCTGGGGACCGACGCCGGATCCCATGATGTTTCCGGAGCCCGACGAGGTCGCGGCAGCAGTCGAGCAAGCGCTGTCCGACACCAACCCCAAACGCCGTTATCTGGCCATTCCGCGCAACGCCAAGGACCGGATGAACAGCCGCCTGCCGGAGCGGATCATCCGTTACCAGATGAAGCAGCTCGTCCAATGGAATGAAGGTCATTCCTACACGTTCGACCGCGAGACGCTGATCAAGATGCTGGACGACGCGCTGGTCAACTCCCGACCGCGAACCGAGTAAGCGAATCTCTGTTAAGGTCGCCGCATGAGCGACCTGCAAACAAAGATCGGCGAGAGTTTCGCGGCGCAAGGTCTGATGAAGACCATCGGCGCGCAAATAACTCACGTAGCCGAAGGCGAGGTGCACATTGCCCTGCCGTTCTCTACCCTGCTGTCGCAACAGCACGGCTATGTTCACGCCGGCGCCATAGCCAGCATCCTGGATACCGCTTGCGGTTATGCGGCGTTGACCAAAGCCCCGCTCGACCACGACGTCGTCACCGCCGAGTTCAAGATCAATCTGCTCCGGCCCGCCTTGGGCGAACGATTTCTCGCAATCGGCAAGGTGCAGAGTGCCGGCAAGCGATTGACCGTGTGCACCGGTGAGGTGCGAGGATTCACCGGTCCGAGCGATCCCGGCAAAGTGATCGCGCTGATGCAGGCAACCATCGCCAACGTTCAACGATGACAGTTGCGGAGTAATCCATCATGGCAAGAACCTGGTTCATCACGGGCGCGACTCGCGGGCTCGGCGTCGAGATCGCCAAGGCGGCATTGCGCGCAGGCGACAACGTCGTTGCCACCGGCCGCAAGCATGCCGATCTCAAGGCCAGCCTGGGCGCCGAGAGCGGTCCGCTGTTGATGCTTGAGCAGGATGTGACGAACGCCGACCAGGCGGTCAGCACTGCGGCCGCAACGGTGCAGCGCTTCGGTTCGATCGACGTGCTGGTGAACAACGCCGGCTACGGACACCTTGGGTTCTTCGAGGAAACATCCGCACAGGATGTGATGGCTCAATACGCTACCAACGTATTCGGCCTGTTCACGGTCACACGCGCGATCCTGCCGATCATGCGCGCCGCACGCAGCGGGCGCATCTTCAATCTCTCGTCAGTGGCCGGCGTGCGCGGCACCGAGTTCGCATCGCTGTACTGCTCCAGCAAATTCGCGGTCGAAGGATTTTCGGAATCTCTGGCGCGCGAAGTGGCGCCGTTCGGGATGTTCGTGACCATCGTCGAGCCCGGCCCCTTCCGCACCGACTTCCTGTCACGTGAGTCACTGCGCTTCGGTGCGACGGCGATTGCCGACTACGACGCACGTCGCGAACAGGTGCGTGCGGCATTCGAGCAGCGTTCTGGCAAGCAGCCGGGCGATCCCGTCAAACTCTCGGAAGCTCTCGTGCGACTCGCCGGCGAATCAGCACCGCCGCTGCGCTTCATTGCCGGCTCGTTCGCATTCGAGACCGCGAATACCAAGCTCGCGCAGGTGAAATCGGACTTCGACCGGTGGCGCGAGCTGTCGCTCAGTCTTGACTACAGTTAGTCGCTCTGCGGTGGTTGGCCTCCGAATACCTTCACTACGCGCCCGATGATTGCGTCACGGTTGACCGTGCCCACGAAGCGACTGTCCCGTGCGTTATCGCGGTTGTCGCCGAACACCACAAACTGGTCCTCTGGGACTTTCTCGTCGTAGCAAGAACGATGAATTCGCCAGTTCGAGGCCGCCGGCGAGAATCGCGCCGATCGAGAGGCCAGTAGCCAGGCAGAAGTAAAGTAGTGCCCACCATGGACGCTGCACATAAAGCATGCCGATGGGAGGGACGATCAGACCAAGCAGAGCGGCGAGCCAGGGCTTCGGTTCCCATTCCATGGTCGGATCTATCGGTGGCATCACGCCTCCTTCACTCGAACAAGCTCACGATGCTCTGGTACTTCTCGATGTACCACCGGTTCTCGTTGTTGTACTTCGGGATCGCCATCGGACGCACACCCTCGCCGTCCGCTTTCCACACACAGGGACAATTCACCGAAGATCCTTCGGGCAGCACTCCCGGGCGACTCAGCTCGTCGAGATCGACCTTCATTCGAGTCAGGACTTTGTAGAGCTTCGTGACGTTGCGGGGTCCGCCGTTGTACGCGGCAACCGGAAAAATACCCAGCACAGTCGGGTTGGCGAGATATGCGACGCGAATGTTGGCTCGCATCGCCGCCAGTTCGAGATCCAGCAGGCAGATCGCCGCTTTCATCGCATTCAGCAGATTGGTCGCGCCTCTCTCGAAGTTCGGGTCGAGGCTTGCGGCTGGGCAGCGTCTCACCACCAGCGCGTAGGTCCCCTTCCCTTTGCGGTTGGTGAATTGCATCGGCCCGATCGCATTCGCGCTCGAGACGCTGTACCGATAGGCCTCCTCCTGCTTGAGTCCGTACTGGCTCAGGACCTCGTCGAAGGCGAGCGCTTGCTTCTCGACGTAGTCCTTGTCGTCGGTCTGCTCGATGACCGCAAGCGTCGTGACCACCTGGAGCGGAATGGCATCGGCGAGCAGCTTTTCGGGAAAGGCCGCACTCGGCACCTGCGCGAGCCGCAGGTCGTCAAGCGCTTTGCGCGCAGTGGTTACCAGGAAGTCCTTGCCGCCGCTGACGAAACCCGGGTCGAAGGTGTCTTCGGTGAACGGCAGATAGACGATCGGTTTCGCGGTCTGGACGACTGCCTTCCACTGCTTGCGCTTGAGAAGGTTGTTGTCGAACACCGGGAACTTGCGCCCGTAGACCTTCAACGGATTCCCGTCCTGCGAGAACGAGAACATCAGCCGCTCGGCGCCAGTGCCTTTCACATGTCGCGCCTCGATACCAGGCGTGAGATTGCGAAACGGCAAGGGCTTCCGACCGGGTTTCCACCTCACCGGCGGGCGCGGCAGCTCGATCTGCGCGACGGACCACTCCTGCTTCTCTTCATTCCACAGGGCGAAGGCCACCGGACGACCGCGGAGAACCGGGTTCTTTCCCTTCCCGGTGAAGAAATACTGGAGCTCGACGTCGCGCAGCAGGGTTTGTCCTTCGGCGACGAGATCGTGGATCACCTGGTGACGAGTCGCCTTGACGATGACGGTCTCGGTGGGCTGAGTGGGCTGCTCCGACTCGGCGACGGGAATGGCAACCTCGCCTTCTTCCTGCTTCGAACTATCGTCCGCGGGGGGCGCCGCTTCTTCGATCGCCTCTGCCACCTCGGCCGCCGGGGCTGCCTCGGTCACAGTCGGCTCCTCGGTGCCGCCACCTGTCGTCGCGCATCCGGCGCAGAGCAGGCATAGCAGCATCAGGGGCAGCGCAGTCTTCTTCATCATGCTCATCTTCTTCCGTCGCCTTCAGGGTAAAGTTATCACACCGCCTGACGGGGGAATCGATGGGATCGATCTGGACCGGAGCGCGCTTTGCTTTCGGCACGCTGCTCCTGACCCTTAACACGATCGTGCATGTGCCGTTCGTGCTGATCGGCGCCCTGATGAAGGCGCTCATGGCCTGGCACGGTGCCCGACGCTTCTGGAACGCCGTGCTGATGGCCATCGCGGCGAGCTGGATCGGTTGCAACACCGCCATGCTCAATACCTTCACGCGCCTGCGCATCACGACGTCGATCGACGCGAACCTCGACCCGCGAGGTCATTACCTGGTGCTCGCGAACCATCAGAGCTGGGTCGACATTCCCGTGCTCCAGGCGATCTTCAACCGCCGCATTCCGCTGCTGCGCTTCTTCCTCAAGAGCCAGTTGTTCTGGGTGCCGCTGCTCGGGCTCGCGTGGTGGGCACTCGACTTCCCGTTCATGAAGCGCTACTCACGCGAACAGCTGGAGCGCCGGCCCGAGCTCGCGGGCCGTGACATCGAGGCGACGCGCCGCGCCTGCGCGAAGTTTCGCGCCCTGCCCGTCTCGATCATGAACTTCGTCGAGGGCACTCGCTTCACGCCCGCCAAGCATGCGAAACAGGTTTCGCCCTTCGCGCGTCTGCTCAAACCCAAGGCCGGCGGGATTGCGTTCGTGCTCGATGCCATGGGCGATGCGCTGCACTCGATTCTGGACATCACGATCGTGTATCCGAAGGGTCGGCCGTCGATGGCGGATCTGTTCGCCGATCGGATCGGCGAAGTAAGAATCGAGGTGCAGCAGTATCCGATTCCCGCCGAGCTGCGTGCGGGCGATTATCAGAATGATCCGGCGTTCCGCGAGCGGGTGCAGGCGTGGATCAATTCGCTGTGGTCGAGCAAGGATCGTACGATCGCGGAACTCCTGGCGTAGCTGAATGGTGAGACATGAAGACAATATGGCCACTGCTCGTCCTTACGACCCTCAGCGCAACGGTGGTGGCCAAGGACGCTGGCTCATCCACCGACAAATCAGCCATCGAGCAAGCGCGGCTGCGTCAGAACGCCGCGATCGTGCGTGGCGACCTTGCTGAGATCGCCGCGTACTGGACCGATGACGTCACCATCTGCCGCGGGCTCGGTGCTCAATTGGCAGGCAAGTCCGCATACCTCGAACTGTTCGCGGCAGACGCCAAGTCCGCCGAAAAAATCGTGTATCAACGCCGCCCGAATTCCATTGAGGTCAGCTCCGTCTGGCCGCTGGCATTCGAGACGGGCCAGTGGCAGGGACATGTCGGCAGCGAGCAAGGCCCAACAGTGATTGGCGGGCAGTACTCGGCGCAGTGGGTCAAGAGAGGCGATCGCTGGCTCATTCGTTCGGAGGTCTTCGTGGCCCTCAAAGGCTCGGGTGCGGGGCTGCAGATGAAAGCAGTGCCCTGAGGACCAAGGAGTAACGCGATGAACGATCGAGTCGTCATTCACATCGACAACGACGGCGTCGCGGACGTCCGGCTGAACCGAGCCGACAAGATGAACGCAATCGATAGCGCGATGATCGAGGGCATCCTCGCCGCGCAGGATCGGCTGCGAACCGAGCCGAGCTTGCGTGTCGTGGTGCTGCACGGTGCAGGCCGTGCATTCTGCGCGGGCCTCGACATCAGTCGATTCAGAGAGATGGGGACGGGCCGCCGTCACACGTTGGCCGACCGCACCCACGGCATCGCAAACGCGCCACAACAGACTGCATGGGGCTGGCGCGAACTCCCCGTGCCGGTGATTGCCGCCGTCCACGGCGTGGCATTTGGCGGCGGCCTGCAAATCGCACTGGGCGCAGACATCCGCTACGTGACTTCGGACGTGAAACTCTCGGTGATGGAGATCAAGTGGGGACTCGTGCCCGACATGGCTGGCATTGCGCTGCTGCGCGACTTGGTACGCGGCGATGTCGCACGCGAGCTGACGTACTCCGGGCGAATCGTCCATGGCGAAGAGGCAGTGAGGCTGGGACTCGCAACCTGGGCAGGCCACGATCCTCTTACACATGCGCGCGAGCTGGCGCGCAAGATCGCGCGGAGTAACCCGGATGCGATCAGAGCGGCGAAGCGTCTTTGGAATCGCAGCATCGATGCTGATGCTGCAGAGCTGCTCCTGAATGAGTCACGTGAGCAGGACCGGCTGATTGGAAGCCCGAATCAGATCGAGGCTGTTCGGGCCGAGATGGAACAGCGCCAGCCCGAATTCTTGGCGCCCGGCGTCTATGTCGAGGAAGTCCCATTCAGGTCGCACAGCATCGAAGGGGTCCCGACCAGCACGACTGCGTTCATCGGTGCCACTCTCACCACTCCCCCGCCCCCGGCCGACTCTACCAAGCGCGAGCCGATCAGGAGCTTCCGCGAATTCGAGCAGCAGTACGGCGGTCTCGATGATCTGCAAACTGCGGAAGGCCCCGCTTGCAACTACATCGCGCACGCGGCACGAGCGTTCTTCGACAATGGCGGTCAGCGGCTTTACATCGGACACGTCGCTGCTGACGCCCCCGCGGCGGAATACACAGAGGCGCTGCAAGCATTGCCCGAGTCCGCCGGAATCTCGATCATTGCCGCGCCGGGCTATTCGACGCGAGCTGCGTCAGCGGAAATACAGCAGGCGCTGATCGAGCATGTGAATGAGCCAGCGCGCTTTCGTTTTGCAGTACTCGACGCGCCACCGGCAGCGACCATCGACGAGGCGCTCGCCGCCAGGTCGAGCATCAATAGCTCCTACGCGGCGATGTATTACCCGTGGATCACTACGGCGAACTCACTCCAGCTTCCACCGAGTGGCTTTGTGTGTGGAATCTATGCACGCGTCGACACTACGCGGGGCGTGTGGCGCGCGCCTGCGAACGAAGCAATCACCGGTGCCGTGGGTCTGCAGGCTGCAGTCGACACTCACGGACAGGAACGCCTGAGTGCGCAGAGCATCAACAGCATTCGAACTTTCACCGGTCGCGGCATTCTTCTGTGGGGCGCGCGTACCACGAGCAACGATCCAGAGTGGAAGTACGTCAACGTGCGGCGCTACTTCATCTTCCTGGAGCACTCGATCTATGACGGCCTGCAATGGGTCGTGTTCGAGCCGAACGGCGCAGCGCTGTGGCAATCTGTACGCCGGACCGTCGAGAACTTCTTGCTGAACAGCTGGCAGAACGGCGCACTGCTGGGCAACAAGCCCGAGGAGGCGTTCTACGTTCGCTGCGACCGAAGCTCGATGACTCAGAACGACATCGACAGCGGCCGTCTGATCGTCGAGATCGGAATCGCGCCGGTGCGGCCCGCCGAGTTCGTGATCATCCGCATCGGCTTGTGGACCGCGAGCCGCTGCGAGACTTGTTGAATACGCTTAGGACACTGCTGCAGTCTGCGCCGCGGTGGAAAGAAGACAGGGGACTCTCTGATCTGTTCGGTCGAGTGAACACTAGAACGACCAGCTCTGTTCGTTTACCGAGGTGACGTGGTGATCAACTTTTGCCGCACGACCGGATTGGCGCTGCTTGTTGCAATCGCTGCCCCCGCGGCCGCGCAGGAACGCCAGCTCACAGTGACTCTGCTAGGCACGGGTTGTCCGCCGGCCGTTATGAACCGCTTCGGCCCCAGCACCTTGGTGGAAGCTGGAGACCAGAAGTTCGTCTTCGATGCCGGACGAGGCGCGATGCAGCGTCTGACCGAGCTCAAGGTACGGTGGCAAGACGTCCAAGGAGTGTTCCTCACACACCTGCACTCTGACCACGTGGTCGGCTTTCCCGATCTTTGGTTGACGGGCTGGCTGCTCGTTCCCGGCCGTAACGTGCCGCTGCCAGTGTGGGGGCCCCGCGGGACAACGGCCATGATGTCTCATCTGCAGCAAGCATATGAGTACGACGTGGGAATTCGTATTCAGAACGACGGCGCGTCGTCGGACGGTGTCGCGTTGCTCGTGAAGGAGATCAGTGAGGGTGTGGTGTATGACAAGGCCGGCGTGAAGGTCACGGCGTTCGAGGTGGATCATGCTCCAGTCACGCCGGCGTTTGGTTATCGCATCGACTATGCCGGCCGCTCCGTCGTCCTGTCGGGTGACACGCGCGTGTCTGAGAACCTCATCCGACATGCTCAAGGTGTAGATCTGTTGGTCCACGAAGTATTCGTGCCAGCAACCCTGGAGCGCGCAGGCGTTCCTCCAGCCCGCGCGAAGCGCATCATTGACTATCACACGACGCCCGAGCAGGCGGGCCAGGTGTTTGCGCGGGTGAAGCCGAAGCTGGCAGTGTATTCACACATCTGCATGCCGAGTGCCACGGAGCAGGATCTGATTCCGGCCACACGCAAGGCTTACGCAGGACGCTTGGAGGTCGGCGAGGACCTGATGGTGATCGATGTCGGCGACAAGGTCGACGTGCGCAATCGTGAAGAGCAGGTCCGGCGCCAGGTCCTCGCGACCGACGATCGGCGGACCGATGCGTTGCGCCGTGGCGATAGCAAACCGCTCTATCAGATCTACGCCGACGACTACACGTTGGTGACTCCGTCGACGGGAGTCATTCGGACGAAGGCCGAGCAGATCGCTGACCTTGATTCGGGGCGAGTGCGCTACGAGAAGATCGAAGTGCTGGAGCGGACTGTTCGAGTCTACGGTGACGTCGCAATCGTCGTGGCGCGAGAGAAGTACAGCATTCTGCAGAACGGTGAGCAGGTTGGCGGAGACATCCGCTTCAGCAGGACGTACAAGCAGTTTGGTGCCGACTGGCGTGTGATCGCGACTCACGGCACGTTCGTCGGCGGTGCGGCTAGTCCGGGCGAGCGCAAGGCTGAGCAACCCGCCCTGCCGTTTCTACTGGAGTCCGCTCAATGGAGCGAGCCCTACGCTGGCCCGTCAGGAGTTCCGAAAGGAGCTCAGCGCGCCGTCCTTGGAACGGACCCGCGCACTGGCGGAGAAACCTACTACGCCCACTTTCCCGCGGGGACGCGCTTCGAGTTGCACTGGCATGCGTATGCGGAGTACGCAGTCGTGCTCCGAGGTAAAGTCACTCACATCCTTGGCGAGAACAGGTCTTCGCTTCAGGTCGGAGACTACGTGGTGATTCCTCCAAAGATTGCTCATGAATGGAAAGTCGACCCGAGTGGTGATGCGTACTTGCTCATCCGCCGCGACGGTCCAGCGGATCAGCATTTCTTGCAGCCTTGAATGCCAAAGTCCGCACGATCACCAACCCCAGCAGCGGGATGACAATCGCGTAGCTGTACTGCGTGCGCGACACGCCGATGCCGAACGGAAACCAGATGCCCGGCACACCGATCGGATCGAGCAGCTCCCCGCCGAATAGTGCGGCCATGATCGAGACTAACGTGACAAACGCCAGGATCCGCATGGGTCCGCTGCGGACGATGCGCGCGCCGGTCAAGACAAACAGCGCGATCGACCCCAGCTTGCTGGCGCTGATCAGACTCGCGGAGTGGGTCGCGACGCCGATAGCGGCGATGACCGCCAGGACGACCGCCGCCACATCGATGCTTCGCCATGGAAGCAGGCACCAGCGATTCCACGCCAAAGCCCACGCCGCTACCGTCGGCACCCACATCGTCTTCGCCAGCCAGACATAAGTAGTCAGATCCTGCAGATCTGTCCACGCGACGATCGCGTTGTTGAGGCGCCTCGCTGCCGTCAGCGCGAGCGCGATGCTCACAAAGATCAAGAAACTCTGGTGGCTGCCACGCGACCAGCAGCCGATCGCCAAACCGATGAGCGCCAGCATGGCGATCGGCTCGATCGCATCGACGATGTAACCGGCAATGGTCCGCCGCCATTGCACGCGATGGAGCTCATCGCTAATCGGCCGCGGCGCCAGTATCGGCGGGCTGTGCATGCCGCCGCCGTCTGCGCTGATCCCGGAACTGGGAAGCATGTATGCGCGGATGGCGAGCACGCCACGAGTGCCCGCCGCATCGGCGGGAAGCGCGAACTTCAACGGACGCGTACCGACAACGCGCGGGTTTGGGCCGAGCCTACCCGACCCGCCGAGCAGCTGGCCGTTCCAATGGATCTCGTAGCCGTGGTCGACGAGAGTCGGTCCAAGAATCTCCCACGATGCGCTGCCGGCCGGCACCATTACCGCGCGCCTGTACCAAGCGTAGCCGCGATAGCCGGGATGACCGTGCGCCATCCACCCGCCGACGTAATCCGGCAGACCCACGTCGTCGTCGTGACTGCCCGGCACGGCGGTCAGATCCAACGTCTCCCACTCAGTGTCGTCTGTGCTGACGTCCGCCCAGCGTGGGTCATCGCCGACATGGAAGCGCCAAGCGCCATCGAGCAGAGTCGCCGCGGCACGAAGCGCAGGCGGATCGGGGCCGCCGCCGCTCGCCAAGTCGGTGATCACGAAGGCCCATGTCACCAGCGTCACGGTGACGATGCCGACGATCAGTTTGCGCACGCCGGGTACTTCGGCGTATCGAGCGAGATGTATCATCACTGCAGAATTTTTTTCGCCGTGCCCATGTCCGAACCCAACGAAACCGAGGTGCTCGACAACCTCATGTGCGAGTACCAGCGAGGGAGCCTCGCGGCGTTCGAGGCGCTGTATCGCGCGCTCGCCCCGCGCTTGCGAGGCTTCATTCGCGCGCGAGTGCGTCACGATGCGCGCACGAGCGATCTGCTGCAGGAAGCGTTTCTGGAAATCCATCGCTCGCGCCATACCTATCTACCCGGCAACTCGGCTGCAGGTTGGGCATTCGGGATTGCGCTGAACGTGGTGCTTCGACATCGCCACGTCGAGCTCCGGCGCGACCGGCACGAAGTGGCGACAGACACCCTGGAGCTCGAGGCTGACTTCCGAGCTGCGGACTTCGAACTGCAACCGCTGCAGGAGGCACTCGCGCATCTGTCGCCCGACTCGCGTGCGACGTGGTGGATGCGCAACATCGACGGTCTTTCATTCGATGCAATTGCGCATCAGCTCGGTATCGCTGCGGCTGCCGTCAGGCTCCGCTGCAGCCGAGCCTCGCGCGCGCTGCGCGCCGCGCTCGAACGAGGAGCTGACAATGAATGAGAGCAACGTTCCCGCATCGCTCCTGAACCTGGTGCGTGCAGACCTCGAACCCGTGACGCCGCTGTCTGCGCCGTCGCGCCGCTTGTTAGCGCTCGTACCGCTCGCGCTGGTCCTTTTCTTTGGGCCGCCGATGTATTGGGGCTGGCGCGCGAATCTCGCGTTGCTGCCAAGCTGGACGAGCTGGGGATTGTCAGCGCTCGAATCGCTAGGCGGTGCTGCGCTGATGGGACTTGCGTTACGACAAGCCGTGCCCGGCCTCGCCGTGCCCAGGCAGTGGATGTGGCTAGGGTTCGCAGGAGCCGCGCTGCTCTTTGCATCGGTGTCGCTGACCACGGCGCACGTGCTTCCGACACGAGTCGCCGAGGCAAGCTCTTGGCAAATCGCGTGGGAATGCGTGTTCATGGAACTGCCATTCGCACTCCCCTCGCTCGCTATCTCTGCTTGGCTGGTTGCTCGCGCGCTGCCCACGCGTCCTGCGCTCACTGGCGGTGCCTACGGTCTCGCGATCGGGCTCATGACAGATGCCGGGATGCGGTTGTTCTGCGTGGTCGATGAACCGCTCCATGTATTTGCGGCGCATGGCGGAGTGATCTTGATCGGCGCCGCCGGCGGTGCGCTCACGGCCACGCTCATCGAGCACGTCAAATATCGCAGGCTTCAGAGCCGCGCAGCACTACATTAGAAGTCTGACCTCTGCAGTGGCGTACCTCGAATCCGGAAACAATCGCCGCGCCTCGTGATCGAGCCAATCGGCGATCTCGCCAAACTCGCCAGGCATAAAGGTACGCTGCGTCATTCTCGTACCCCTTTCGGCAATCCAGGCCGTGATGCCGCCATTCCAGTCCGACTCCATGCCGGAGTTGATTTCGCTTTCGTACAGACCCTGGATGACGTGCCACGGGCTCATGGAAGTGCCCTCTCGCTCAGTAACGCCGCTGTGTTCCAGCAGTTCCGCGCACGGGAACCGGCCGCCTACGCGAACAGTTTTTCTGGCATCCAACCCGGAGGAACTTGTGATGACCGACGACAAAATCAAGCGCGGACAACCTGACCGCGATCTCATCGACGTGAACGATGAGTACGAGCTGCGCAATTGGTCTAAGTCGATGAACAAGACGGCCGATGAGATCAAAGGAGCGGTGCGCGTCGTCGGAAATTCTGCTGCGAAGGTGCGTGAGTACCTGAACAGGTAGGCAGCTCCATCGAAAGTAGTACAGCCCTCGCCTACGACGAGTGCGGTGTCGTACCGAGCGCGAGTCTCGTGCCGAGCCCGGCATATAGATAGTGTTCTCCGAATGCTTTCTTGAGAGCAGTGAACGTGGGCTCGCCGGTGCAATGTCCCGGCGCGATGTATTCAACCTTGTAGGTGTCGTGCACGGCGGCCACGATCTTCGCAATCTCATCGTCCGGGGCCACGACCAGGTGCAACCCGCCAGCAAGAAAATGGATACGCGGATTGATCTTCACTGCCGCCTCCAGAATCTTCTCGACACCAGGATGCGAGCAGCCCACCACGACGACGGCACCGTCGGGCGTGTCGATGACCAGCGATAGCTCGCGCAGCTCCAACGTTCCCGGCTTGTTCGAGACCAGCGCGATCAGATGGATGCCTGGCGCGATCACCGTGTCTTTGTCGATCAGTTCGAAATTTGCCTTGGGCCAGGCAGAGCCAGACCGCATGACCTCGGGCGGATTGCCGTCGTAGTAGCGCTGCTCCGGCGGCAGCGACGCATCCTTGCGATAGAAGGTGCTGGGCAGGTCGCCGCCATAGACGCCGAAGCCCTCCTTGGGTGCGTAGATCTTCACCTTGGGATTCACACTCAGCAGGTAGGTCATTCCGCCCATGTGATCGCTATGCCGATGCGACATGACGACGAAATCGAGCTTCGAAAGATCGATGCCCTTGGCCTTGGCGTTCTTCTCCAGGATGTCCGGACGATTGCCGGTATCGAACAGCACGCGCTTGCCGCCGTATTCGATGAACGCAGCGTAGCCCCAGTCCTTCTGCATTCCGGATGCCTTGCCGAAAGCGTCGTAGAGCACGGTGATCTGCGCCTTCGCTTCGGCGCCGGTCGCTGCGCGCGAAGGTGGAGCGGCAATGACACATGCAGCGAGCACCATCACAAGAAATCGTAGGTTCATTTCGCCTCTCCTCAGTTCCGGCTGTCGGTATGGTAGCGATGCCGACATACCTGTGCCTAGAATGCGGCCAAAAGAGGGACACCCATGCCCCGGCATTCATCAGCACTCGCACACTCGGCAGTTGTCGTTGCGTTGCTTTCGCTGTCCGCTTGCGGCGGCGGCGGCGGTGGTGGCGGCAATCCGGGCCCGCCAAATCCTCCAGCAACGACCTATACGGTGGGCGGTACCGTTGCAGGACTCACGGGCTCTGGCCTGACGCTCGCACTCAACGGCGGCGGCAATCTGACGATCAGCGGCAACGGTGCCTTCACATTCGCTGGCGCACTTGCCGGCGGAGCTTCGTACAACGTCACCGTGACCACGCAACCGAGCACGCCGCGCCAGGTCTGCACCGTGTCCGGCGGAACGGGTGCGGTTGCAACGGCCAATGTCACATCAGTAAGCGTGACGTGCGCAGTCGCCGGTCGGTTCGCGTACGTGGCGAACAACGGCCTGAACAACATCGAGAGCGTTTCGGCGTATTCGATCAACCGCACGACGGGCTTGTTGACGCCGGTTGCAGGCAGCCCGTTCCCCGCGGGCCACACACCTTACTCACTGGCGATCCATCCCAACGGCAAATTTCTCTACGTGGTGGATCCGGTCGGCATGCCGGTCAACGGCGCGCTCACGGTTTTTTCGATCAACGAAACCACGGGCGTGCTGAGCCCGATTGCCGGCAGCCCCTTCGTCGTCTCCACCGGCCTGGCTCAGATCGCGATCGAGCGTTCCGGCAAGTTTGCCTACGCGCCTAACTTCGGTTCCGCCACTGTGTCCGCGTTCACTCTCGATCCAGGGACCGGCGCGCCGACGCTGGTGAGCGCAGGCCCGTTTTCCTGCGTCGGCAGCGCCCTGTCGGTCACCATCGATCCCAACGGTCAGTTCGTCTTTGTCGGCACTTCGGGAGGCGGCCCCAACAACAGCGGCGCAATCTGCGTCTTCGCGATCGATTCGAGCACCGGTGCATTGTCGCTGATCAGCAGCCCCTACCCGATCACCGACATTTCCGTGAGATCGATGGCCTTCGATCCCGCAGGCAATTTCCTGTTCGCAGCAAGCCTTAGCGGCATCTCCGTGTTCAGAGCCACTCCTTCCGGCAACCTGTCGTTGGTCGTCGGCAGCCCGTTTGCGGCTGGTGCGAATCCTGAAAGGATAGCGATGGATCCGGCCGGCAAATTTCTCTACGTCGGCAATCAGTCACGTGGATCGGGCTCGCAAATCACCGCCCTCGCGTTCGATTCGTCCAACGGCACGCTGGCGACAATCGCGGGTAGCCCGTTCCCGAGCAATGACACGCCGGCGTTCATCGCCATCGATCCGAGCGGCGACTTTCTATTCGCTTCGAACCTGGACTCGAACACGATCACGGTCTATGCGGTGAACAAGACGACCGGCGCTCTCACGGCGACGGGTGCGCCGATCCCGAACGGGACTGACACGAATCCATGGACGATCGCGATTCTGCAGTGACGTACTCTTCACGGCCGAACTGATCTAGATCAAGGACGCCGCCGTCACGCCGCGTCATGCTCCCTACACCTTGCAGATCCTTGCAATCTGGAGATCGATCGGCACGCTCGCAGGAGGCTTACCCGCCGGGGGCCTGACCCTCGTAGCCCTACTTTTGCGGCACCCAACCGATCGTTGCTTCTTCGAATTGGTTGTCTGTAAGCGCGTGGTCCTCCCTGCCGTCCGCGCGCATCACATGGACTTCGCCGTACGCTTGCGGGTTTGCCTGGAACAACAGGAACTCGTCCTTGAATCCAGCGACACCGCTCGAGAAGGCCAGCCACTTGCCGTCTGCCGACCACGAGCTGTGTCCTTCCACATGCGGCGAATGGGTCAGCCGCTTGAGGTTCGAGCCATCGACAGCAATGGCATAGATGTCGTAGTTGCCGTCCATGTTGCTCGTGAACGCAATGACATCGGCGGTGGGCGACCACCCGGGGAAGTTGTAGTGCGCGGGACCTTCGATCAACACGCGACGTTCGCGAGTTGCGACGTCGACGATGTACAGCGCGTTGTGATCCCGGCTGGCCTCGCGATAAACGATGTGTTTGCCGTCAGGAGAGAAGCTGGGGAAGCCATAGTTCGACCTGCCATCCGTCAGCACCTGCCGATCCTGGCCATCGTTGCGCATCGTAACGATGTCTGCCTGCGCGGGCCCGTTGGTGCCCTGGAAGAACCGGCCGAGCCCGAACGCAATCCGATCGCCCTGACGTGACCACACCGGTGCGAGCGCGCTCTTTACAGGATCCGTAAACAACGTGGTTCGGCCGGTGCCGTCGGGGCGCATCGAAATCACACTGTTGTGAAGAATCCCGGCGGTCTGATCATTGCTCACCATCCGATCACCGCGCGGCGACCACGAAGAAAATACGCCGACGCGAATCAACTGAAATCGCGGATCGAGTGAATGCGCAGGCTGATGCGGCGGCCACTGCTGGTCGACCTCTCGTTGAAACAACATGTGCTTGCCGTCAGCCGACCACGTTGGGTTCTTGAACTCGCCACGAGCGCCCGGCACGCCGTCGACAATCTCGATCCCGCCGGTCGGACCATCGCTCGCATAGCCGATGCGATCCGCTGCGATGAACTGCGGCGAGCGCTTTTCACCGTCTCCTTTCGTCAACGCCTTCCAGGCACCGGTCGCCAGGTCGACTTCGCAGATCTGCGTGGTCCCTCGCAGCCGTTGCGGCGATACAATGTTTCCTGCCGCCTGCATGTCCGCATGATAGAAAACCAGACGCTTGCCATCGTTCGACCAGCGCGGACTGCCGGCAAACTCGTCGAACCGCGTAATCTGCCTGAGATCGGAACCGTCGACTCGCATCACGTAAATTTCGGTCGACTGCTGAATGGCAAAGCCGCCTGGACCGACGGGCTTCTTGGAGTTGCGATCCGAGGTGAAGGCGAGCCAGCGGCCGTCCGGCGACCACGCGGGCCGGAAATCTCCCTCGCTGTTGTTCGTGACGTTCCGGACCGACTTGGAAGCAAGATCGAGAATGAAGATGTCCGCGTTGCCGCCGCGACTCGAGACGAACGCGACAGACTTGCCGTCGGGTGAGATCGCTGCCTGGTCATCGTAGGCTGCGTCACCGACGAGCCGCTCGAGGCCGCTGCCGTCGACATTTGCACGGTAGAGGTCGGCCGACCCGTTGCGCGTCGAAGTAAAGACGATCCACTTACCATCCGGCGCGAACACCGCGTTGAATTCCTGCGCAGCATTCGCAAACAAGACCCGCGCGCCGCTGCCGTCGGCATTGGCGATGAAGATGTCGGAGTTCAGAGGAGAGAAGCTTCCGAACGAGAGGGTGTAACGAGAGTCGGCCTGGTCGCTCCAGGCGACGGATCCGAACAGGAGCAGGAGCAGCGATGCGATACAGGATTTCTTGATCATTCTCATCCCCGTGTCTCAACATTCTTCTTAGCTCTGGCTGACAGTATATTAGCGATTCAGAAAGAAGAACTAACTGGGAGACGGCCATGCGTTGGATCTCGGCACAGATCAAGTGGATCATGATCGTGGCGGGTGCGTTGACCTGCACCATGGTGTACGCGGCGATCGCTCCGCAGGCGGCGCTGCTGAACACCTTCGGCGAAGCACTCCAGGGCCCGGTTGCGGAGATCGTCGTTCGCAACTGGGGCGCGCTCATCACGCTGATTGGCGCGATGCTCATCTATGGCGGGTTCCGTCCGCAGAGCCGTCGGCTCATCCTGGTTGTAGCCGGCGTGAGCAAAGTCGTCTTCATCTTGCTCATCCTCAGCTTCGGCCCTCAGTTCCTGCCTCGTGCGGGCGTTGCGGTCGCGGTGGACACAGTGATGATTTTCCTGTTCGCGATTTACTTGTTGAGTAATCGCAATGAAGTGCGCAGCGCGTAGCGACGTTCAATTCGCAACGGCGGTGGCAACGATGGCGCTGGTTTCGATGCTGGGCGCGCTTCTCATAAGCCGTCCGGCAGCTCCAAGCCTCGTGCGAGGGATTGGGCCTGGCACTCAGGTATCTTGGTGGCAGTCTGATCTCGATCAGGACGAAGTTCGTATTGCACGGTCGAGATAGTAAGACTGGACAGTCCCAGCCCCGGCAACCTGAAAATGCAGTAGCTCTGAGCATGGCGCCGTGCCAGCACCGCGTAGACCTTTACTCCAAAGCCACCGACGAGAAAGACGCTCGCCGCGACCTTGTCTGAATACGCCGAGAACAGGTGCTGAGCCCGCGGCAGATCGTCTCTCACTGCATCGGTAGTAGCCCATTCTTCGCCGATGTTAGCGAACGTAAGCTTGCCGCCCACGAGCTGTGAGGCAATGTGCTTGAGTATGGCTGTTACGTCCTTTGGAGCGCTCTGCCACCGCGGTTCGACGCCGAGATTGGAGGCAGTGCCAAAATCGTACTGGAGTGCGTACGTGTCCCGGTCCAGTTCTCGCTCGCCAGCAGCTGCAACGCTCGAGACCAATGAGGCCGTCAACACTACGAATGAAAAGGCGACTGAAAGCTTCACGGATTCCCAACTCCATTTGTCGAAGTGAAGACCAGGACTTGCGCAGAGATCATGCCACACGCGTCCTGAAAGCGCCGCGCTCAACTCTTGCGCAACAGCCTGCCGGACTCCGTGAGACACTGCGCTCGTGTACCGCTACCTGATCCCGACCCTGTGGTTGAGCTGGGCCACGTACTGGCTGACAGCCTCACTCAATGCCAAGGTCACCGCGAGGCGCGAGTCACACGCGTCGCGCTTGTTGCACATCGTGCCGCTCGCATTCGCGGGCCTCCTCCTGTGGATGCCGAACTCGCCGGTGCCGGCGCTCGGTGTGCGCTTCCTGCCGCCCGGCGCCTGGCTGTTCTGGTTCGGTGCGGCGCTCACGCTGGCGGGCCTTCTATTCACCGTGTGGGCGCGCGTGCATCTAGGTCGAAACTGGAGCGCCACCATCACGATCAAGCAAGATCACGCTTTGATCACGAGCGGCCCGTATGGCCTCGTGCGTCACCCTATCTACACAGGCTTGCTGTTGGCGTTCGTCGGCTCCGCGCTAGCCGGAGGGGAGTTGCGAGGGATCCTGGCTGTGATCATTGCGTTCTGTGCGTTCTGGCGAAAGCTGCGAATCGAGGAGCGCTGGATGCGCGAGCAATTTGGCGCTGCGTATGAGGACTACAGGAGTCGCGTCGCCGCCCTGATTCCGTTGATTCTTTAGCGCTAGTGCTCGTGACCATGATCGTCAGCCTGATGCGCTTCGTAGTGCGCACGAAGCAAGTCGCCGCCGAAGTCGCGTTCCAGGTCACGCCAGACACTGTGGATATGATTGGCGTTGTTCTGAGTGTTGTCGTACTCGATGAGGACAGTCGGGCCATGCACTCGATAGTAGTGCGGCTTGCCCGGCTCGAGACTGCCAGCCCAGCCGAAGTGCAACTTGTCGAAGCCCGCGCGCTCAATGCGCTCGAGCTGATCTCGTGCAGAGCTCTCCGTCATGCGATCCGCATACACGTGCAGCAGCTTGCGCAATTGGGTTTGCTCAGGCTGTGACATGTCCCCTGCTGCAAGCCCTTCGATGTTCAGCGAACGTACCTTCGGGTCGTTACGCGTGATGATGTCGGGGAACGCGTCTTTGGCAAGCATCGCGCGGTTGCGTCGCGCGTCCGGCAACATGCGTATCAACTCGCGAGCCACGTCTTCTTCTGCCGCGAGCAATCGCAGACCGGCTTTCGGACCGGACGGCACGCGCGCGGGATTCGAACCCATGAAGAGCGGCGCGACGACTTGAGTTTGACCGTCGATCTGGGTCGCGTTGACAGAAAGATGATGGCCTTCGAATCGCCACGCCCACGGCGCACGCAGACCAGGCTCTCCAAAGACCACGGTGTAGTAGAGCTCCGGATCGCGCCGCGGATTGCCTTCGATCTCCGCCAGGATCGATTCGTGCTGCACGATCTGTTGAGCCGTCTTGAAGCCTGCGGGGCTCAACGCGGATCGCAGCAGTGGATCGATCAAGGCTTTCTGGCTTGCATCGAGCTCTGCGAGCGCGACTCCGGCGCGGTTAGTCGGAACGTAGTTCCACTTCGTGCGCTCAGACGAATCGAATGGCAGCTGCGCTTGCGAGCGCCTGGCCGGCGGCAACGACTGCAGAAGTGCATGAGCGGCCGTCGCCCCGGGAGACTGCTGGTCATCGCTCGCAACTCCCAGGCTGGAGATGATCAAGGCTGCGCCGATGATCGTGAGTCGGTTAGTCATGAGCCTTCTCTCAGGTCTGGCGGTCAGCATATTAGGACTCCGACACAGGTTTTGCCTGAACTGCCGCATCACCATTCGCAGCAGTTGGCGGGAACCGATCGCCGATTCCGTTTTACCAACCATGACCCCTATCGCCCCGTCCTTCCGCGAATCCGGCGCCGGCCCTGGCGTCATCTGCCTACACGCCAACGCGAGCTCGTCCAGCCAATGGCGCAGCCTGATGGAGATGCTTGCGCCCACTTACCGCGTGTTCGCGGCCGATTCCTACGGAGCCGGCAAAAGCCCTCCCTATGTGGACGGAGTGATCCGACTTGGCCATGAAGTCGCGCTGCTCGAACCAATCTTCGCGCGGGCCGGTCGGCCGTTTTCACTGGTGGGCCATTCGTACGGCGGCGCAGTCGCGCTGATCGCCGCGATGCGACAACCGCACAAGGTCAAAGCGCTGGCGGTCTATGAGCCCACTTTGTTCTCGCTCGTCGACGCGGAATCGCCAGCACCGAACGAAGTCGACGGCATTCGCAACGCGGTGGCGCAAGCAGGCGCCGCGCTGGACGCTGGTGATCGCGACAGCGCTGCACGGTACTTCATCGACTTCTGGATGGGCGCTGGTGCCTGGGACAAGACCCCTGAGCAGCGCAAAGGTCCGATCACGGCTGCGATCGCGAATGTGGTCGGCTGGGGCGACGCATTATTCAAGGAACCGACGCCACTGGAGGCATTCGCGACGCTGGACGTTCCGGTGCTCTACATGATCGGCGGGCGCTCTCCGCCCTCCTCTCGAAGCGTGGCCCGCCTGCTGACGCAGGTTCTACCGCAGGTCGAGGTCGTGGAGTTCGAGAAGCTGGGACACATGGGACCCGTCACGCACCCGAACGTCGTGAACGAAGCGATCTCTCAGTTCCTCTCGCGGCAACTGACAGAGCGGCGATCGTTCGCTTCCAGCAGACCCGCTAGCGCCTTGTGAGCGCATCCGGCAACGCTCAGCGCGCCTCCGGCGTCCAAGGCTTCGCGATGGCAGTCGTGTTGCCTGCAGCGCGCCAACCTTCCACACCTTCCGGAAACCAGTGGACTTGGCGATAGCCGTAGCCGATGGCTCTCTTCGCGGCATTCCAGCTGAGCCAGCAGCGCTCGTGGCAATAGATGACGACAGCATGCTCGTGATCGTCGCCGGTCGTTTGCGACAGAAGCTTGCGGAACAATACGTCTGTCTCTGGAGCAATGTCCGCCATGCCGGCGCCCGGTAACCACACGCTGCCCGGGATAACCTCCTGAGGCAGCGGCATCCATGGCGCATCAGGCGCCATCCCCGCAGGGCGCTTTGACTCATTTGATACGTCGATAACGAGCGGCTTGCTTTGCATCAGCAGCCGCGCCAACTCCTTCGCTCGGATGACCTTGCCGCCGGCGATTGTTGCTGGAACAGCCGAGTTCATCGGCCCGCTCCAGAATCCTTCTGGCTCCTTCACCCCGTCGCTGCTGGCGGCTGCAAGTACCACAACCAGGAGGACCAGCGGTAGACGGCGCATGGCGGCAGGCATTCGCTACAACGTCGATGACACAGCAGCTGCGGGCACGGCGAACTCGCGCACGAAACTCTGCTCCTTGCTGTCCGTGACCTCGACCCTCAACTTTCCCTGCGTCGATGGCTTGAAGCCGAAGGCGATGACGGGATCCGTACTGAGCGAGATGTCCGACTCGATACGCAGCACCGGCTGATCGTCGTAGGTGATGTCGATCGTTCGGATGAAGTGCGCCGGTGTGTACAGACGTGTGAGCTGATCCATTTGCATGCCGTTGAAATTCGGATGTCGGATCATGAGCTGCGCCTGCACCGGTTCTCCGGGTGCAAACTCACTGACCAGCTTCAGCTTCATCTGGCCCAGATTGCGCGTCGACTCCTCATCGTTCGATCCCGCCGGCGCCGAACAGCCGCCCGAAGCCTTGACGAACTTCTGCACCGCATAAAGTTTGCCTGCAGAATCTTCCGCGACCGCGTGCACGTTGGTGTACGAGTTGACGCGCATGCGTACCTGGAGGCTGCGTGGGTCGGCAGCGGCGCCGAATGTAAAGCGCCCGGCAAGCGGCCCAGGGTTGTTGTCGATCACCAGTACTACGGACTTGATCTGCTTGTCGCTCGGCAGTGTGATCGTGAATGGAACGAGCGCAGCATCCAACGCCCGCGGTGGCGCATCGAGTTGAATCACGCCGGCGCCCTCACTGATCGTTCGACCGGGAAAGATCGCACGCTGCAGCTCCGCCCATCGTTCGCTGCGCGCAGCGGCCTCTTCATCGGCGCGCGCGGCGTGCGTGCAAACGATGGCCCCCAGACCGCAGGCAGCGATCAGGAAATATCTGCGCATCATTCCCATTCGAGCTCCTTGAAGGCCTGCGTGACATTGTGACCGTGATACTCGTCGAACAGCGTCCAATTCTTGCGCTCCGACTGCCCGACGATCTCAGGCGCCGCGCCGATGTCAACTCCGTTCGCGATGGCCTGACGCGTCTCGCGCAGCAGCGTCTCGAGATACTGCTGCAGCTTGCTTGCGGCAGAGGCGAAGTTGACCCTCACTGGACCATGACCGGGCACCGCTTGCTTCGCATGGATCGAGCCCAGCATCGACAACTCCCGCAGCCATCCTTTCAGACTGCCGTCCAGCGAAGGTGTTCGCCCCACGAACAACAGATCGGACGGAAACAACGTTCCCGTTTGCGAGTCGACTACACTCAGATCATTACTGGTGTGTGCGACCGCATGCGCCCTCAGCTCCAGCGACCGACCGCCGAGTTCGATCTGCGTTCGATCGCTGACCAGCATCGTCGGCTGAACGATCGGACCTGCGTTGCCTCGCCCAAGCACTTCCTCGAGCCGCTCGCGATAATACTCACCGCGCTGAGCCAGCGCCTGCGGCAACTGAGCGTGCGCCACGAAAGCAGGTTTGTCTTGCAGGAATGCGCCCGCGCCGAAGATGTGATCCGGGTGCACGTGTGACATCAATACGTAGCGAATCGGCAGGTCAGTCAGGTTGCGGATGCTGCGCCGCAATCGCTCACCGTCGTGCAGAGATCCGCCGCTGTCGAGCACAGCGACGCTGTCTCGCCCAACGATGAATCCAATGTTTGCGATGGCATCCTTGTTCTGCGCGGAGGCGACCTCATCGGCCCCGCGGCGCACGTGAATCCCGCGCGCGATCTCCGTGGTCTTTACCGAGTTACTCTCATCAGCGCTGCGACTCAACCCGGGCGCACAGCACAGGCAAAACGCGCCAAGCACGGCATGCCGACGAGAAATCAATGAACGGCCGCGCATGAGGATCCATCAATTGGCGGGCAGGCCCTGCAGCCATTTGACGACTTCCGCTGCAAGCGCGATGCGGTGATCCTGAAAGCTATGGTCGCTCGTTAAAGTAATCGCCGTGACTTTGCCGCCGGCGCGAGTCACAGCTTCAGCGAGCTGGCGGTTTTCTCCGGCACCGGCCTTCGAAGCGCCGATGACCAGCAGCGGTCGGCGCGTCAGATCTTTGGCCCACGGCATGAAGTTCCATTCGGCGCGGTGTGCCACGAGCTCATCCGCAGTGCTGCTCGCTGTTGCTCCTTGCAGCGAATTGCCGAGGTCATCGAATTCTTTGTCAGCCATTGCCGCGCGGGCGGCCCCGCTTACTTTGCTGAACTCATCTGCAGTGGCGCCAACGTTCCATGCGTCCAGAAGCACGACTCCAAGAAGCTGCTCATCCTTGCGTGCATGCGCGGCGGTCGCAAAGCCACCCATGCTGTGCCCGCCGAGAACGATGCGTCGCGTGTCGATGCCGAATTTCTCCGCTATGTCGGCTCGGCGCATGAATGCCAGAGCGGCATCGGCATCCTCGAGTACATGCGCGATCGAAAACGTGCCCGGGCTTCCCCACGCTCCTCGGTAGTGCAAGGTCAGCACGTTCCAGCCGGCACGCCGGATGGCCTGAGCCAGGTCGAGATTCTGTTCGTTGCCAGGAAAGCCGTGCAGAAGAACAAAAGTGGGATGGGGTCCTCTGCCGGCCGACAGATAGAACAGGCCGTTCATTCCCACGCCACCGCTGGGGATGAGCACCTGCGCCGAGCGCGGAGGTTGTACGGGATCTGGAGCCGGGTCGCTGATCACCACGGATGGAATCGCAGTGCTCAGGTCACTCGCAGCTGCGGACCCAAAAAACGCGAGCGTCAGCACGGTCGCCAATAACTTCATGCAACACCCCGAATCAGGCAGTCGATGGTGACCCCGCAGATTGTAGCTGCTCAGCGTGCCTACGCATCCGGCGCCTTCTCGAGGAGAACCACCTCAATGCGGCCATCCGAAGAAACCTTGACGTCCAGGTCTGTCGGGCTCAGTTCGAAGTCGTTCCTCATCCAGGCAAGAATCAGTGACGGCGCCAGCGAATGGTCGTAGAGCCCATGTCGCAACAGTCCCCTTCGTCCCCGGTACGGCAACGTAAACACAGACAGGTGATGCCCATGGTCCGGAGACGAGTGCGATCTGATCTGCAAACCGTGGAACCAGAGTGCGAGCTCTCTTCCGGAGGTGGCCATCAGCAGGCCGGTGACCACGTCCAACAGCCACACGGCCGGTAGCCATCGAAGGACCGTCAACCTGACCAGGTCAGCGTCCACGTGAGTCAGATTTACTCCACCGGCGTAGATCAGAACCAGCGCGAACAACGCTGTGTAAAGCGCCAACATGGCCAGGAAGGGAAACGGTTGCGAGAGCCGGGTCGCAATTGCGGCGGCGGTTAGCGCCAACGTCGCTTCATCGTCGACACCCCGCAGTACCAGCATTCGAGTCGACGCGTGTCGCTGCATCATTGCGCCTACAGCCCAATTCGGATCGAGACGCGTCTTGGACCAATGGTTCCATGCATCTAATCCCAAATACGCGAGAGGCAGCGCCAGAAGGTAAGACACCCACCACGGATGCAACCATGCCAAAGGAATCCAGGAGGTGATGGCTGCGATTCCTGGCTGCCCGATAAGAAAGAAGAAGATCATGAGCGAGAGACATCGGATCTGGTCTGCACATAAGTCCGCAACGGTCTTCGTCCCCGCGTCGCTCGCGTCGAGCTCGATGAATGGAGTCGCAAGGGTCACTATGTGCGGGCGTGCCGTGTTCATCCGCACGCAAGCCAGCATGCAGACCGAGCCACCGTGGCTATGCCCGATCAATATTTGTGTGAGGCCAGGGTTGGCAGCGGCTTGCGCATCAAGTCTTTCGGCTAACGCATCCGCGGCGGTCGCACGCTCGATGAAGGAGTTCGCCCCCGACCACTCGAAGCAGTCGATCGAAGCCGCGTGCTCCGGCGCATCACTCGCAAGCGCTGCTTCCAGCGATCTTCGAAAATTTGATCCCGGTTCGAACCAGCGGGATTTGCCCTGGGACTTCCGTGGCGCGGCCGACTGTCTGGGCGGAAAGAATCCGCGACCCCACGTCCCGTGCACAAGGGTGATCGACAAAGCCACGGTGCGGTTCACGGGTAACCTGCGACGCATTCCATCTCGACCCGCGCCTTGTCCACCAAGCCACTCGCGCCCAGAGCACTGCGTGCCGGGTAAGGCTGTGAGAAGTACCTTTTATAGACTTCGTTGAACGCGGCCCATTCATTGATGTCGGCGAGAAACACGGTGCATTTCACCACGTGTTCCATGGCCAGCCCGCGCCTGGCCAGGGCGGCTTTGATGTTCAACATGACTTGCTCGGCTTCGGCCTTGATGCCACCCGCAACCAGCTTGCCGTACTTATCCTCGCCGGTCTGACCGGTAAGAAAGAGCAGATCGCCTGCCCTCGCCGATTCGGAATAGGGGCGGCCTTTGCCTGCGAAGGGTCCGTCGTCGTACTTGGCGATTTCTGCTGCTTGGAGACCGGCTGAACCGGCAAAGAGACAAACTGAGAGCGTGAGGCAGATCGATGAGCTCCGGCGGATCATGATGCAGCTCCGAGATCTTTCGCTGGAACATAGCACAAGCTTGAAATCTTCTCTGACGCCGCAACGTCGCGATCGCTACAATTTCGATATCGGCGCGCGACTTCGGTGGGCGGTTGCGCGTCGGCGAACAGCCCACGGCAACTGAAGGAGGTGATCCAATGTCTACTTCAAACGTTGGTTCGGTCGCAATTCTGTGTGTACAGGTTGGCGAGGTTCGTCGTTAACGAACTCGCACCGGCCGTCCCAACGGACGGACGCTCCGATGCAGTTGCCACGCGGTCACCTTGTCCGCTGGTTTGATGCTCGAGCAGGGAATGGCGGAGTCCGCAAGGGCTCCGCCGTTTTCTTATGGTGTTCGCTAAATGACCGGATCCAGAATCCAGTCCAGCGCCATATGCGCCGTGTAAGGCGCCACTAGCCCGCCGCCGCGCTGGCCGGCCCAGGCCCAAATCACCGCCAGAGCAGCGATCATTCCTTGCAGCACCAGCGGGTACTGCGTGTGCGTCGCGCCGAACATGATCGAGGAAAGAATCGCTGCCGGCCAGAATCCCAGTGCAGCAGCAAGCGCGGCGAGGATGAAGCCGCGATACACGTACTCCTCATAGAAGTTCGAGAAGATGTTCGCGCCGGCATTCCACGGATCGACTTGCGGCGCGTGGAACGCGCCGCCCTGACCGGTCGCGAAGAAGAACACCACCATCACCACGATGGAAACCAAGCCAGCGCCAAGACCCCACGCGAACGTGCGCCACCGCAGCGAAAGCTGGAGCTTGGGTAGCCAACCAGCCCGGACAAGGATGGTCCACAAGAGCAGGCACACCAGCGCCTGCAGCGTCGTGTAGAGAAACAAGTGCGGGATCAGCAGCCAGACGCCTTTGTAAGGCGGGTTGCCGAATGCATTCAAGACCGCATCGCGTAGAAGTGGCGAAGGCCAGAAGTTCACAACGTACGCTGCGGCCGCCGCACCGATGAGCACGATGCGGCGTACGAGGCTATGTTCGATGGTGCTGCTCAATTTGTTCCACCAAGAATCAGATTCGCGCCCTGCTCCGCAACCGCCTTCTGCACCCACGCTGCAATATCAGCATCGCCGACAGCCGATACTGCTTCCAGATACGCGGCTCTACTCACGACACTCCCTTTGTTGGAGGGACGCCTGAGATAGTTGCTCCAGACTGCATAGATGCCATCGCGCTTGGTCGCCAGTCGCACCTTCGAATCGACAGCGAGGTTGATCAGCATGCCGCAGCTATATGCAGCATCGGATGTTCCCGCAGCGATGGCATCCTGAACTGAGCGGCCTTTGAGCTGCTCCCGGCACTCGCCACGTGCCTTCTCTTCGGCAGACTGCACGTACGCGCCGGCATCAGCGCGTAAGGCCGTCGCCGCGAACGCCTCGGCAGAGCCCTCGGTGATCCAGTCATCGCCCGCTGTCGTAGCTGTGCGCCGCTGATACAAGTGGGCCGACTCGTGCGCGAAATGCCAGGCCAGGTCGTTCACAAAATCAGGTTTTTCCATCTCAGCAGGCCACTTGCTGCCGTAGAAATGGATGAAGACCTGATTTGGCAGCACACCGCCCTGTCGACCCCAGCCCTTCGGATGCGACACGTCGTAGGAGACGAAGAGCATCGGACGCGTCGGTAGAGCGCCCAGCTTTCCGGAGAACAGGTGCATGAACTCGGGCAGTTGCGTAAGCAACTGACTGCGAATTCGCTCGGGGAGCGCCGTGTCGAGGACGGCAATGAAGTCGTCGGTCTGCTGCGGAACGTTCTTGCCGATATAGACAGAACGCCCGTCTCCCCTATCGACCCAGTGCGCCTCGGCCTTTACCACTTTACTATCGAGAATGATCTGATCGTCTGTCGCCGCCCACAGATACATCGACCACGATGCATCATCGGGACAGCGGTCCTGGCACGCGAAGAAACGGCCCGTGTGAAACAGCATTCCTCCATCGCCGAATGGCGAAAACGGCGCGTACTCCTTGGGTAGGTAGCTATACGTTGGGCTCATCCGGAATCGGACACTGCTGAACTGCGCGCCGTCCTTCCGTCGTGCGACCTCGCCGCGATCGGTGGTGACAATCTCGAAGCCTTGATCCGGCAACCAGGTCCGGCCACGCGAATCGTCGGGCGAGCTTTTGAATTCGAGTTTGTCCACGGGCCGAGCGAAGTCGTACCTGACCTGCCATTGCATGCCCCGCAGCGCCGTGACGAGAATCTCCGGAGTCTCAGAAGCAGCCTGGGCGGCGCCCGAAGCAATGCAGGTGATCGCCAGGAAGAAATTCGCGAACTTCATACTAGACCCGTGTTCTCTCTGTTATGAGCCCTTGCTGAATCGGAATTCTTGAATGGAATCGGACACAAGGCGAAGATCGAACCATGCAACTGATTGCTACCTGTCCAGAAGAAACCAAACCGGCCCTGGTTCTCGAGCTCGAAGCACTTGGTGCACAGAGCATCGTTCCCGGATACCGCGCTGTCGCCTTCGAGGCCAGCGACGCTCTTTTTTATGAGCTGCACCTGAAGCTGCGGACGGCGAGCCGCCTCCTGAGGGTCATCAAGGAAGTGTCGGCCAGGTCGCCAGAGATGCTTCGCTCACAGGTCCGGCGCATTCGCTGGGACGAGTTGTTTGACGCACGTCATGGCTTCATGGTTGACATCCAGGGTGACGATGCAGGCAACGGCGGGATGGCACCGAAGCAAATCATTACCCAGGTGCGCGAGAGTATCCGCGAGGTCTTTGGCCGCGCTCAAGGGGTCGCACCGGTCGTCGATCGAAGTGAGCCAAAGGTTGTGGTGGTGGCGCATATAAGGCACGGCCGCTGCACGTTGAGCTTCGACACCTCGGGCAAGTCATTGCACAAGCGCGGTTATCGCGAGCAGGGTCATCCGGCGCCGCTCAAGGAAACGCTCTCCGCGGCAATTCTCATCATGGCTGGTTACGACGGCAGCCAGGCGTTCATGGATCCGATGTGTGGCAGCGGTACGATTGCCATCGAGGCTGCAATGATCGCGGTCCACAAAGCGCCACAGATCCATCGCAAGAAGGGTGAATTTCATTTCGAGTGGCTCAAAGACTTTGATCGTGAGCTGTGGCGCGTCACTCAGGACCGTGTGCGCGCTGAGAAGCTGGAGGCCCCGGCTGCACCAGTCGTCGCCTCCGACATCAGCGCAGCCTATGTGGCGATGGCGAAAAAGAGTGCGCTGGATGCGCGCGTCGAAAGGTACATGACTTTCAACACGGGCCGCTTCCAGGATGCTGAGCCTCCCGCTGCAACCGGAATCCTCGTGACCAATCTGCCGTATGGCGAACGCATTGGCAGCAACGAGGGCGACATTGCGCGACTGTATGAGGAAGTCGGCGATACCCTGAAGCAGAAGTTCAGCGGCTGGCAGGCCGCCATCCTGGCCGCAGCCGACTCGCCGTACAAAGCGATAGGCCTCAAACCCAAGCGCACTGTCTCTCTAATGAACGGCAGCATCCCCTGCAAGCTGCTGCATTTTGAGCTGTATGCGGGAACCCGGCGCGCGGCGCGCGTG
>DATJIP010000108.1:0-39556 GCA_035493235.1 Steroidobacteraceae bacterium
ACGGGCTCCGACTTGCCGTCGCCGTCGAGCCAGTGCTTGAGCGGCGCGGCGTTCGTCGTGCCCGATGGCGTCGGGCCCTTGAGCACGTCCCAATCGCCTTGGCCGATCAGCAGCGTCGCTTGCGGGAACGAAGCGGCCTGACCGGTGTGATCGCCGTGATAGTGGCTGATGCCGACATAGTTGATCTGCTCGGGCTTGATCTTCAGCTGCGCGAGTTGATCGACCAGCGTGACCTTGACGGTCGGGCCGTTCGCTGTTGCAGCAGTGACCGGATAGCCGGTGTCCCAGATCATGTAGTGATCTGCATGGCGGATGAGATAGCAGCTGGCGGTCAGCTGCAGTTTCTTGCCTTCGTACGCCATCGTGTCGGAGAAGCGGCCGATGTCGGCAGGGCCGGCGCTGCTGGCGCAGTCGATACGAGTCAGCGACACCTCGGCAGGCGCCTGCGCGAAGACCGGTACTGTAACCAGGCTTGCGATTACGCCGGCTACGTAGCAATGGATCGACTTCGTCATGCAGCTCTCCTTTAGAATTCAGTCCCCTGCGGAAGGGCGCGAGTATGTCAGTCTCCGATAACTACCGTACATACATCATTGACCAGCTCGGCGCCCTCTCCGGCTTGAGCACGCGCCGGATGTTCGGCGGTCTGGGCCTGTACAGCGGCGAATGGTTCTTCGCGCTGATCGACGACGACGTCCTGTACTTCAAGGTGGATGACGTGAATCGCGATGACTACACGTCGCGCGGGATGAAGGCGTTCATGCCGTTTCCGGGACAGCCGAGCCTGGGTTACTTCCAGGTGCCAGAGGATGTGATCGAAGAAGCGGAGGACCTGACGCGCTGGGCGCGGCGGTCGGTGGAAGTTGCGCAGCGCGCGGGGCTGAAGAAGAAAAAGACAGTCAGGCTGAAGCCTGACCCACAGAAGAAGGACAAGACTGCGAAGAAGCGCAAAACGCCGGCTCGCAAAAAGTGAAGGGCCCCCGGCTTGCGCCGGGAGCCCCTCGATCGAGTCACGAACGGCTCAGTGCCGCAGGCCGTTCAAGATCGTGCAGACGATGATGCCCGCCTGCTCTTTCCCTGTGATCACTCGCTTGACGCGCAAGTCATCGGTCTTGTGCGCCACGCACGCGAGGTAGTGCAGCGGCTTGTTGGCGAAGTCGACCGCGCACTGATCGACGTCGTCTGCGACCGTGCAACCGTTGGCCTGGAGATCGTTGCCAGCCTTCGAGTTGCACGTGCCGATGACGACCGTCGGACGCAGGTCGGAGCCGCTGCAGTTGTCCTTGCCGTCCGGCACGCCGTCACCGTCCGAGAACCAGCCGATGTCCGTCATCTGCGAGGACGTCAGATCTTCCGGCGGCCGCACCGAGGCGGTGAGGTCGGCGTTGATCGACGGCTCCATCAACTGATTCGGAATCCCGGCGGTATCCCAGTGCGAGATCGACGAGCCCGGCTGCACCGGATTCAACGCCGCGACCATCGCGAGGTGCTTGACGCGGTCGGTGCCGGAGCGGATCGACGTGTCGCGCGCGATCGTCACGTTGACGTTCTGCGTAGCCAGCATCGCCTTGAGCGCGTCGCAAACCCTGAAAAGGTGCCGGCACCCGTTGGGGGCTATGGTGCCGGCACCTGCTGCGCCTGACGGCGCTGCACCCAGCCACTAACCGGTGCGCTGTCTTCGGGCTTGTTCGGGAAGAAGCTGTCATGCGACGGGCAGGCGGCGACTTCGGCAGCGACCTTCTGCTTCATGCTCTGCATGACGTGCATGACTGCCTGCCAGTCCGAGGCATCCACGAGCGGGTCGTACGACTGCGGCCTCAGCCCCATGCCGTGCATGACGAAGAACCAGCTCAGCTCGACGAACATCTCGTGACGCTTCTGGAAAATGCGGCCGGTGCGCTTGTAGAGCTCCATCCGCTCGGCGAGATCGCCCGGCAGCTCGGTCTGCTGGCGCTCCTGCCAGTACGGCGTGTCCGTCCGCTGCGTGGTGCAATAGTGCAGGACGATGAAGTCGCGCACGCGCTCGAACTCTTCGATGACCTGCTCGTTGTAGTGCGCGATGTTGACTGGATCGAACGTAGCGTCCGGGAAGTGATCCAGCAACGCGTACACCCCGGAGCAGACCAGGTGAATGCTGGTGGACTCGAGCGGCTCGATGAATCCCGAGCCCAGCCCGAGCGCGACGCAGTTGCCGTTCCAGAATTTCTTGCGCCGGCCAGTCGTGAAGCGGATGACGCGCGGCTCGGTCAACGGCTCGCCGTTCTCCGGCATGCTCATCAGGTCGCGCAATGCGTCCTCGTCGCTGATGTGGTCGCTCGAGTAGACGTAGCCGGTGCCAATACGATGTTGGAGCGGAATGCGCCATTGCCATCCTGCGGCGCGCGCAGTCGCTCTGAGGTACGGCGTGCGCGGAATCACGTTCGGCACTTGCATCGCTACCGCGCGATTGTTCGGCAGGTACTTTGACCAGTCGACGTAGCCGGTCTGCATCGCGCCTTCGATGAGCAGGCCGCGGAAGCCGGTGCAGTCGATGTATAGATCGGCCTTCAGGCGATCGCCTTCCTTGAAGACGACCTCGTCGATGAAGCCGTCGGCGCGTCGCGTGACGCCCGTCACCGAGCGCTCAAGCCGCACGACGCCCGCTTGCTCGGCGTACGCGCGCAAATATCTCGCCACCAGACCGGCGTCGAAATGCAGCGCGTACTTGAGATTCGGCGCGAGGCCGAGCGAGCTGCCCGGGAAGATGAACCTGTTCTGCTCGGCCATCGCAATCTCGAGACTGAAATGACTGAGGTCGACGTTCAGCTGTTCGGCGCGCGCCTTATGCCAGAAGTGATAGAACGGCAGCCGATCGACGAACACGCCGAACGGACCGAACGGATGCCAATAGCGATGCCCGAGGTGATGCCAGTCGACGAAGCGGATCGCCAGCTTGATCGTCGCCTGCGTATGGCGCATGAAATCCTGCTGGTCGATCCCGAGGAACTTGAGGAAGTCGATGATCCCCGGGATCGTCGCCTCGCCCACACCGATAGTCGGAATGTCAGGCGACTCGATGAGCTGGATCGAACACGTGCGCCCGACCTTCCTGGCCAAGGCGCTCGCTGCGATCCAGCCCGCTGTTCCGCCACCGACGATCGCAATTCGCTTGATACGACCGTCGGTTTGCATTGCCTGCTCAGAAGTTGCCGCGGATGCCGAACAGTATGCGCCTCGAACCCGACTCGAAGGTGAACGGCAGGTTCTCGTACTGCAGATACTGACTCTGATCCTGTTCGGTCAGGTTGATCGCTTCCAGCGTCACGCCCAGCCGGTCGCTGAACTGGTAGGCGAGCTGCGCATCGATCTGGTAGTAGCTGCGATTCCAGATGCCGTACGTCCGGGTGATGTCGGTCGCCGTCGCTCCATTGAACGTCTGATCCGCGAAGCCGAAATTGCTGTCGAACGACTTGTCGCGCCAGCCGTAGGACAAGCGCGCTTCGAAGCCATAGTTCTGATAGTAGACCGTGGCGTTGAAGGCGTTCTCCGGCACGCCGGGGATCGGCAGCGAGGAGTCGACGTCGTTGTGGAAGCCCGACTCGGAATCCGAGTACGTGTAGTTGGCCGTGAAGCCCAGGCCCCAGTCGAAGGCGTACTGCCCTGACAGCTCGATGCCCTTGATGTTGCCGCCCTGGCCATTGACCGGAACCGACACGGGTCCGGCGCGGCCGCCGGCCTCGTCCATGACGAAGATCGACTGCGTCTCGACCACGACGAACGAGTCGACCTCCTTCCAGAAGGGCGTCACCGCGACCAGGCCCTGACCGCCGAAGTACATCTCGTAGCTCAGATCGAACTGCGAGGCACGGTACGGATCGAGGTTCGGGTTGCCGGTGCTGCCGTTGGTGAAGCGGAACTTGTTCACGAACGGACTGTTCGGATCGGAGTCGCGGGTGAAGTTCTGCTCGAAACCGCGGCCGAGTTGGAACAGATCCTGGCGAGCCATGACGCGCGCGGCCGAGAACCGCACCTTGCTCTCCTCAGTAACGTCGAGCACGAGGTTCGCGCTCGGCAGGATGTCGGTGTAGCTGCGATCGTGCTTCACGGTCGAGAAGTCCTTCAGCACGCCGTTCCAGCTGTCCGTGCCCCAGAACGTCGGGTTCGGGTTGGACGCAGCGTTCTGATCGACGGTGAGCTCGGTGTGAATCACGCGCGCGCCGACGTTGATGTGATAGCGATCGCCGGGCTTGCCGGCATCGGCCATCAAGTAACCCGAGGTCGTCTTTTCCTGGACCTTGAACGTTTCCAGCGGCGACGGGAAGAACGAGAACGGCGTGTCCGGATACAACGACTGGATCCACGCCTGCGCATTGGACATCTGCGAGCGGTTGTTCACCAGCACGCTGTTGCCCGTGATGTGGCCATCGGCCCAGAAACTATTGATGGTCTCGACCCGGCCGGGGCTGCCCGCGAAGGTCTGATACGGCGTGATGAGCGCCGGCGAGTTGCCGAAGCGGTCGCACGGTGCGAACTGGAAGTTGGCGCCCGCCGCTGCCGGGATCTCGCAGGACTTGAAGCCGATGGCGCCGTCCTGGAAATAGCCGAACGGCGTCCAGTTCTGACCGAACTGCGAGCCGTTCAGCTCGCCCGAGCCGGAGTAGTCGGCGAGGTAGCGCCCGAATTCGTAGTCGATCTTGCGATTCGCGAGCCGCAGGCCGCTGCTGAAGCTCACGGCCCCGGACTCGATGAACTCCGGATCCCACTGCACGTCGCCGCGCACCGCCCAGTTCTCGGCCTCGGTCGTGTCGGCGAAGGCCCAGTGCGACTTGAAGAAGCCGTTGTTGGGATTGGTGTAGAGATCCTGGTTGCCCACGAGCTGGAAGCTCGGCAGCGTGCCGTTGTTGTTCAGATAGGTGAACTGGTAGTTCGGCGGCGCGCTGGCATTCGGAGCGAAGCCGACGCCGTTCTGGCCACGCACGGTGTACGCGGTATAGCGCACGTCGTTGTTGGCGCTGCCGCTGTCCTGGTCCGCCTTGGAGTACGCGGCCGCCGCGCTGCCGCGCCACTGACCGCCATTGTCGAACTTGAACTTCAGCTGGAAGTTGTCCGCGTTGATATCGGTGTTCTTGACGAACGAAATCGCTTCCGCCGAATTTGCAGTGATCGTGCCGCGGATCAGCACGCCGTTCGGGTCGATCTCGAAAGGATGATTGGGATCGTTGGTGACCAGTGCGCCACCTTCGGTAGCGAACGGAAACTTC
Organism: Steroidobacteraceae bacterium; assembly: GCA_035493235.1. Lineage (GTDB taxonomy): Bacteria > Pseudomonadota > Gammaproteobacteria > Steroidobacterales > Steroidobacteraceae > Steroidobacter. The sequence continues at coordinate 5,241 of DATJIP010000108.1, forward strand.
ACCGAGCCTTCTTCCGTCAGGATGGACAGGTCGGAGTGGAACCACATCGCTTCGAGCTCGGTGGTTTCGGTCGGACGGAAGGCCACGGCGACCGACGCGCCCAGGCGCTCGCGCTCCTCGTCACGATCGGTCGCGTAGCGATATTCGGGCGCGAAGTAGTTCTGCGGCACCGTCAAGCGGTCGGCGCGATTCGACAGCCGCCAGTTGCCGCGGTTCTGACCGCCGAGCACGTCGGTCTGGAACTGCTGCTTGTCGTAGGACACCGATGCCATGACCGCGAGGCGGTCGCTGAACTGATGGCCCAGCACCAGTGCGCCGAGCGGCTCCCAGCCTTCGCCGCTGTCGGCGTAACGCAGGTTGCCGGCGATCGTCGTGCCCTGGCCCAGGTCGAACGGGCTGCGCGTCTTCAGGTTGATGATGCCGCCGAGACCGCTCTCGCTCTGCGAGGCGTTCGGCGACTTGTAGACGTCGATGCCGCCGAGCAGCTCGGACGGAATGCCTTCGAGCGAATCCGCTTTGCGGACGTTGCCTTCGCCCTGCGTGTACAGCTCGAGGCCGCTCAGGAAAATATCGTCATTGAGCAGCGTCACGTTCTGATCGAGGCCACGGATGCGGGCCTTGGTGCCCTGACCGTTGGAGCGATCGATCGAGACACCGGGCAGCCGCTGCAGCGACTCGGCCACGTTCTGGTCGGGGAACTTGCCGATGTCTTCGGCAGACACCGACTCGATGATCTGGTTGGACTCGCGCTTGTTCTGCAGCGCGTCGGCGAGCGAGGCACGGAAGCCAGTGACGATCACTTCTTCGAGCGGCTCGGTGGTCGTGCTCGCTGCCGAGGATGAAGGTTGTGCCGCGTAGGCACTCATCGATAGACACGAAGAAATCGCCGCGCTCAACAGCGCTGATCGGCGAGCCCGATGACCGAAATCGTTGGCTGACATTCTGACCCCCTGTTGTCCCATCGCTCGTACTGCTCAACCGCGAGTGTGCTCGTGCGTTCTGCGCGCTGCTCATCGAGCGATTCACTCGTCTGAATCGAGTCTGCGCAGCGCGCAAGTGACGTGTCAACGAAAGTGCCGTTACGAAAGCGCTTTCACGAAAATATTTTTATCGCGAGCGAACTGAAAGCGCTTTCAGGCAGATTCTTCGTGCTCGCGTCGAGCAAGCGCGCGTGATTTCACCGTGCGCGACCGACTGCGACAGCTGCGACGCTGCATAACTGCGAGCTGCACGCCGCGAAACCTGCGCGCGAGTCGCATACGTAAAATGAAAGCGCTTTCACCGCAAATTCCAGTGTTTGCGTAGTTCCAATCGCCCGCGACTTCGCACATGATTGCGCTAACAGTCTCTACCATTGCTTGCGCAACAAGGCACCGCACATCCATGCAAACGCGCATCGCCCAGGACGAGCTCGCAGCAGAAACCGCAGTCGCGCGCGCACTGCCGCTCTACAAGAATTCAGCAGCTGCGCTCGAGCACCGTGTTGCCGATCTGCTCGTGCGTCTGACGCTGAAAGAAAAGGCCGCACTCGTAGCGGGCGCAGATAACTTCTCGACGATGGCAGTGCCGCGACTCGGAATTCCAGCGATGCGCTTCGCTGACGGTCCGAATGGCGTGCGCTCGACGCGCGGCGATGCAGCCACTGCATTTCCAACCGGTGTGGCGATGGCAGCGACATGGAATCCCGAGCTCATCTCGCGCGCAGCCGCTGCGATCGGTCGCGAGGCGCGCGCGCTCGACGTGCGCGTGCTGCTCGGTCCGAACGTCAACATCCAGCGCAATCCGCTCGCCGGCCGCAATTTCGAAACTTACTCGGAAGATCCGCTGTTGAGCGGCATCGTCGGCACGGCGTTCGTGCGCGGCTTGCAGAGCGAAGGCGTCGGCGCGTCCGTGAAGCATTTCGTCGCGAACGAGCAGGAGCGCCAGCGGCGCACCGGCAGCTCGAACGTCGATGAGCGCACGCTGCGCGAGATCTATCTCGTGCCGTTCGAGATGATCGTGCGCCAGGCGCAGCCGTGGACGATCATGAGCTCGTACAACCGGCTCAATGGCGTGTTCATGACTGAGAACCGCCGGCTGCTCACCGACGTGCTCAAGCACGAGTGGGGCTTCGATGGCCTGGTGATGTCGGACTGGAGCGCGATTCACACGACCGTCGAGGCTGCGAACGCGGGCCTCGATCTGGAGATGCCGGGTCCGGCGCGCTACTACGGCGAAATGCTCGTGCGCGCCATTCGCAATGCGCAGGTCGACATCGAGCAGCTCAACGAGAACGTGCGGCGCGTGCTGCGCACTCTGTTCCGCACCGGCGTGATGGACGCGACGCGTCGTCCCGCGGGCGAGCTCGGCAGCGATCGACATCATGGCCTCGCCGTCGATGTCGCTCGCGAAAGCATCACGCTGTTGAAGAACGATGATCAACTGCTGCCGCTTGCGCGCGAGCGCGTGCGCTCGATTGCAGTGATCGGACCGAATGCCGACGCAGCGATCATTCAAGGCGGCGGCAGCGCCAACGTGATTCCGTCGCGCGTCGTCACGGCGCTCGAGAGCCTCCGCGAGCTGTCCGGCATGCACGTCGAGTACGCACAAGGTGTCGACAACGAACTGGTCACGCCGGCAGCGGACAGTCGTCTGCTGAGCACGACCTCGACACGCGAAGTGCAGGGCTTGCAGTACGCGATCTACGCAAACGCGAAGTTCGCCGGCAAGCCTGCCAGCGCCGGTGTCGATACTTACTTCAACAAGCTGAGCCTCGGCGAGGGACTGACGGCCGCGCAGCAGGATCCGATCTCCGCGCGCTGGACGGGTTACTTCTGGCCGCCCAAGTCCGGCACCTACGAGTTCAGCCTCACGCAGGTCGGCAGCGCAGTGCTGACGATCGACGGCGTGCGCATCATCGATGATGAAACGCCGACGCGTCCGCCCGCGGGGGCGGAGTTGTTCCCGATCCCGATGCGCGTCGTGCAGCTCGAGCTGCGCGCTGGCCGCGGTTATCCGATTCAGCTCGACTACGTCAGCGGCACTCTGGCGTTTCATCTGTTCCGCTTCGGCATCCGACCCCCTGCGGGCACGATCGACGAAGCCGTGCGCATCGCGCGCAATGCAGACGTCGCTGTGGTCTTCGTTGGCGTCTCGACCACCTCGGAGACCGAAGGTGCAGATCGCCGCGACATGGAGCTGTACGGTCCGCAGAACGAGCTGGTTGAGGCCGTCGCAGCGGTGAATCCGCGCACGGTCGTCGTGCTCAACAACGGCGCGCCGCTGCGCTTGCCGTGGATCGAACGCGTCAGCGCAGTCGTGGAAGCGTGGCTACCAGGACAGGAAGGTGCGCGTGCAGTAGCCGAAGTCCTGCTCGGCATGACAAACCCCTGCGGCAAACTGCCGCTCACCTTCCCACGCCGACTCGAAGACAATCCGAGCTATCTGTACTATTCCAACGGCCGCGACGCGCACTACGGCGAAGGCGTCTTCGTCGGCTATCGCTACTACGAGAAGAAGAAGATCGAGCCGCTGTTCCCCTTCGGTCATGGGTTGTCCTACACGACGTTCGAGTACTCGAACCTGCGCGCGCCCGACGACGTGCTGGCCGGCCAGCCGATCCATGTCAGCCTCGAAGTCACCAATACCGGCACGATGCCGGGTCGGGAGACGGTGCAGTTGTACGTCGGCGACGAGGTGACGCAGGATGTCGTCCGGCCGGTGAAAGAACTGAAGGGATTCCACAAGGTGGAGCTGGCTCCGGGGGAATCACAGATCGTGCGCTTCACGCTGAACACGCATGACCTCGCCTACTACGACGTGCACCGGCACGCGTGGCACACAACGCCCGGCAGATATCGGCTGCACGTGGGCAGCTCTGCGGCGGACATCCGCGCGACCCGCCTGTTCAATTGGATCGCACCGGTCGATGACCGCGCCCCGATCGAGCACTCGACCTTCGAGGATGATCTCTGATGGCAACCAACGTAGAAACCGCCACCCAAGCGGGCACGCCCATGACCGAGCGAGCCAGCGCCGATCGCATCCCGTTGCCGCGCACCCTCGGCTACGGCATCGGCGATTTCGGCTTCAACTTCTACTGGTTCTCGCTGCAGCTGTTCCTCACGTACTACTACACCGACGTGCTCGGACTGCACGGCGCGGTCGCCGGAATGATCAGCTTCGTGTGCCTGACCTGGGACGGCCTGGTCGATCCGGCCATCGGCATCCTCGCAAATCGCACGCGCACGCGCTGGGGGAAATATCGACCGTACCTGCTGTTCGGCAGCATCCCGCTGGCCGTGAGCTTCGCCTTGATGTTCGCGCCGACCGGCCTCGAAGGGGCGGCGCTGATCGCCTATGCGTTCGCGACTCAGATCCTGTTCCGCACGATGTACGGATTGGTGAACATTCCCTACAGCGCGCTGATGGCGACGATGACCCGCGATTCGATGCAGCGTAACTGGCTCGCGGGCACCCGCATGATCTTCGCGTTCCTGGGAACCGCAGTGGTCAGCTATTTCACGCCGCGCCTGGTCGCGTATTTCACGAGCGGCGGCCGCACTGCCGGCTACTTTGGCGCGACAGCAGTGCTGGCGGCGCTCGCAACTGTGTTCACGATCGTGACGTTCCTCGCGACGCGCGAAGACTCCACCATCGTCCACGCAAAGGAACAGCCGCCGCCGGTCCGCGAGCTGCTGCGCATGGTGGTGCAGAACGTACCGTTCCTGCAGATCATCGGCGGCATCGGCTTCTTCAGCTTCGCGAACATGCTGGTGTGTTCGGGACTGGTGTACTACGTGAAGTATTACCTCGGCTCGACCGAAGCGGTCGCCGGCGAGGCAGCCAGCCTGATGCAGATCACGATCACCGCGATGATCCTGCCGTGGACCATCGCCGCGCGTTACGTTGGCAAGCGCTGGGCTTGGCAGGCCGGGCTCGCGATCGCGTTCGCCGGCCTGGTCGGCCTGTATTTGTCCGAAGCGCGCGAAGTCGGCGTGCTGTACGGCTTCATCGTCGTCTACGCAATCGGCAGCGCGTCGATCGGCATCAATTTCTGGTCGATCGTTCCGGACACCGTCGAGTACGGCGAATGGCGCAGCGGCGTGCGCGCCGAGGCGTTCGTGTTCGGATTCGTTACCCTGATCCAGAAGATCGCGCTTGGCGCTTCGTCCGCGTTTCTCGGCAGCTATCTCGGATGGGTGGGTTATGTCGCTAATCAGCCGCAGGCCCCGGCGACGGCGCAGGCGATCAAGGTGTTGATTACGCTGATCGCGGCCGGCGCCCTGATCGCCTCCGCACTGGTGATGCATTTCTACCGGCTGGACGCCAAGGCGCACGCGCAGCTGGTGCGGGAAATCGACGCGCGCAAGACCGGCCTGGGACAGGTTTGACACCTTCTCCGCGGCCTCAGCAGAATAGGCACCGCTGCGGTTCCACAGCAGCACGGCAAGAGGGGGAGCCTGGAGCACACACTCCAGGCTGACGCGTGAGCGCAACACTGAAAGATGTGGCCCGCGAGGCCCATGTCTCCATGGCATCGGTTTCACGGGCTCTGAACGGGACCGGCGTCGTCACCGAAGCTATCCGCACGCGCGTGCTCGAAGCTGCAGCCCGGCTGCAGTACGTCCCGAACAGCGGCGCGCAGAGTCTGATGACTCGCCGCACGCACACGATCGGCATCGTGCTGCCATCCCTGTATGGGGAATTCTTTTCGGAGCTGATTCGCGGCATCGACATCTCGGCGCGTGCGCGCGGCTTGCACCTGCTGATTTCCAGTACCCACTGCGACGCGGAGGAAGCCGGTAATGCCTTGCACTCGCTCATCGGCCGCGTCGACGGCCTGCTCGTCATGTCGCCATACGTGGACGGCAAGTTCCTGCAGGAGCGCGTGCGCAGCTCGTTGCCGATCGTGCTGATCAGCACGGTCGATGCCGATCATCAGCACACGTCCTTCTACGTGGACAACTACAGCAGCGCCTACGCGATGGTCGCCCACCTCGCCGGCTGCGGTCACCGCACGATCGCTCACATCGCCGGTCCAGACGTGAACGTCGATGCGCAGGAACGTGTGCGAGGCTATCGCGCGGCGCTCAATCGCGAGCTGCCTGGCGCTGCCGAGTTCGTCCTGCGCGGGGATTTCACCGAAGAGTCGGGCTATCGCGCCGGCCGCGAGCTGCTTGCGACGGGAATGCGCCCCGACGCGGTCTTCGCCGCGAACGACATGATGGCCATCGGTTGCCTGTGCGCGCTGACCGAGGCCGGGCTGCGTGTGCCACAGGACGTCGCGATCGCGGGCTTCGACGACATTCCTACCGCGCGCTTCGTCGTGCCGGCATTGACGACCGTGCGCGTGCGCATCTCCGACATGGGCGGTCGCGCGCTGGATCGCCTGGCGACAGCGATCGAGAATCCTGCGCAGTTCCAACCTGTGACCGAGACCGTCCCTGCCGAGTTGATCATTCGTGCCTCGTGCGGCGCGCAGCCGCGTCCGGCGGGGAATCCGCGCAGCGCGCCTGTCCAGCGCGTGTAGCCGGCAAGAGTCACGCCTTTTGACGGCGTTGTCGCAAGGGCCTTGGCCGCTTTCGACCAGAGAACAATATGCTGCTACGGGCCGCAGAACCTGCCGATGCACTTGCTGTGGCGCGCGTACACGTCCGCGCGTGGCAAGTCGCTTATCGCAGTCTGCTTCCCGACGAGTATCTCAATAGCCTGAAGCCGGAAGATCGCGCACCGCGCTACACGTTCGGCGGTACGGATCCGCGCGAACCGATGACGACAGTCGCCGTCGACGAGCATGGAACCATACGCGGCTTCGCGACCACTTGCGCGGCGCGCGATGCGGATGTGCCCGGACACGGCGAGCTCGCGGCAATTCACGTCGATCCCGATTGGTGGGGCCGCGGCGTGGGAGTTGCGCTGCTCGCCTCAGCGCGCGCTTTTCTGCTCGACTCGGGATTCCGGCGCGCCGTCTTGTGGGTGCTCGTCGGCAACACTCGGGCCGAGCGGTTCTATGCCAAAGATGGCTGGACGCCGGACGGCACTCAGCGCACGGACACGGTGTGGGGCTTGCAGGTCAACGATCAGCGTTTGCGGCGCACGCTCTGACGCTACATCTGCCGGAACAAGTGCAGATAGCTGCGACTCACCGGCAGCACCTCTTCCCTGCCCTTTAAATGAATGTCAGCCGTTTCGTTCGCACCTCGCGTGACGTGACTGATCGCGCGCAGGTTCACGACCACCGAGCGATGCACTTGTGCGAACTGCTCTGCGTCGAGCTGCCCCAACAGATCCTTGAGTGGCATGCGCACGACCGCTTCGCGCGGTTGCCGCGTGTCGTCCCGCCACGCAATGGTCGTGTACTTTTCTTCGGAGCGCAGAAAATCGATGTCGTCGACCGAAATGAGGCGCACGGTCTGGCCAACGGATGCGCGCAGCCAACGCAGCGGCGCGGGCGATGCGCCCTTTTGCAAGCTCGCCGCGAGCTGATGCAACAGCGCGTCGGTATTGGATGCCGGTTGCGACGCACGTAGCCGTTCCTGCAAACGCGACACGGTCGCCTCCAGGCGCGACGGCTCTACCGGTTTGACCAGATAGTCGAGCACGCCCTGGGCGAAAGCCTGTACGGCGTATTGATCGTACGCAGTGACGAACACCAAGTGCGCACGGCGACCGATGTGCCGCGCAGCTTCGACACCCGTCATGCCGGGCATGTGCACATCGAGGAAGCACACATCCGGCTGGTGCTCTTCGAACTTGTCGACCGCTTCGCGGCCGTTGCGCGCCTGCGCGATGATCGCCAGCTCCGGCCAGACCTGTGCGAGCAGTCGCTCGAGTGCGTCGCGCAGGAGCGGCTCGTCGTCGGCGATCAGAGCAGTGGGGCGATTCGGCGTCATGCGCTCTCCTGCCGGGCCGGAAACTCCAGCTCCGCGCATACGCCGTGCGGCTGAACTTCAGTGAGGCGCAACTGCGCATCGCCGCCGAATGCCAAGTGCATCCGCTCGCGCAACATCGAAAGCCCGGTACCGAGTCCGCCGGTTTTCTCGACCTGCAGCCCGACCCCTGTGTCCGTCACTCGCACGTTGCAGCGGCCATCGCGCAGCCACACGTCGACATCGATGCGTCCACCCTCTTCTCGCGGATCGATCCCGTGACGCACGGCATTCTCCACCAGCGTGAGCAGCGTCATCGGCGGACACGGCAACACGTTTGCCGCCGGATCGATGTGCAACGCGAACTGCAGGCGGTCGGGGATGCGCATCTGCATGAGCTCGAGATAGGCACGGACCAGATCCAGCTCCTGTCCGAGCGTCGTGCCAGGCTCGTGCATGCGCGGCACGGCTGCACGCAGATAGGCGATCAGACTCTTGAGCACGCTCGATGCTTGCGGCGAGCCTGCATCCACCAACGCCTGAATGTTCGCCAGCGTGTTGAAGAGAAAATGCGGCTCGACCTGTGCCTGCAGCAGCCGCAGGCGAGTGTCGAGTCCCTTGCGCTCCAGCTCGCTCTTCTCCAGCTCGAAGGCCATGGCCTGGTCGCGCGCAAAGGCCTCGCGTTGACGAATCACCGCGCCGACCGCAATCCACGGTGCGAACAGCAATGCCGTCATGCACAGCTGCGCGTAACCTGCTTGCCGCAGCTTGTTGGTGCCCAGCTCGGGATCACCGCCAGTCGTGATCCAATACGCGAATGCAGCGACGAACGGAATCACGATCACGATGCCGAGCAGCTGCCAGCCCCAGCGCGAGAACGGTCGCCATAGAGTCTTCGGCCACTGCTCGAACCAGCCGAACATGAAGAGCAGCGCCATGCCCATCATGCTGGCGCGCAGGAACACGATGATCGCCGGCGCCTGGTTGCCGATGTTGAGCAGCGTGCCGAACAGCAGGCAGACGAGGAGCACGAAGCGCACGCGGCGCCAGCCGAAAATCCGCGCCAGGCCTGTGGGTTTGAGTACGTGCGCCGCCGTTGCCATGGGAGGACTATAGACCAACGATTCGGCCCGTTGCCGGCCGGACGCCAGCAGCCAGGCCCCCATGACCGCCATTCGTCCGGCTCCGTCGTAACTCGGCAGAGCGTTGCCGTGTCCTGTCGCAAGCGGCTGGCCCGCCCGGCCCGTCGCGCTCATAGTCCTCGCCGAAGGAGCGAACACAACATGAAACTGCGCTACCGCATCCTCAGCATTCTGGGCGCCGTACTGGTGCTGGCCTTCGCCTCGCTCGCAATCACAGTGAGTTACAACTCGCCGTGCGGCGGACCCGCGGCGGTGCCGGCGGGGAGCGAATCCATGCAGGGCGTCGTCATTCACTGCTACGGCTCGCCGGGCGTGATGAAGCTCGAGCAGGTTGCCAAGCCAACGCCGGCGGACGATCAGCTCCTGGTAAAGGTGCGCGCAGCGTCGCTCAATCCGCTCGACTGGCACATGATGCGCGGCTCACCGTACATCATGCGCATGTCCTCCGGCATCGGCACACCGAAGGACCCGCGCGTCGGTGTCGACTTTGCCGGCACGGTCGAGGCGGTCGGCAAGAACGTCACGCTGTTCAAGCCTGGCGATGAAGTGTTCGGCGGCGCCGATGGTGCGGTCGCCGAATACGTAGTCGTGCGCGAGAGCCGCGGCGTCGCGCTGAAACCAGCCAACGTGAGCTTCGAGCAGGCGGCAGCGGTGCCGGTCGCGGCGGTCACGGCGCTGCAAGGCCTGCGCGACAAGGGCGGCATCAAGCCGGGGCAGAAGGTTCTGATCAACGGCGCATCGGGCGGCGTCGGCACTTTCGCGGTACAGATCGCCAAGCACTTCGGCGCTGCAGTCACCGGCGTGACCAGCACGCGCAACGTCGAGCTGGTGCGCTCGCTCGGGGCCGACCACGTCGTCGACTACACGCAGGAAGATTTCGCGCAGGGCCCACAGCGCTACGACCTGATCCTGGACAACGTCGGCAATCGCTCGATCTCCGATCTGCGCCGCGCGCTGCAGCCCAAAGGCACGCTCGTCATCGTCGGCGGTCAGAAAGGCGACTGGCTCGGACCGATGATGGGCGTGATCAAGGCGTCGATCGTCGCCAACTTCGTCGATCAGAAAATGGGTTTCTTCATCGCCAAGCTCGATCACGACGACATGAAGCTGCTCGGCGAGCTGATGCAGACCGGCAAGGTGACCCCGGTGATCGATCGACGCTATCCGCTCAGCGAGGCGGCGAAGGCGATGGAATATCTCGAAACGGGCCGCGCGCGCGGCAAAGTCATCGTGAGCTTGCAGTGATGACGAACGCCATGAATGCCGGCAGAACCGTCGGCGTGCTGCTCATCGTGCAGATGACGGCTGGCTACGTGACGAACTTCGTGCTGCTGGGGGCGGCCACGGCGCCGCCGGGCTTTCTGGTGAACGCAGCGCCGCACGCAACGACCCTGGGCGCGGCCGCCTTGCTTGGAATGATTGCCGGGGGGATGTCGCTCGCGATCGCCATTACGGTGGCACCGATCTTGTGGCGACTCAGCGAGCGAATGACATTGACCGTCCTCGCGCTCAGTACCGTCGCGCTCTCGCTCGCGGTCGTCGAGAACGCCAAGGTGATGTCGATGCTGTCATTGAGCCAGGCGTACGCCGCAACGAACGGCGCCGATCCGGCATCGTTCGCAGGGCTGCGCGGCGTCGTTGCTGCCGCTCGCAATTGGGCGCACTTCACGCATTTGATCGTCGGCGGCTCGACGTTCGTCGCCTTGTTTGCGGCGCTCTATCGCTTCGCTCTGATTCCGCGCGTGCTCGCGGGCTTGGTGGTGGCAGGCGCCGCGCTGCAAATGACGACCGTTGCCAGACCGCTGTTCGGCGCTCAGGTCATCTTTCCGTTGCTCGCACCCGCCGGCATCGCACTGCTACTCGCAGCGGTGTGGCTGATCGTCAAGGGCCTCGCAGAGCCGAAGCCCGCCTGAGCGCTTACTTCACGTAAGCGCGCACGACGCCTTCGAGGAATTCGCGTCCCTCGTACAGCGATTGCACGCGACGCTTCTCGTTGAGCCCGTGCGCGTTGGTCTCGTCGGACTTCGAGAACATGCCGCTCATGCCGTAGGTCGGAATGCCGGCGTTCATCAGGAAGCGGCCGTCGGTCGCGCCCGCGCTCATCATCGGCGCCACCGGCACGCCCGGCCACAGTTTCGCCGCCACTTTCTTCACGGGCCCCATGATCTCGTCCGTCAGCGGCGGTGCCGACGAGCCGTCGCGACGACGCACGATTGCGACCTTCACCTGGTCGTCACCGACGGCGCGCTCGAGAGTTTCCTTGACCTGCTCCGGTGTCGTGCCTTGCATGACACGGCATGACAGCGTGAGCGTCGCCCGCTGCGGCAACGCGTTCGCGGCGTGACCACCTTCCAGCTGTGTACCAACGCAGGTCGTGTGAACGACGGCGTTGTAGCTCGGATCCTTCATCAGCCGCTCCAGCGCAGCTTGATCATCCGGGTTCGTCGCCAACGCGCTCATCGCGGCGCCGATGTCGCCGCCGAGCAGCGGCCCGGTCACGCGGAAATATTCACGCACGACCGGCGTCACCTGCACCGGGAACGAAAGCTGGGCGATCTTCTGCGTGGCCACAGCCAGGCGATAGATCGCGTTGTCCGGCACCGGGCGCGAAGAATGGCCACCGGGGTTGGTCACTTCAAGCGTGAACACCTGGTGAATCTTCTCGCCGGCCTGCACTTGCAAGGTCAGCGGCTTGCCGTCCGCGGACAGCAGCCCGCCGGCGCCTTCGTTCAAGGCAAATGCAGCATCGATCAGCTCGCGATGATTCTTCAGCAGGTAGTCGACGCCGTTGACGCGATTCGATGTCTCCTCGCCGCAGGTCAGCGCCATGACGACGTCGCGGCGCGGCTTGAAATTCTTCTCCTGTTTCAGCCGGATCATCAGGTCGAGAAACACTGCTGCCATCGACTTGTCGTCGGCGGAGCCGCGGCCGTAGAAGAAGCCGTTCTCCTCGATGAGCTTGAACGGATCGCGCTCCCAGTCCGCGCGGCGTGCGTCCACCACATCGATGTGTGCCAGCAGCAGCACGCCTTTCTTGGCCGGATTCTTCGCGCGGATGCGTGCAACGATGTTGCCGTCGTCCGGCTTGCCGTCGGGAATCACGACCTGCATGTCGTCGGCACCGAAGCCGGCGGCCTTGAGCCGCGTCTGCGCCGCACGCACGACCTTCGTACAGGAGCCGGTCGACTGCGAAGAGTCGATCTCGACCATCTCTTGGTAAATTTCGCGAAAGGCTGCGCGGCCGGCGTCGTCGGCCGCTTCGGCCTGCACGAACAACGTCAAGGAAAGTGAAGCGACGAACAGCGTAGTGAATGTTTTCATGGCCGCGAAGGATACCGATTTTTAGCCTGCTGCGCAGACCCAAGGAACGATTACCCGGATGCGCAGACCAATATGTCGGCGCAGTCGCGGGAGGCACTATCAGTGGCAATGCGCGCGGCATTTCGCGAACCGCAGCGACCATTGCTGTTCGTACTCGCGCTGCTGATCCACGCGGGATTGTTTCAGTTGCTGGTCAGTCAGCGACAGGCCGCTGCGCTATTGCCCGAGCGTCTGACCGTCCTGACGCTCGTGCCAGGCGCCGAAAAACTCCGCCCGCCGCCGCCGCCCGTCGCTCCTGTTACACCCGAACGTCTGCCGGCGTTATCGCTGCCTACCAGCATGCCGCCACTATTGATCGCTCCTCCTGAGCGCGACGGAACGTCCACGGCACCTCTCATCGATTGGCAGCGTGAAGCTGAAGCAGCGAGCCGCAAGCAGGCGCTCGGTGCCGAGCCAAAACAGCGCCAGAAGGACGAACCATCGAAAGCGAAGCCGGAGTTTGGCTGGGACCGCTCACGCGTGCATCCGGTCGAGCCGATCGAAAGCGGCGGCTTCGTCGTCCGGCTCAGTGACCGATGCGTGATCGTCATCACCCTGCTGGCGATGCCGGCCTGCCAGATCGGCAAGAAGCCCGCGCGCAGCGATTTGTTCGAGCACATGGGCGATGCGACGCCGGGCGACTGGAAGGACGAATAGCGATCGGTGTAGCCTGCGCGGCCATGAGCATGCCCGAAGCTGCCACGCTGCCACTCGCCGAGTGGGAGAGCTTCTACATCATCGTCGGTGGCTCGGCCGCTGCGCTGAGCGGCCTGATGTTCGTCGTGATTGCTGTCGTCGCGGACGCTGGTCCGCGCGCGGCAACGCCGCTCGGCATCGCCGGATTCGTTACGCCGACCATCATTCATTTCTGCGCGGCGCTGCTGATCTCGGCAATCCTGAGCGCGCCGTGGCCGGGGCACCATCTGGTGCAGCTCTCGATGGCCTTGGTGGGCTTAGGCGGCATCATCTATACGATCGCAGTCTGGCGACGCGTACGCGTCGTCACGACCTACACGATGGTGTTCGAAGACTGGGCCTGGCACGTGATATTGCCGCTGGTGGCATACGCGGTGACGCTGGTCTCGGCGCTGGCGGTTGAGCACGAGACCGTGCTCGCGATGTTCCTCATCGGCAGCGGCTCCTTGCTGCTGCTGTTCATCGGCATCCACAATGCCTGGGATACGGTGACGCATCTCACCTTGCAACGCATACAGCGCGAGCAGGAAAAGCCGGGAAAATAGCCCGCGCGGCGGGTCGATTCGCCGACAAGCGGAACCCCGGCCGGCGATATTTCTTATCTGATTGTCTGCCACGATCCGCCCCATTCGTCATTGGGACAGGGATCCTCAACCTGGAGACGACTCATGAAAAAGTTCTGTGCGATTTATCTGGGCACGCCCGCCAGCCGCGAGAAGTGGACCAAGCTCGACGAAGCCACGCGCAAGCAGCGCGAGCAACAAGGCATGAAGGCCTGGGGCGATTGGGTCACCAAGAACAAGGCGTCGATCGTCGATACGGGCAGCCCGCTCGGCAAGACGAAGCGTGCCGACACTAAGGGCATCTCGAACGCCTCCAACGCGATGACCGCTTATACGATCGTCCAGGCTGAGTCACACGAGGCCGCGGCGAAGCTGTTCGAGAATCACCCGCACTTCACGATCTTTCCCGGCGACGCGGTCGAGATCATGGAATGTCTGCCGATCCCGGGGATGTAGCGACTAGCGGGCCAGGCCGGTGCGATAGTCGCGATAGAGCGGCAGCCACCGCAGGCTCTGGCGAGCGCGCGTGTTCTTCACTCTGAACGACGGCATCGCGGAGCGTCCGCCGGGAGGCGGCGGACTGCTGCCGGCGACGGCACAAACGTACGTCAGCAAGTCGCGCCAGCGTGTGGGGTTGTCGTCCGCGACGATCAACGGCTGGCGCGACGGCCAGAAGCGCAGCGCTGCGACCGTGGCGTGGGCCATGTCGGCGATATGGATGAGCGAAACGTAGTCGTCGCCGTCTGCGGGCAAGCGCAGCTTGCGAGCGCGTGCACGCGCGAACCAATCGTCGTCGAAGCCGGTGCCAGGACCGTAGAACAGGCCGCCGCGGAGAATGAGCCAGTCGAGATCGGATTCCATGACGGCGGCTTCCATCGTGCGCACCGCCGCGATTGCCGCGCCGGCGACGCCTTCGGCGACGGGATGAAACGTGTCTTCGTCGGCCCATGCATCGCCGCCGCCAGCGTGCGTCATCGCGATGCTCTGCTGCAGGAGTCGCGCAACGCCGGCTTCACGGCACGCGCGCACGAAGATCGGCGTTCCTTCGCGACGCAGCTGGTCGTTCGTCGCGTAGTCGCCCTGCTCACCCGGAGCCGGCAGGCTGGTGGCGAGATTGATTGCGATCTCGCAGCCAGCGAGGCCGGCACGTAGCGATGCCTCGTCGAAGATGTCGGCGGCCGCGATCTCGGCGCCGCACGTTGCTGCCAATCCAGCGGTTTCCGGCTTTCGAACCAGAGCCCTGACCTCATATCCGGCCGCAATCAGGCGCGGCAGCAGATGACGGCCATAAACTCCAGTAGCCCCGAGAACAGCGATGCGCGTATTCATGCGCCGAACTGTATATCCACCCATGTGATGCGACAAGCGGCCGCAGCCCGTCCGCCTGAATCGTGGCTCGCCGCACCTGGACAGCAGCTCGTCTCAAACGCCGGCAATTGACCGCGCGTTGGTTCACAGTGCACTCCATGGAACTGGCAGCGGAAATTGCCTCACGAGTGAGCGATGCCGCAGACGAGCGCGCGGCGCGGCATGCCTATCGCCGATCGTTCAACCACCTGCGGCCGCAGCTCGAGCTGTATCCGGCCGGGTCCCGGCCTTCGGAAGTGTTCGAGCAGGCCGCGCAGACCGTGCGATCGCTGGGCGCGACTTGTCTGCCGCTCGCAATTGCCGTCGCGATGCACCTCTATCCGTACTGCGTGCTCGAGTGCGTGCCGATTCCGCTCGTGAGCGTCGCGAGGCTCAAACGCGCGCTGCTGCTGCGTACGATCAGGAATCGCTCGCTGATCCTGGCTAACACTGGCAGTGAACGGAGCAATGGCAGCACCACACCATTGACAGCCAGAAAAGCAGCGGATGGGGTTCGGATCGACGGTAGATGCGAATACCTGTCGTTGAGCAGCGTAGCCGACATCGTGCTTTTCAAAGCGCAGCTCGCTGACAGCAATCACGCGGTGCTGTGTGCAGCCGATCTGCGCGCGAGCAGCGTGCGCATCGGGCCGTGGAAGTTCAGCGGCGAGATGGAGCTATCGGATACATCGTCGGTGACATTCGTCGACCATCGCGTGCCCGACGGTCACTACCTGATCGTGCCGGACGATGCCGGACTGGGCTGCATCACGGATTATCAGCGAGCCTGGTTCCACCTGTTCATCGCGGAGATCTATCTCGCGCGTGTCGATCACTTGCGCAGCACGTGGCAACTGCAGGAACACGGCCCGGAGCGCAGCGAGCTCGCACGCCTCAGGCAGCAGTCATTGCAGCTGCTCGACGACTTTCGTATGGGTGTGGACGTAGCGCCGCTGACGAGAATGACGGCGACGCTCAAGTTGCGCGTGTCGATGATGTCGCAGACCACGGCTGCCGCGTTGCGCAGCCGAGGCCTCACCGGACAGGCCGGCGGGCTCGGCTACATCAAGTCGCAACCGACAGCCGATAGGAAGATCCTGAGCGGCTTCGGCGTCCTCAGCTTCGCGAGCTAGTTACTGCCCGTCGTCTGCGGCTTCATCGCTTCGACTGCCGCATCCGGCTTCGGCGCCGCGCCGGGCTGCTGACCCTGCTGGCGCATCTTGCGCATGATCTGCAGCGCGTTCGCCATCTCGGTCTTCGACAGCGCGCCGTCCTTGTCGGCGTCCACCATCGGCAGGTACTGCACGACCGGCTTGAAGCGCGGATCGTTGCGGAACTCAGCGGCCGTCAGCTTGCCGTCGATGTTGTCATCGAGCGCGCCGAACGTGACGTTCTGATTCAGCTCCTGGAACCACTCGTCGTGGCGCTCCGCGGTGGTCTCGCCCTTGAAGCGGAAGCGCGCGAACGTGAACAGCATCTCCTCGGAGGTCTGCTCGCCGAACGTCACGTGCTTGTGCGGATCCGGGTTCGCCAGGTTCGAGGTCGAGTTGTCGTACACGTAGTCGGCGATCAGCAGCGAGCCCTTCGGCACTTCCAGCAGGTTCTCGAAGTGATACTCACGCTGCCACGAGAAGTAGTAGCGCGGCTGATTCAGCAGCACCTTCTCGGTGCCGTCGGGATAGCGGATGCGCAGCTTGGTCGAGTAGCAGCGCGAATGGCAGTGCGGCTGCACGCCGAACACTTCCGCGTCGTGCGGGAACTCGAGATACGCAGTTTCCTGGTGACGTGACTCGCCTTCCGGAATCTCGATCGAGAAGTCGGTGATCGAGGCCTGGCGCAGAATGTACTTCGGTTCTTCCTTGTAGAAGTAGTAGCCGACCTCGGTCGTGTCCGTCACCGGCTTGCCGATCGGCGTGTAATGCATCTGATACGCGTACGAGCCGCCGGGCGGCAGGTAGATGCCGGTATCCGCAGGCGTCAGGTTGGGCGCGCCGCCCGGGCCGTAGCCGCCGAGCGCGACATTCCACGAGAAGCCACGGCCGTTCGGATCTTCCTTCGGAATCCAGCCAGCGAGCGCGTGATGCACGGTGGGTGAGGCATTGGCCCACGCCGTGGCACGCAGCCACTTGCCTTCGGTCAGCTTCGTCGGCACCGAACGGTCCTGATAGCCGACGATGCCAGTCTCGGGCACGTTGAACGTCGGAACCTGGACGACGACGTCCGGCTCGCCGAGCGGCCACTTCGGCGCCGGCTTCGCAGCTTCAGGCAACGGATCCTGACCTTCGCCGCGCGGCGCGCCCGCCTCGACCCAATTGACGATCGTCTTGATCTGCGCGTCCGACAAACGCATGTCGTCGGTCCACACCGCGCCGTGGCGATCCGAATGGTACGGAGGCATGCGCTTGGTGCGCAGCACTTCGCGAATCATCGGCGAGAAGCCTTTGACGATGTCATAGCTGTTCATCGCGAACGGTCCCAGTCCGCCCTGCGTATGACAGACGACGCACTTGTCGGCCAGGATCGGCGCAACCTGCGTCGCGTAGTCGATCTTCGCGAATTCGGCGGTGTGCTGACGATCCGGGAAATCGACCGGCGTGCCCTTCACGGCAGCTTCCGCAACCGGCACCGGTTTGCCTTCGAGCACTGCAGTCAGCGCGGCGGTGAGATTCGCCTTCTTGTTCTTCTTCTGTGCGAAGGAGTCGTCGATCGGACCGTGATACGCAACCGTCCAGCCCTTCGTCTCGACCACGAAGACTTCGCCGGTCGTCGTCACGCCGAGCGAGCGACCGACCAACTGCAGCTCGTCCGCCAGCACCGGCAGCTCCGCCGAGCCAGGCCGGCCGACGAAGGCGTCGTGCTTCGAGTTCAGCGAGGAGTCGAGCATCATGAACTGCACGTTCTTGCCCTGGAACGTCTCGCGGACTTTGCCGAGAGCCTTGGCGGCGCGTTCGGAAACCTTATCGCCGTCGGCCGATGTCACCAGCACGATGGCGGGACTGGCGGTGTAGTAATAGAGCTCGTGACCCATACCGCTCTGGTCGGCGAGCATGAAATTGTCGACCTTCGAACCGACCAGCGACGCGTCCGCGCCCGCTGCGCTCGACAGGATCGCCGCGACCGCGGCTGCCAGTCCGGCCGCGACTACACCACGCTGCTTCGAGATCATGGATTTTCCCCCGGGGCACTGCCCCATTTATCGCAAAAATCTACCACCCCGCCCGCCGGTGCGTCTTGGACGAGACCGGCGGGCGGGGGCAGAGCGGGGTGTTCCGGATCTTTAGATTTGTCGAGACGGGGGCCGGTGGATCACTTCGTGACCGCCGGCACGTTCGCGGGCGCGGGCACCGGGGCGGTCTTCACCAAGCCGCTCAAGCCGTCGCCGGAAAGCCCGACTTCCTTGATGAGCTGATCCACTACCGGCGCATACGCCCGGTATTTGAGAGCAGCACCGACTGCCTGCTCGGCCAGATTCCCGGACAACGGCGCAGGCGCGCCGTCGCCAGCCTGCGCACCGGCCGCACCGGCGTTGAGCCCGTCAACCTGCATGATGCGGATCGAGTCGATGCTCTGCATCGGCTTGACCGCCTGCTCGATGATGCGCGGCAGGCCCTGAATCAGCGCGAGCTTCTCCTGCAGCGAGATCTGCGCGTTCGACAGCGTGTTGATGGCTTCGTTGAGCGCGCGCTTGCCCGCCGCCTCCGCTTCGTAGTTCTCGCGGTTGGCCTTGGCCAGCGTGCGGATGGCCTGGGCCTTCGCTTCCGAAGCTTCCTGCTCGGCCAGCGCCGCAACCTTCACGCCAATCGCCTGACGCTCGGCTTCCTGCGCCGCGAGGACCAGCGTCACCTGCTTCTCGCGCTCGGCCTTCGCTACTTCCTCTGCGGTCTTCACGGCCTGCTCGGACTTCACCGCGTCGGCGAGCGCGAGGTTGGCGCTGGACTGCGCCTTCGACTGCTCTTCCGATTTCTGTGCGATCGAAATCGCCTTTTCCTGCTCGGCAATCTGCGTGGCGCGCTGTTGCTGAATCGACGCGATCTGCACTTCGCGCTCGGCTTCGACTTCGCGCTGCCGGACAGCCTGCTGTTTCGCGACCTCGGCCTCGCGGATCTGGCGCTGAGCCAGGATCTTCGCCTCCTCGGACTCGCGGGTCTTGGCGGCCTGCACTTTGGCGACCGTGGCGCCCTGCTCGGCCTCGCGCGACGCGACCTCCTGCGATTGGGCGAGCTCGGCGAAGCGCTTCTGACGATCGATCTCCAACTGCAGCTGCTTGGCTTCGAAATTCTTGCGGGAGATCGCCACAGTCGTGTCCTGCTCGATCTCGTTGCGCTCCTTGTTGCGACGCTGCGTCTGCTCGGTGAGTCGCGTCAGGCCTTCCGCATCGAACGCATTGTTGGGATCGAAGAACTGCATTGCCGTCTGGTCGATGCGAGTGAGCGACACGCTCTCCAGCTCGAGACCGTTCTTGAGCAGATCCTCGCTCACTGCGTTCTGCACGCCTTGGATGAAGTCCTGACGCTTGTCGAGCAGCTCCTGCATCGTCATTGCGACAGCCGCCGCGCGCAGCGCGTCGACGAACTTGTCTTCAACGAGCTGCGACAGCTGCTCGGGATCCATCGTGCGCACGCCGAGGGTCTGCGCCGCATTCGCGATACCTTCCTTCGTGGGAACGACGCGCACGAAGAACGCGACCACGACGTCGACGCGCATGCGGTCCTTGGTGAACAGCGAATCTTTGCCGAAGCGCATCACCTCCAGCTTGAGCGTGTTCATGTTCACGAGAATCGTCTCGTGAAAGACCGGGAACACCAGCGCGCCGCCGTCCATCACCACCTTCTGTCCGCCCAGCCCCGTGCGCACGAAAGCGCGCTCTTTCGAAGAGCGCCGATACAAGCGCGAGAAGATGAGCCCGATGACCAGCAGCGCGAGAAAAGCAATGCCGATCAAAATCAGGTTGTCCATCATCAGGGGAGTGCCCATTCACGTATCTCCTGTAGTTATCGCGAATCAGCGTTTCAGATCAGGTCCGGCCACGGGTTGACGGCGGCGGCGAAGCGATTGCCCGCGATCTGCCTGGTCAGCAGCACACGCTCGCCGCCCTGAAACGTCATGCCTTCGGTGTCCGGCTCGACCATCACGTAAAGAGTCTGACCGTGTTCGTTCGGTACCCGCGCTTGTGCCGGATAACCCATTCGCGCGGTGCCGCCGACGATCGTCGCGACGCGTCCGACCAGCGAATCGAACGACACGGCATACGTCTGATCCTGCGGGATCAGGCGCGCGAGGCCCGCGCCGAGAATGCGCACGATCGGCAGCGTGGCGATAAAGGCCGCGGGCACCGAGACGATCGGCGGCACCCAGATGCCGAGGAACCGATGCGCCACCATGTTGAGTGCGAAGCCGGTGAGCGCAAAGCCGGCGAGGAACAGCACGACCAGCACCAGAAACGGGACGCGGCCGACGTGCAGCCAGCCGAGCAGCTTGTCGAACGGACCGTGCACGTTGTCCCACGGATCCGGCAGATGGTGGTGCAGCAGCCCTGAGAGCGTCGCTCCGGCGACCATCGCCAAGCCCTCGACGAAGGCGATCAGCAGCATCAGAAAAGTGGCTGCGGTGAACGGCCATGTCTCAGCAGCGAAGAGCACGGGTTGTCGATTCCTCTTCTTTCCGTCGAAGGCGCTATTCCACGCGCTGCGACGGGCAGCGACAAGGGATCGCCGGTCAAAGGCCAAGCTCTGCCGGCGAATTTTTCGGTTATGTTGCCAACGCGACCCGCTACGCCCGGATGAATGCGTACATCCCGGCGACTGCCACGCCGAGCGAGTAGAAAATCATGTAGGACACCGTGACCGCGAGCAGGCCGAGCACGATCTTCAGAGCGCTCGCGCGGTAGACACGTCGCTCGGCGAAGAACAGATACACGAAACTCCACAGGTACACCGCAAACTCCAGGCCCTGGCCGATCGAGTCCCTGCCGCCGGCGAACGCACCGATTCCTGCTGCGAGCAGCAACGCGCCCGCGCTGGCCAGGTAATAGAACGATTGGAAGTGCAGCACGAACACGAGGTTCTCGAGGTACAGCGGCCGCTGGCGTCGATAAATCGAGAACTGCACGAGCGCGACCAGGGGCAGGACGACGAACATCACTTTCGGTAACAGATTCTCCATCGCTGCAGTAAGCGCCCGTCCATTGTTACTCAGCGCACGCTCGCACGACGCCTGGAGGTCAGGCACCAACTGCAGGAACCAGCCCGGATGAGCCGCCATCTGCGCGCAGTCGGCTGGCGTCAGCTCCTGACCGCTCGACGCCAGCACGCGCGAGCCCGGCGCGCCGAAAACCGACGCGATGATGAAGTACGCGATCGAAATCACGAGATAGCTGCGGAACGGCGGCGAGTAGGAATTGCGCTTGCCGCCGAGGTATTCCTGCGTAAGCAGCCCCGGGCGGATCAGCAGCGTGCGCAGCGTGCGCCAGAACTTCGAGTCGACGTGGAACAGGCCCTCGACCAGCTCGTGCGTGAAGTGACCGAACGACAGCGACACGTGGCTGTCCTGGCCGCAGCGACCGCAGTAGCGATCAGCCAGCGGCGCACCGCAGTTGGCGCAGTGTGTCGGAGGGGCGGACGCGTCGTTCATTGTTGCGATCGAGTGTATCAAGCGTACGCGGCTCGTCCTATGATGGCGCCACAGCTCAACCACGAGATCGGCCGTTGAACAGGATCACTGTCCGCGAAACCGACGGCACCGAGCGCACTTACCCCCTGCACGGCGGGAAACTCGTGATCGGCCGCGACCCTGCCTGCGGAATCTGCCTGCAGGATTCGCAAGTGAGCTGGCAGCACGCGGTGCTCAGCGAGACCGACGGGACGTGTTTCATCGAAGATCTTGGCAGCTCCAACGGCACCTTCGTCGGTCCGCAGCGCATCCGTCGACAGGCGCTCAACGCGGGCGAAATCGTTCGGATCGGTCCGTACGAGATCGCCCTGCAACTGCGCGCGATGCCATCGCCGACGTCAGCCAGCGAGCACACGATTTTCGATGCGGCCGTGCTGCGCGCGGCGGCGCCGGCGGCGCGACGCGAGCAGACCTCAGCGCCCAAAGCACTTACGCCTGATGAGACCTGGCAGCGTTGGCTGCGGTTCACGCCGCTCTCAGAAACCTACCGCACGGCCAACCCGCGACAGGAAGTAATCGCTGGCCTCACTGTCGCAGCACTCCTCGTGCCGCAAGGCATGGCGTATGCGCTGTTGGCCGGCTTGCCGCCAGTGATGGGGCTGTACGCCTCGATCCTGCCGATGATCGTGTACGCACTTGCTGGCAGCGGTCGGCAGACTTCGGTCGGTCCCGTGACAGTGGACTCGCTGATGCTGGTGCTGGGCCTGGGCACGCTGGCGACGGCTGGAACGCCTGCGTTCATCGCACTCGCGCTGCTCGTGACCGTCCTGATCGGCGCGATCCAATTGGCGATGGGCGCACTGCGACTGGGATTCCTCGTCAACTTCCTGTCGTATCCAGTGCTGGCCGGCTTCACGTCCGCGATTGCCGTCATCACTGTCATAGGACAGTTGAAGCACGTGCTCGGTGTCAGGGGCCCGCAGCACCCGGAGCTGTATCGAACGGCGATGGACGTCGTCACGCACGTCGGTCAGGCGAACCCGATCACGATGGCGATTGCGCTCGGCTGCGTGGTCGCACTGTGGGCTGCGAAACGCTGGGCGCCGACGGCGCCGGGCCCATTGGCTCTCGTCATCGTGTGCACAATTCTCGCGTACGCGCTGGGACTGGATGTGCACGGAGTGAGCGTACTGGGACCGGTCAGCGGCGGTTGGCCGCATCTGAGCGTGCCGGCGATGCATTGGATCGACGTTCGCCAACTGCTGCCGCTCGCTTTCACGATGGCGCTGGTGGGCTTTGCGCAAACGATCTCGGTGGGCAAGGCGCTCGGCAACAGATTCGGCTACGACATCGACGCCAATCGCGAGCTGACGGCGCTCGGCTTGTCCAATCTCGCTTCGAGCATGTCGCAGGGCTACGCAGTCTCCGGCAGTCTCGCGCGCTCGGCATTGAACGCCGCGGCCGGCGCTCGCACGCAACTCGCCGCGATCGTTTCGGCGGTGTGCGTCGGAATCACTACGCTGTTCTTCACACCGCTGTTTCACTATCTGCCGAGCGCGACGCTCGCCGCGATCCTGATCGTCTCGTCGCTGCGGCTGATCGACACGCGCGAGATTCGCTATCTGTTCAAGGTGAAGATCACGGAAGGCATCCTGCTGGCGTTCACATTCGCCGCGACACTGGCGCTCGGCATCATGCCGGGGCTGCTGCTCGGCATCGTCGCGTCGATCCTGCTGTTCATCACGCTGAACACGCGGCCCAACACGGCGATTCTCGGCCGTCTGCCGAACACCAACATCTTCCGCAACGTGCAACACTTTCCGGAAGCCGAGACGATTCCGGGGCTGGTCATCCTGCGCATCGACGCGTCGCTGTACTTCGCGAACACGGTGTTCCTGAAGGAGAAGGTCCACGAGATTTGCCGACAGCACGCCGCGTCGCTGAAAGCGCTGATCCTGGACGCGAGCGCCGTGAACGATCTCGATTCGTCCGCGGACACCGCGTTGCATCAGCTTTCGGCGGAGTTCAAGCAGAAGGGCATCGAGTTTTACATTGCGGGCGTCAAGGCGCCGGTGCGCGACGTGATGAAGCGCTCGGGCCTGTACGCCGTGCTGGGCAGCGACCACTTCTTTTTCACAATCGATGCCGCCGTCAAACGCTTTCAGGACAGGACTCGCCCGCGTCAATGAGGTAGGCTAGCTGCGGGTCGATGTTCCGGGGATTCTCCAGGAGGGATTCGCGATGAACACTCGTGCAGCAGTCCTCGCCGCGCTCCTCGCCTGCGGCTTCTCGCCCCCCGCCACCGCCGACGAGTCGCCCGGGTGCCAGCGTCCGCAACTCAAGGAAGCCGAGGGCAATGCCGATGGCGGCATCACTGCGGAAAAGCACGCGGCCACTGCCGCCAAGCGCTTCGAGATGATGGACAAGGATCACAACGGCAAGATCACTCGCGACGAAATCGAAGCGAGTCACGGTGCGGAAAGCATCGTGTGGGCGAATCATCCCGAGTCGGACGCCGACAAGATTCGCGATCTGGACAGCAATCACGACGGCGTCTTGACCGAAGCGGAATACTCCGCGGGCTCGCAACGGATGTTTCACATCCTCGACGTCGACGGCAACGGCGTGCTGACACCTGAGGAAATGGTGCTCGACCCTCGCAGCCGCTGAGTCAGCTCCGCCCCAACATCCGCTCGACTCGCCGCGCCAGCTCCGAAATCGCAAACGGCTTGGTCAGCACCGCCATGCCCGGCCCGATGTGGCCGTGGTTGAGCGCGGCGTTCTCCGCATAGCCAGTGATGAACAGCACCTTCAACTTCGGCCGCAACGCCAGCGCTGCATCTGCCACCTGCCGGCCGTTGAGCCCGCCCGGCAAACCCACATCCGTGATCAGCAGATCGACGCGTTTGTCCGACTGCAGTACCTCGAGACCACTGGGCCCGTCGACCGCTTCGATGCACGTGTAGTTCAGATCGCCGAGCGCATCGGTGATCAGCATGCGCACCGTCGGCTCGTCGTCGACGACGAGCACCACGGTGTCGGAAGCGCGCGAGGGCTCCGGTGCAACGACGTTGACCGGTTCGACCTGCTCGTCACCGTGGTAGCGCGGCAGGTACATGCAGACCATCGTGCCCTTGCCGACTTCGGAATAAATGCGCACGTGGCCTTTCGACTGGCGCGCGAAGCCGTAGACCATCGACAGCCCGAGTCCCGTCCCTTGCCCCATCGGCTTGGTCGTGAAGAACGGCTCGAAGACGCGCTCCAGGGTTTCCTTGTCGATGCCGACGCCGGTGTCGCTGACGCAGATCGTGATGTATTGCCCCGGCTCGAGGTTGCGCTCGCGCGCCGTGCGATCGTCGATCCACTTGTTCGCGGTTTCGATCGTGATCCGGCCGCCGTTCGGCATCGCGTCGCGTGAGTTGAGGCACAGGTTCAGCAGCGCATTTTCCAGCTGATTGGCGTCGACCAGCGTCGGCCATAGCCCTACTGCCTCGATGGTCTCCACCTGGATCGAAGGACCTACCGATCTGCGCACCAGCTCGACGAACTCCGTCATCAGCCGGTTCACGACCAGCGGCTTCGGCGACAGCGTTTGCCGCCGCGAGAACGCGAGCAGGCGATGCGTGAGAGAAGCGGCGCGACGCGCTGCGCCCTGCCCGGCCGTCACGTATTTATCGACGTCACGCGTGCGACCCTGCGCAAGACGCACGCCAATCATCTGGAACGCGCCGGAGATTCCCGCAAGCAGATTGTTGAAGTCGTGCGCGAGACCGCCGGTGAGCTGACCGACGGCCTCCATCTTCTGTGCCTGGCGCAGCGCTTCTTCAGTCTTGCGCAGTCGTTCCTGCTCGGCGAGCCGCTCGGTGACGTCGTACGCGAACTGATACGCACCGATGCGATTACCGTTGGCGTCGTACAGCATGCTCATGTGCATCTCGTACTGCCGCCGCTCGCCCGCGGGACTGCTGAAGGCGATCACCTCGAAGAAGTCCTCGCCCTGCAGAGCACGCGACCAGATTCCCTGTAAGGCCTGGAGCTGCTCTGGCTGCTCACCGAGCACGTCGAGCAGCCGCTCGCCGACCTTCGGCGCGACACCGAAGATCCGCTCGAACTCACGCGACGCGGCGCCGTTGATGGCGATGCAACGGAAGTCCAGGTCGATCACTTGCACGAATGCGTTGGTGCCTTCGACGATGTCGGCCAGAACCTTGCGCTCCGCCAGCGCAGCCGCTACTCGCACTTCGAGCGTTTCGTTCAATTCATGCAATGCGCGCTCGGCGCGCTTGCGCGCTGTGACGTCCTTGAACAGCACCGCAACTTCGCGACGGCTGACCGGCTCGACGCGAAATGCGGCGAGCTCGAGATAACGACCGGTCGCCAGCAGCTCGCGCTCGAAGCGGATCGGCTGCCCCGTCTTGAGCACTTCCACATAAAGCTTGACCCAGCCCTCGGCTTCGTCCGGCACCATCTCGCGGACCTTCTGGCCGACGACGTTGGGAATGCCGGTATTGATCGCGTACGCAGCGTTCGCCGCGACGTGCACGTAGTCGCTCAGCGGGCCGTCGGGCCCATCGAGGAATTCGATGATGCAGAACCCTTCGTCGATCGAATCGAACAGCGTCTGGTAGCGTGCTTCGCTCTGGTTGGACACGCAGAGGGCACCGCCGATCGTGCCGTCTTCCTGCCGCAACGGCGTCGTGCGAAAGACGGTCTTTTGTCCTGCAAGCGCGTCACGCATCAGCCGCGCCAGATCTTCGGCCAGATAGTGCGCGGCGACTTCGAGCGGCCTGGCGAAGGTTTCGGCCGTTCCTATGTCGACGCTGGCACGGAATGACTCGTTATATAGGAGTGTTTCCTGCGTGCCCCAGACGACGAACGCGGGGTTCGGCAGTGCGAACATGACATCGACGACGTTGCGCAGCGATGCCGGCCAAACCGCGGGCGGGCCGATCGGCGAGCCCTGCCAATCGGTTGACGCCATCAGAGCGATGTTGGTGTTGGGCGCAAGAGTCAAACGACATCTCAGGGAAGCGTGTGGCCGCTAAACTGTACCGTACGTCCCCCAAGCGCCGCATCACTCCTCACGGCAGGCGACGCTGTTCCAGTGTGTCTCGCTGCCATTTACCCAGGTTGGCTGCAGCTTCGTAGGTGCTTTGTAGGAACTCCAACACGGCCGCTTCAGGAGATGCCGCACGACGTGCCGCCTCATACGGCAGCACGAATTCGCGCAGCGCATCGCTGTAGTGCGCACCGAGCGGGCCGACTCGCGCAGCCGCGAAGCCCGGTGGCTCCGGGTACGCGTACGAATAAAAGCACGCTTCGGGATATTGATCCCCGCCAGCCCAGAAACCCGCACTGCTGACCTCGTGCGAATACGCCTCGCGCGCCACCCAATCGGGCAGATACGGCACACCGCCTGGATGCGTCGGTGCCGTGCGCCCGGAGAATCGAGTCACCGCCAGGTCGGCGCTGCCCCAGAAAAAATGCACGGGGCTGCATTTACCGATGAAGCGCGCTCTGAATTCTTCGAACACGCAGTGTGTGCGCGCGAGCACCTGCCAGTAACGGTTCGCGTACTCGGCGTCGTAGGAGCGATGCGTCTCGTCCTGATCGAACGGAATCGGATCGGGCAGCTCGTTCGGCATCGTCCTGATCTTCACCGGCACGCCGAGCGACGACAGCGAACTCATCACGTCGCGATAGAACTGCGAGGTCGGCTGCGGTCGCAGCGGCAAGCTGGCGCTGCCGCCGTCAATGACGTGCAGCCGCAGACAGTGTTCGACGAAGTTGAAATCGATCTGAAAAGCACCGCCGGCGTGCGGAATCAGTCCCGTCCCGACACCGCTCGCCGTTATGCGCAACGCGACGTGCCAGGAGTGATTGACCCACGCACGCTGCACCAGCGCGACCTTGCCGACGATCTGCAACCACAAGTGCAACGTGGCAGCGGTCTCTCGCCATTCTTCGTACGGCAGTGGCGGCCACGTTGCGCTGTGATTGGTCATGGTCAATGTGCAGGAGGTCGCCAGGGTTGCGGCTGGTGATGATACCGCTGTCGGTCACCACATCGCGATTGATCCACCTGCCGCCAGCGTTGACGACGTCGGCCCTGATCGACTTGTAGGACGTCACCTGCCGCCAGCGCACCGCAGCGGGCGGAAGAGTTCCGCAAGCAAATGGCAACGAGGTACGCGGCCAGATTGCTCAAGAGCGGCCCCTGCTCTTCAGGCGTGGATTGCATGCGGATGTGCGTTTCCTGCACGCCGTCGAACGAGACGAACAAGAACAGCTGCGACCACCATGCCTGCGGCAACTGCAACGGAGAGCAGAAGCTTGACGTCCATCGCTCATCGCTTCCGATGATAGGTCAGCGCCATGCCGATGCAGATCTTCAGCTCCGCCGCCGGCACGCGATCTGTTTCGTCGAACACGATGCAGCGGTTGCCTTCGAACTTGAACGTCTTGGGAAACAGCCCACGGAACGAATCGACCAGGGTCGTCTGACAATGGAAATACACCGCGTACTGCCGATCCTGCTTTCTGTGGCGATTGATGCGGATCGTGCTGCCGCTGCCGGTCTCCGCGGTGACGTACGCGGGCTCGCCCCACCTCAACGTCTCTTCCAGCTTGCCAACGCCTTCGGTCTGCTTCGCGACTTCCAGGATCATCCGCCGCAGTGCGAGCAGACGCTTGCGCAGCTTCGGTGGATAGGTGGCAAATACCTTGGCGACCGCGGCATTCACAGTGTGCCGCTACTTTAACAGCTCCCTTTATTCGGCGCGTGCAGCGCCGAGCGTGCTGTTCAATCGATTGGGGTAGAGATCCAACGCGCGCCGGTAGGCAGCGAGCGCATCCGCGGCGTGCCCCTGCTCCATGAACATGTCGCCGAGCAACTCTTCGGCAGGCAGCGTCGGTGCAGGCGTCACCGCATGCTTTGGCGTCGAAGCTTCGAGCGCGGCGGCCTGCTGCATCAGATCGATGCCCTGTTGTTGCTTGCCGCCCGCGTGCGCGATCCACGCACTCAGCTCCAGTCGAAGCATCTGGATGTTTTTGGCAAATATCTCTTCGCCTGCAGTTCGCATCGAACCCTCGAGTGCCGCCAGTCGCTCGACCGATGCCGCCGCCACCTGCTCATCCTTCAAGTGCGCGGCCCCGAGACCGCGAGCGAAATGCGTGATGGCCTCCGGCCACGCAAACCGACTCCAATCAACTACCGCCGGCTGGCGCGGCACGAGCGCGACCGCTTCGCTCCATGCCTGCCGCTCCAATGCATAGCGAGCCTGCGTCGAGGCCAGATGAAATGCAGTTTTGAACGTCGGCTCCAGATTGGGTGTAGCGAGCAGCCGTCGAACCTGCGCGCTCGCCTCGTCGTTCATGCCCTTCTGCAGATACGCATACACGAGGTATTCGATCGCGTGCGGAAACTCGTCCCACACCAGCTCGCCATGCTTGCCGGCCGGGTGCTCCAGCGCGGCCTCGGCTGCCTGCAGATTGCCGGCGATGACGTTGTCCCACTCTCCCAAGCGCGTATAGATATGAGTGGGCATGTGCAGCGCATGCGGATTGCGCGGTGCCACTTCGCTGTACTTGTGCGTGACGTCGAGCGCATCGTGCTCGCGTCCAGGCACGTCGTTCGCGTGAATCATGTAGTGCATGGCGCCGGGATGATCGGGATCGCGGGCCAGCACGGCCGCGAGTACTTCGCCTGCCCGATCCGCATGTGCACGCGCAGTTGCAGGAGTCGATGCTGCAAGATGCGCAAGCGCGTAGAAGGTTGCGGCTTCGGGATCGTCCGGGAACGACGCGTAAACCCGCTCCATTGCACGTTCCCAATCGCGAATGCGCGACCAATAGTCGCGCGATGTCGGTTCAGCGAAGAACGCCTCGGCCGCGGCGACGAACAGCTGCTCGCGCGGAGTCAAGGATCCCTGCTTCGCCGTCTGCACCTCACTCCATCCCTGCTGCAAGTCTTGCGGAGTCGGCCGCGTCGGCCAGAGCGGCTGAAACAACGTCATCGCGACGCCCCAGTGCGCCATCGCGCAGCCCGGCTCGACCTGCGTCACGCGCTGAAATGCCGTGCGCGCCTCCGGGTACGTCATGTGGTGCAAGAGCGCGACGGCGCGATTGAACTCGACTTGCGCCGGTCGTGAGCACGATATTGGGAAATCGATGGCCCCGAGTCTCGGCTGGCTCGCACAGCCCGCAAGCACGACGACCAGCGCCGCCACCAGGATCAAACGCATCGCAACCCCGCTTCCGATTGCCCAAGCCTTGCGCGCAGTTTTCCGCAGCGGCACGCCCGCCTCCAGTACAGGAAATGGACTTGTGACACTCGGGCGCCGTTACTAGACTCGCCGCATGAAAGGCTATGGTCAGTTCTGCCCCGTGGCGGTCGCCTCGGAAGTGTTCGCGCAGCGCTGGACCCCGCTGATCATTCGCGAGCTGTGCTCCGGGCGCTCGCATTTCAACGAGATCCATCGCGGCATTCCGCTGATCTCGCGCACGCTGCTTGCCGAGCGCTTGCGCTGGCTCGAGGACGCAGGAGTCGTTGCGAGTACGGCAGCGCGCTCCGGGCGAGTACGTGAGTATCGCCTCACCGAAGCAGGGACTGAGTTCAAGTCCGTCATTGATGCGCTCGGCAACTGGGGCCAGCGCTGGTCCGTACGCGTCGACGCAGAGAATCTCGATGCCGATTTTCTGATGTGGCAGCTGCATCATCGACTCGATCGCGAGCGGCTGCCGCAGCAACGCGTGGTGGTGCTGTTCTCGTTCAGCGGCGTGCCGCGCAAGCGCCGCGGCGCGGACAATTTCTGGCTGCTGCTCGAACGCCCGAACGTCGAGCTGTGCGTCACCGATCCCGGTCACGAAGTCGATCTGTGTGTCGAGGCCGACCTGCGCACCTTCGTGCACGTGTGGCTCGGCGATGCGCCGTTGGCTGCGGCCGTACGCGAGCGCGCGATCAAACTCTCCGGTTCGCGCAAGCTGATCCAGGCGTTCCCGCAGTGGCTGTTGCTCAGCCGCTTCGCGGGAGTTCCGCGGCCCTGATCGTCACACCCAGCGCCGCACCGCCTCGAGCGAATCTCCGGGCGTAGTGTTGAAGCAGATCTTCGCCTGGGTCGCCAGGCTGTGAACCGCGTTCAACAGCTTCTCGAACAGCATGGAGTGCTCCGGCGCGCGCAGACCTGCACCGATCAGAACGCAATCGAAGCTGCGCTCCCGCAGCTTTTCGCTCAGTACAGTTGCCGCCGTCTCTCCCAGGTCGACCAGGCAGTTCTCGACTTCGTACCCCGCAGCTCGCACGCGGTCCAGGTGCGAGTCGATGAACGCCCGGACCATTGCCGGGCTGTAACCGCCCATCGCCTTCGGGTCTACGAACACCGGGTCGAGACCCAACGCAAGCACTGCAGGCATCGCACAACTCCAATCGACGTCGTCCGACGCCGTATACTGTCCCCGCCACGCGATCACGGGGAACAACAATGTCAACAACGCGACGGGCGCTACTCGGTGCATTGGCCGCATTGCCGGCGGTCTACTCACGCGGCTGGGCGCAAAGCGCCGCCTCTCCCGCACAAGTCTTTCGCAAGCAAGCCGACCCTGTCACGTCGGCGGATCAGGTTCTCAATGTCATGGAATTCGAGGCACTGGCGCGCGAAGCGCTGCCGCCTGCGCACTACGCGTACATCGCGACGGGTGCTGACGACGACCTCACGGTCGCCCGCAATCACGACGCGTTCTCGCACTACGAGATTCGCGTGCGGCGCTTCAATGACGTCAGTCAAGTCGACAGATCGACCACCGTGTTCGGCAGCAAATGGTCGAGCCCGCTGTATCTATCCGCTGTTTCCTCGCAACGTGCGTTTCACGCGGACGCCGAGGTCGCGACGGCACGCGCGGCCAAGAGTCGCTCCGTCCAGATGATGCTCTCGACCGGCACGTCCGCTTCACTCGAAGAAGTCCGCGATGCCCGCGGCGCGCCGATCTGGCAGCAACTCTATCCAACCAATGATTGGAAGGTCACGACCGCAATCGTGCGGCGCGCCGAAGATGCCGGCTGCCCGGCCATAGCACTCACGGTCGATCTGCCCGGCCCGCGCAACAACGAAACGCTGACGCGCGCAATGCGCGTCGACAACCGGCCGTGCACCAGCTGCCACGTCGACGACTCGCACGACATGTGGCGACGCGGACCCATGTTCAAAGGGCTCGACGTGTCCAAGATCACCGGCCTCGCGCCCGCGGGCATCACGCCGGAGTATCTGGATCGACTGCGCAAAGTGGTAAAGGGCAAGCTCATCGTCAAAGGCATCATGGAAGGCGCGGATGCCGCACTCGCTGTCGAGCACGGCGCCGATGCAGTGATCATCTCGAATCACGGCGGCCGCAACGAAGAGACACTGCGCGCGACGGTGGATTGCTTGCCTGAAGTAGTAGCCGCCGTGCGAGGCCGCGTACCTGTGTTCATCGATGGCGGCATCCGTCGCGGCACGGATATCTTCAAGGCGCTCGCGCTTGGAGCCACCGCAGTCGGCATCGGCAGACCTCAGGTGTGGGGCCTGGCAGCGTTCGGCCAATCTGGCGTCGAAGCCGTACTCCACATCCTGACTCGTGAGCTCGCGACGATCATGCGCCAGGCTGGCACGGCGTCGATCGCGAGCATCACCGGCGCGCAAGTCCTGCGCTCGTCGGACTAGTACCCGACCGCCTGCCCGTCCTTGCGATGATCCGAGCCGGCGCGATAAGCGCCGGTCTCGGGCATCACCATGATGGCTTGAAAGCCGCCCATCGGCGTACCGTTCATCGGCTTGACGTTGTGACCCATCGCCTGCAGCTGTGCGCCGACGAGCGCGACGAGCTGCGACTCCATCATCAGCGTGTTCGGCACCTGCGTGTGACGAAATCGCGCCATGTCCGAAGCAGCTTGCAGATTGGCGCCGAGATCGAGAATGTCCACCAGCACCTGCGCGATGCCTTGCGCCTGCACGTCGCCGCCCATCAACGTCACCGTCATCAGCGGCTTGTCGTTACGCATGACGAAGCCTGCAGACAGCGTGTTGTACGGACGCTTGTTCGGCTGGAGCGCATTCGGGCTCTTCGGATCGAGCGTGAACAATCCGCCACGGTCGTGCAGCGTGATGCCATAACCGGGAACGGTGAGCCCGGAGCCGAAGCTATCGTAGAGACTGTTGACCCACGCCACCATGTTGCCGAAGCGGTCGGCGGTCGACAGCACAATGGTGTCACCATCGCTCTTGGCGTTGCCCCCCGCTTTCGGCACTGAAGCACGATTCGGATCGACCTTGCCGCACAACGACTCGGCGTGCGCTTTGGAGAGCAAGCGCTCCAGCGGCACCTTCGAGAAATTCGGATCGGCGTTGTACTCGTACAGATCGTTGAACGCGAGCTTCTTCGCTTCGACGAACAGGTGCCAGTACTTCGGATTCGCGGGACCGAGCGACGCCAGCGTCTGTCCCGGCGCCCACTTCGGCACGCACACTTCGAGAATGTTCAGGATCTCGTCGGTGGCCCACGTCTGCGCCGGCGGCGGCAACGTGAACACGTCGTAGCCGTGATAGTTGGTCCGGGCGGGAGCTGTCCACTCGCCGCTGTAGGCAGCGAGATCTTCGAGCGTCATCGTGCCGCCGTGACGGCTCGACTTGGCGACGATCGCCTGCGCGATCTCTCCTTTATAGAAGCCGTCGCGACCTTGCTGCTGCAGGATGCGAAACGTCCGCGCCAGGCCCGGATTGCGATGAATCTGGCCGGCTACCGGCTGGCGGCCATCGATGTACCACGTTGCAATCGAATCGGGATCGAGCTGCGTGCAGCACTCGCGCGGATCGCTCGGCACCGGGCCCAGTCCCTTCGGCAGCTCCCAGTCGTGCGCGATGCGCTCGGAAATCGGAAAGCCCTGTTCGGCGTAGTCGATGGCCGGCTGCAGCGTCTCTTTGAACGTCAGCGTGCCGAAGCGGCGCTGCACTTCGTCCCAGCCCCACACTGCACCCGGCACTGTCACCGTGAGAATGCCGCCTTCGGGCATGCCCGAACCCGGTCCCCAATTGCGCGCATCCCAGACGTAGCCGAGCTTCTTCATGCGCGCGACCGTGGCGCCGCTCGGCGCCTTGCCGCTCGCATTCAACGCATACACTTTGTTCTCGTTCGCGACGTAGATGATCGCGAACATATCGCCAGCGGGACCGACGTTCATCGGCTCCACGACGCTGAGCATCGCGGCGGTCGCGACGGCCGCATCGATTGCATTGCCGCCGCGCTTCAGGATTTCGAGCCCCGCCTGCGCTGCCAGGGGCTGACTGGTCGCAACGATGCCGTTGCGCGCCATGACCTCGGAACGATGCTGAGTCAGCCAGCCCTGCGAGCGATCGCCGGAGACAGCACTGCAAAACGGCGCTGGCGGGGTGGAGTTGCACGACTGGACCGGCGACTGTCCCGAGGCGACGCTGATGAGGAGCAGGCAGGGCAGCACGGCGAGAGATTTGCAGTTCATTCTTCATTGTAGCCGTTTGCGTTGCCTGAGCATGATTCGCTGCTTGTCCGCAAGCCTCGCATCCCACGAACGTCGTCGTAGCCATCGCCGATCAGCGCGCACACGCTACATCGTCGCGATGCAGCTCGAGTACCCACGGCTCTGACCTCAGGGCGCCTGCAATCGCGACCGCGCCGTCGGTTCCAGGCGCAACGTCTCGATCTTGTGATGCGTCCACGCGGTCAGCTGTCCAGTCGCCTCGCGC
>DATJIP010000109.1:0-58566 GCA_035493235.1 Steroidobacteraceae bacterium
GATGATCGACGAAGCCGAGAGCGTGCTGTATCGCGCGAGCGCGCTCGGGACGATCGGCCGCTTTCAGCTCGAAGCGGCACTACAATCGGCGCACGTCCACCGACGCCGCACGGGACACGACAACTGGGCCGAAGTCGTGCAGTTCTACGATGCGCTGGTAGCGCTCACGGACTCGCCCGTCGTCGCGATCAATCGCGCGCTCGCGATTGCCGAGTTGCATGGGCCGCAAGCCGCAGCGGATGCGCTGAACGAAATCGCGGCCGATGATCGGCTCACTGAATATCAACCCTATTGGGCAGCGCGCGCGGAGCTGCTATCCACGACCGGCGCGCATGACGAAGCGCGTCAGGCCTACGAGATGGCGATCGGTCTCGAGCGCGAGCCCACGGTGCGAGCGTTTCTGCAGAAACGCCTCGCGACGCTTGAGAGCTCGACGCGCGGTTGACAGCCTGACCTGCAATCACAATTGCGACGGTGGCGCCGACGTCGACCGCGCTAACGCCGGCGCTTGTCGTCCTTCGCCGCTTCGATGATCACTTCGCGCAGCCACGTGTGCGCCGGATCTGTGGTCTGGCGCCCATGCCAATACATCCCGTAGTTCATCTTGGGCGATTCGAACGGGAACTTCAGGACGCGGACTCCTGCGGCGCGACGCAGACTTTCCGCGATTCTGGAGTTCACCGATGCGAGCAGATCCGACTGACCGACGGCAAACGCCGCAGTGATGAAGTGCGGCACCGACATTGCGATCTTGCGTCGGCGCCCGCCGCGCTGCATGAGCAGCTGATCGACGATGCCGTGGCCGCCCTCCGGGTAGTAGACCACGACGTGATACGCATCCAGGAACTGGGCTTGTGACAGCGTTCGCTTGATCGTCGGATGATCCTCGCGCACCAGGCAGACGAGCTGATCGTCGTACAGCGGCGCAGACACGACCACGCCGCCCGGCTGATGTGCACCCTGCGGGAACGGACCGATCGCGAGGTCGAGCGCGCCCGACGCAAGCTCGTCTGCCGGTAGTTCGAACACGCCATTCACGCGCCGGATGGCCAGTCGCATGCACGGCGCCGCAGCGCGCACGCGCTGGAGCACTTTGGAAATCAGCGTCACCTCCAGGTCGTCGCTGGTCGCAATGCGCACCGTGATTGCGGACGACTCAGGCTTGAACGCGGGACGACCGATCGCCTGCCGCACCTTCGCGAGCGCTTCGCGAATCGGCCCTTCCAGCTCGCGAGCACGCAGCGTCGGCCGCATGCTCTTGCCGTCTTTGACGAACAGCTGATCGCCGAACACTGTGCGCAGTCGCGCCAGTGCGCCGCTCAACGCAGGTTGAGTGATATGCAGCCGCCGCGCGGCACGCGTGACTTGTTCTTCGGTGATCAGCGCCTCGAAGGCGACCAGCAGATTGAGATCGAAGCGGTCGAGATTCACGGCGCTGATGCTCTCGTATCTTTTAAAACGATTGGCAGGCGCAGCGGTGCGCCGCTAGGCTGCGACCGTGCGATTTCATACGACATGGCTGATTCTAGCGGTTGCCGGGCAGGCAGTGGCCGGGCCTTCTGCGACCGAGGTCCGGGATACTGTCCGCGCCTATAGGCAGCAGCACGAACCCGCCATCGTCGGCGAGTTTGCACAGCTCCTCGCAATCCCGAATCTCGCTGCGGACACTGCGAACATCCGCAAGAATGCGGAGCTCATCGCGCAGGCCCTGCGCGAGCGGAAGGTCGAGACCAAGCTGCTGGAGCTCGAAGGGGCACCGCCGGTCGTCTTCGGCAAACTCGATGTACCGGGCGCGACTCGGACCCTCACCTTCTATGTCCACTACGATGGCCAGCCGACGCGCCAGAGCGGGTGGACCACTGAACCCTTTCAGCCGACGCTGCGACGGCCGGACGGCTCGGTCGTGGACTTGCGCTCGTTGCCGCAGCGTCTCGATCCCGAGTCGCGCCTGTACGCGCGCTCGACCAGCGACGACAAGGCACCGATCATCGCCATCCTCGCAGCGCTCGACGCCCTGCGAGCGTCGGGATGGCAGCCCAACGTCAACCTGCGTTTCTTCTTCGAGGGCGAAGAGGAAGCCGGCTCGCCGCATCTCGAAGCGCTGCTGAAGACTTACCAGGCCGAGCTGAAAACCGATCTCTGGGTCATCTGCGACGGCCCGGTACATCAGGATGGCAGCAAGCTCGTGTTCTTTGGCGTGCGCGGCGCGACGGCGCTCGATATCACCGTCTATGGCCCGAATCGCGGCTTGCACAGCGGCCATTACGGCAACTGGGCGCCGAATCCGATCGTGCTGCTCACGCATCTGCTCGACAGCATGCGGGATACGCAGGCGCGCATTCTGATTCCTGGCTTTTACGACGACGTACGGGCGCCAACGCCAGCGGAGCTGAAGGCCGCGCGCGAGATGCCGGACTACGATGCGCAGATCAAACGCAATCTCGGACTCGCACGCACTGAGGGCGAGACCGCATCGCTGCAAACGCAGCTGATGCTGCCGGCGCTGAACGTGCGTGGCATTGCCGGTGGAGCTGTTGGCGAAGCAGCCGCCAATGTCATCAGCTCGGAAGCGACAGCATCGATCGACTTCCGGCTCGTGCCGAATCAGACGCCTGACGGCGTACGCCGGCGCGTCGAGCAGCACGTCGAGCGACAAGGCTATTTCATCGTTCGCCAGCCGCCCGATGAGGCGACACGGCTCGCTCATCCGAAGATCGCCCTGCTCTCCTGGGACAAGGAAGGCTCATATCCAGCAGCGCGCACGCCGCTCGATAATCCGATGGCGCAGCACGTCGCTCGCGTCGTCGAGCAGATGGCTGGCGCGAAGATCGTCGTCGCACCCTCGCTCGGCGGCAGCGTGCCGATGTATCTGTTCCAGGGTGACGCCAAGACACCGGTCATCGGTGTACCGCTCGCGAACTTCGACAACAACCAGCACGCGGCCAACGAGAATCTGCGCCTGCAGAATCTGTGGGACGCAATCGAAATCTTCGCCGGACTGTTCACAGCGGGCCCCGACACATGAATCCATGCACGACTGCCATCGCCGTTCTCGTATTGCTGACTGCCGGCAACGCCTGGGGGCG
The DNA here is from genome assembly GCA_035493235.1 of Steroidobacteraceae bacterium. Taxonomy (GTDB): domain Bacteria; phylum Pseudomonadota; class Gammaproteobacteria; order Steroidobacterales; family Steroidobacteraceae; genus Steroidobacter. Next base: position 3,087 of record DATJIP010000109.1, read on the forward strand.
CGCCGGTGACCTGCATCTGCAGCCGTGCCAGGACCAGAAGATGCAGCCTGCGAAGTGCGGCACGTACACGGTATGGGAGAATCGCGCTGCCAAGGCGGGACGCACGATCGATCTCAACGTCGTGGTACTGCAGGCGACCGGTGCGAATCGCAAGCCGGATCCGCTGTTCATTCTTCTCGGCGGACCGGGCGAGGCTGCCGCGAGCGACGGCCCGACCTGGTACTTGGCAGATCCCGCGCGCGCGACGCGAGATCTCGTATTCGTCGATGCGCGCGGCACCGGCAAGTCGAACGGCCTGCATTGCCGGATCGCGAAGGACGCGCCGCTACAGGCCTTCATGCCGACGCTGAATGTCGACCTGATGAAGACTTGCCGGCCGCAGCTTGAACAGCACGCAGATCTGCGCTACTACCTCACGACGTATGCGATGGACGATCTCGACGACGTCCGCGCTGCGCTTGGCTACGACAAGATCAATCTCGATGCAGGTTCCTATGGCACGGGCGCGGCGCTCGTATACATCCGCCAGCATGGCGAACACGTCCGCGCCGCGACTCTGTGGGCGAGCACGGCGCTCACCCAACCGATGCCACTGCTCGCCGCGCCTGATGCCGAAAATGCGCTTCGCAATGTCTTCCGCGATTGCTATGCCGAAGCCGCATGCAAAGCTGCGTTCCCGGCACTTGAAGCGAATTACAAGCGCGCCGTCGAGCGCGTCGCAGGCGGTCCGGTACGCCTGACCGTCAAAGATCCGCGCAATGACAAGCCAACCGACGTGACACTCGACGCCGATGCCTTCGCCGAGTCGCTGCGGGCCATGCTGTATAAGCCCGAATCGATGCGAAGCATTCCACTATTGCTGCACAAGGCGGCAGCCGGCGACTACACGACGTTTGCGGAGCACCAGCTCTCTCGCAACATCTCGCTCGGCGAAGCCATCGCGGACGGTCTGTACTTTTCCATCACCTGCACGGAAGACATCGACCGCTCTGATCCGCTGCAGGTACAGGCCAACAATCGCGGCAACTTCCTCGCGGACCATCGCTCACGCCCACACACGGAAGGCTGCAAAGGCTGGCCGCGCGGTCAGCTCCCGCCGGGATTCGGCGAGGAAGTGAAGTCAGATGTGCCGGTGCTGATGGTCAATGGCAGCAACGATCCGGCCACGCCGCCAAGCGCCGGGAAAGCCGCGATGTCCCGCCTTACGAACGCTCGCATGATTGTCGTACCGTACGGCGGACATTCGTCCGAAGGACTCATCGGCGAACAGTGCATAAAGACAATCGCCGCACGATTCCTCGATACTGCCGATCAACGTTCGCTGGACACGACGTGCCTGAAGGGCGTCAAGCACCAGCCGTTCATCCTGAACTAGCGGAGACCAAGAACATGAAACTCGCTATCGCCGCACTCGCGCTTCTGACCGCCAGCACAGCCTGGGCCGGCGCGGGAGATCTGCATCTGCAGCCGTGCAAGGCCACGAAGGTGAAGCAGCCTTCGAAGTGCGGCACGTTCACCGTGTGGGAAAACCGTGCCGCCAAGACCGGACGCACGATCGACCTGAACGTCCACGTGCTGCAAGCGACGGCTGCGAACCCCAAGCCGGATCCGGTGTTCGTGCTGCTCGGCGGCCCGGGCGAAGCCGCGACGTCAGCGGCGGATTGGTATAGCAATGACCCGTCGCTGGCCGATCGCGACATCGTGCTGGTCGACGCGCGCGGCACTGGCAAGTCGAACGGTCTGCACTGCCCGCTGCCGAAAGATGGCTCGCTGCAGGTTTTCCTGCCGACGCTCAACGTCCCGGTGCTGACGGCATGCCGCGCCGAGCTCGAAAAGCACGCAGACCTGCGCTACTACCTGACGACGTACGCGATGGACGACCTCGACGACCTGCGCGCCGCGCTCGGCTACGACAAGATCAATCTCGACGGCGCCTCGTACGGCACGCGCGCGGCGCTCGTGTACATCCGTCAGCACGGCGAGCACGTGCGCACGGCGACCTTGTGGGGCAGTACCGCGATGACGCAGCCGATGCCGCTGCACTTCGCGACCGACGCGGAGCACGCCCTGCAGAACGTTTTTCGTGATTGCGAAGCCGAGCCGGCGTGCAAGGCAGCCTTTCCCACTCTGCAAGCCGACTACAAGCGCACGGTCGAGCGAGCGGAGCAAGGTCCAGTGCGCGTGACCGTCAAGGATCCGCGCAATAACAAGGCGACCGAGGTCGATCTCCATCCCGACGACTTCGCCGAGTCTCTGCGCGGGATGATCTACCAGCCTGAGTCCATGCGCAGCATCCCACTGTTGCTGCACAAGGCAGCGAGCGGCAACTACCAGGCATTCGCCGACTACCAGATCGGCCGCAACGTCGATCTCAACGAGGAAATTTCCGACGGCCTGTATCTCTCGATTACCTGCACGGAAGACATCGACCGCATCGATCCGCAGCAACTCACCGCCAACGGCCGCGGCACGTTCCTCGCAGACCATCGCGCACGACCGCACGTGGAGAGCTGTAAGGGATGGCCGCGCGGCAAGCTCCCGGCTGGCTTCGGCGAAGAAGTGAAGTCCGATGTACCGGTGCTGATCATGGTCGGCGACAACGATCCCGCGACGCCGCCGACAGCGGCGAAGTCGGCGGCGTCACGACTCTCCAACGGCCGCGTCATCGTCGTGCCTCACGGCGGGCACAGTCTTCAGGGACTCATCAACGAGAAATGCGCGAACGATATCGCCGCGCATTTCCTGCAGACAGCCGATCAGAAGTCGCTGGATGTCTCGTGCTTGAAGGACGTCAAGCACAAACCGTTCGTTGTGAAAGAGTCAGGCTGAAGCCTGACCCACAGCAGGAGCCAGGCTTGTGGGTCAGGCTTTAGCCTGACTACGCCCGACCGCATGCGTACGCGCACAACTCGCGCACTAGCTTGGCCGCGACCGTAGCAGTCATGCCGTTGATGTCTCGATCCGGATTCAGCTCGACGATATCCGCACCCACCAGCGGCGCGCGCTGAGCCTGCAGCACGTTCAAGATATCCCGCATCGTCAGCCCGCCCGGCTCGTGATGCGACACACCGGGAGCAACCGACGGATCGAGTCCATCTAGATCGATCGACACGTACAGCGGACCTTCGAGAATCGGCACCGCGTACGGCGAGAACGTCCGCATCGGAATGATCTCGACGCCGAAGCGCTCGACCTGCGCTCTCTGCTTTCGCTCGAGCGTGCGAATGCCAACTTGCACTAGTCGACGCGCGAGCCCCTGCTCCATGATTCGCGCGAAGGGCGACGCATGCGAGCGTTTGTTGCCCTGATAGTCGTCGTACAGATCCGGATGTGCGTCGAAGTGCAGGATGTCCACCTGCCCGCGTTCGGCGTGAATCGCGCGCAGCACGGGATACGTCACCGAGTGATCGCCGCCCATCGAGATCGGGCAATGGCCCGCGCGCAGCGGCGCGAGGATCGATCGCTCGATGATCTCGTCGTCGCCATCCGCCTCGTGCAGCGGCGCGTCGCCACAATCGTTGATGATCAGATCGCGACCCAGCTCGTGGCCGTCCTCGGACGCGATCGTGTTGCCATCACAAGCGAGCGCGGCACGAATGAACGCGGGCCCCTTGGCGGGCCCGCGCAGGTACGAAGAGTGGCGATCAGTCGGTAAACCAATCAATGCGAAGGTTGGCTTCATCGGTGAATTATGCCCGACTCGAATTACAGCTTACTTAGATTCGCTGACCTGCTCGCTCCAGGTCTTGGTCTTGCCGTAACCGTCGAGAAACGGCAGCGCGGTCTCGACCATCTGCGGTGCCAGGCCCATCTCGTAGTGAGTCACGTTCGGCAGGATCGCGAGGCGATTTACCGACATGTTTTCGCGCTGCCAGCCTGCATCCTTCAGCCCACCGCCGAGCAACTGATAGACCTTCACGATGTGCTCGGGACGAACCATGTCGCTGTCGCCGTAGATGAGCAGCGTCGGCATCGTCAGCTTCTTCGCGTCCGCCGTCCAATCGTAGGTCTTGCGCATGTACCCGCCCATCGCGTCGAGCAGCTTCGGAAAGTCTTCCGGATGCGGCGCGACGGCGACGTATGACTGGTACATCGGCGTGGGTTTCATTTGCTCGGCCATCGCCGAGCCCACTGCGGCCTGCATCGGCAGCATCTCGGGGTAGAACCCGTCAGTCGAAAAGATCGCGGAGACCAGCACGAGGCGGCGCACCACCTCCGGATGCTGGATCGCAAGCTGGAAGCCGGCGCCAGACCCCATCGAGTAGCCAAGTACATCGACCTTCTGATACCCGAGCTTCTTCACGATGACGGCAAGGTCGTTGCCCATGGCGATCAGGCTGAACTCGCGACTGCCCAGGTCGGTGCGGCCGTGACCCTGCAGGTCGACACCGATGACCGTGCGGTGCCTGGCGAGCGTGGCGAGATTCGGACCGAACATCTCGATCTGGCCGAGGCCACCGTGAAGCAGCAGCAGCGGTTCGCCTTTGCCGTAGACGGCGTAGTAGTAGTTCACGCCATCGACGGGCACGTGGCCGCTCTTCGTGGGCTGCGGAATCTGGGTCATCGTCGAATTCTCCGTGGCATGGCTTTGGGTCGGGATGGCGCACGTTGCAACAGTTGCCGCGAATGCCGCGGTCAACGTGGCCAGCACTGTGGCCGCCTTGGTATGCAGGGTCATTACGAAACTCCCGTAGTGAATGTTCGAAGTCAATCCAAGGACGAACGACACCCTGTCGTCCCGACATGATTTATTCCGAACACGGATGGTTTGCCAGGAGTGCGGCGCCGTCGAGCACGAAGGGCCGCGGAGCCGCCCGGGCGGGCGGCAGGAGACAACCCTGCCGCCGCCGGAATCATCGAAGGTGGGTCAGAGTGCTTCCAGGAACGCGATCAGAGCGGCGCGGTCGCCCGGCCTCTCGTCGAACGTAAAGCCCAGCTCAGCCTCGTAGTGGCTGACCACCTCGTCCAGGTTGGCAGCGATACCGTTATGGAAGTACGGCGCGCGTGCCGAGATGCCACGGAGCGAAGGCACCTTGAAGCGATCCATGTCCGCCCACTTGCCACTGCGCAGCGCGCGGCCCGGATCCGTCGTCTCGCGGGTCTCGCCGGTCTGCTTGTTCTGCATCGTGTAGAGCGGCATGCCGGGCTTGCGGAACTGCACGCGCGAAGCGTGGATGTCGAACAACTTGCCGTCCACGTTGCTGCCGTTGTTGGCCGCATTGTGGCAACCGTTGCAGCCGGCGGAGTTGAAGACGTCCTGGCCGCGCGCGATCTGCGCTCGCTTGCGATCGACCGCTTTGATCCCGCACGAGCCGGGCTTGAGGTCGCGCCAGGCGTCGAACAGGTCGAACGGTCCTTTCACTTGAGTCTGCGCCGAAAGATTCTCGGGCCCACCCTTGGCACCGCAGACATTCAACAGACCGGCGCTGAACGAGAGCTGCTGGGCGAAGGCGAGCCCGAGCTCGTAGTTCGCGATGGAGTTCAGCGTGTCGTCCGTAGGCGGCGCGCCCTCCTGCCCGCCTTTGATGTTGCCGTCGGCCTGCGTCTTCAGGCCTTGGAACACGTTGCCGCTGCCGTTGGTGTTCTGGTCATGCCAGCCGATGTTCATCGCGATGTGGAAGTTCGCAGTCGCGAGCGGACGGCGGTACGCCTGCACCGTCGTCGACGATGCGCCGGCACCCAGCGGGTCATCGAAGCTGGCGATGAAGAACTCGCCCGCTGCCGGGATCGCGCCGCCGCGACGGAACAGACCTTTGCGCAGCATGCTGTACGACGCGCGCTTCGCCTGCAGCGACGAGACGTCCGGCGTCGGACTGTTGGCGTCCTGCGGGTTGAAGATCGGGTCGTTGCCTTGCGTCAGCAGGAACTTCAGCTCGACATCGACGGGCCGGATACTCCAGCCGACCTGCGGCAGGTGGCAGGACTCGCACGAGCGGCCGTTGGTCCCTTGCGGCACGTGGAACTGATTCGTCAGATCGACGAAGCCCGCCGTGCTGAAGGTCGCGGCCGTGCCCGCGCCGTTGAGGAAGGGGAAGTTGTTCGGCAGCTGACCGTCGAAGAGGTCCGCGAGGCCGTCGGCCTGGGCTCCTGCGCCCGCCAATGCAGCGACCACACCGAGCGTCGTTAACAGAATGCCCGGCGGCCGCGATTTCAGTGATCTCGACCTGTTCATCAGGTGTCCTCCCAGCTTGGAAATTGGCCCCGGTAATGCGTTTCACGATCAACGGCTCGTCGGAGGGTCGCTAATATTGCGATTCATCGACCTGCAATCCGGGAGACACCAATGGCTGCGCCCGTCGAAACCATCGAGCAGATCCGCTCCACCGTCATCGATCTCGCGCTGAGATTCGGCCCGAAACTGCTGACCGCGATGATCATCCTGATCATCGGCTACCTGATCGGCAGGCAGATTTCCCGCTGGCTGGAGCGCGCGCTGCTGCACCTCGAAATGGAGCCGCCGGTGCGCAGCCTCATCATCCGCATCGCGCGTGTCCTGATTTCGCTGCTGTTCGTGATCATGGCTTTGCAGAACCTGGGAGTAGAGCTCCTGCCGCTGGTTGCAGGCCTGGGCGTGATGGGCGCCGGCATTGCTTTGGCAACGCAGGGGCTGCTGAGCAATCTGTTCGCGGGCCTGACGATCATCCTCACCAAGCCGTTCCGCGTCGGGGAGTACATCGGCATCGTCGGCGAGGAAGGCACGGTCGAGACGATCACGCTGTTCCAGACGACGTTGACTCACCCGGACCGCTCGCGCGTGGTGATTCCGAATCGCAAGATCGTCGGCGAGATCCTGCACAACTACGGGAAAATCCGGCAGCTCGACATCACGGTGGGCGTCGCGTACGACACCGAGATCAATCAGGCGCTCAAGGTGATTCAGGAGTTGTTGCAGGCGAATGCGCGCGTGCTGCACGACATCGCGCCGATCATCGGCGTGCGTCTGCTCGCGGATTCATCGATCAGTATCGCGGTCAAGCCGTGGGTCGGCGTGCCGGACTACGGCGCGGCCGGCGCCGAGATCAACAAGAGCATCCTGGAGGCATTCCGCGAGCACGGGATCGAGATTCCGTATCCGCAGCGCGAAGTGCGGCTGTTACAAGACGCCGCTTGACGTTGGGATGTTGGGACGTTGGGATGTTGGTGCCGGGGGAAGAAATCAGTTCATAACTCAGCAGCGCAGCAAAACCCTATGCTGCGGTGCTGAGTTTTGGTGCGCTTTTTTGCCCCGGCACCGCCTCTGCGAACGTCACGCGGGCGACGAGGCCCGAGCGCTCGATGCGGTTGTCGAGGTGGAGGTCGATGCGATTACGTTCGGCGGCGTGTTTGGCGATGGCGAGGCCGAGGCCGCTGCCTTCGGTGTCGGAGCCTTCGATGCGGAAGAAGCGGTCGTACACGCGCGGCAGCAGGTCGGGCGGGATGCCAGGGCCGCTGTCGACGATCTCGACGACGACCTTGCCGCTGTCCGCGAAGAGTCGAACGTCGACGACGCCGTGCTCGGGCGTGTAACGACAGGCATTGTCGAGCAGATTGTGCAGAAGGCTGCGCAGCTCGTGCGGATTCGCGCGGACGTTGGCGTTGATGTCGACGCTCAATCCGATGTCGATATCGCGATGATCCGCGCACGGCATCAGATCCGAGATCAGCTCCTGCAGGAATGGCGCCAGATCCACGTTCGACGCAGCGTCCGCTTTCTGCGGCGCTTCCTGACGCGCCAGGCGCAGGAGCTGTTCGATCAACCGCTTGGTGCGCTTCAATCCCGCTTCGAACTGCGAAACCTGCACAGCCGTTTCCGCGTCCATCGGACACGCTTTCAGATTCTCGAGCTGGAGCGTCATCGCCGTGATCGGCGTGCGCAGCTCATGCGCCGCGTCCTGCACGAAGCGTCGTTGCGAAGCGAACGCATCGCGTAATCGCGTGAGCAGCCTGTTGACGGCAATCACGAACGGACTGATCTCGGAAGGAACGCCCTGCGTCGGCAGCTCGCGCAGGGTATTTTCATCTTGCGCCGAAACGGCTCGCGCGAGCGCCTCGAGCTTGCCCATCGCACGACAAGCCCCGAACCAGAGAATCCACGCAGAGATCGGCATCAACAGCGCGATCGGCAGGCCTGTGGTGAACGCCTGCTTGTTGATCACCATCGCGCGGAACTCGAGGTTCTGGATGCTCTGCACGGTGCGCCCCGCCCCGTGCATCGTGTAGACGCGCCAGCGCTGCGAGCCGACTTTGACATCGCTGAATCCGTCCGTCGTCTGCAACGGCACAGCGAGCGACGGATACGAACTGGTCAGCAGACTGCCCTGCCCGTCCCAGATCTGCACGATCAACGCGCCCTTCTCAATGTGCTGACCGGGTAACGGCCGCAGATTGGGCGGGCCGATTGTCTCCACCGCATGCGAATCCGCGAGCGCGCTCATCTGGTGGTCCATGAACATGGTGACCATGTTCCCGAACATGTAGTACGTCCACACCGTCGCGATGATCGCCGCCGCCAGGAACACCGGCAGCAGCCACAGCAGCAGATGCTCGCGTAGCGACTTCACGAATGTGCTCCAGCGACACGCCAGCCCAACCCGCGCACGTTGCGGATCACATCGGCGCCCGCCTTACGACGCACGCCGTGAATCAACACTTCGACGGCGTTGCTCGTGACTTCCTCACCCCACCCGTAGATGCGCTCTTCGAGCTGCGTGCGCGACACGATCGCGCCTGGCCGCTCCAGCAGCGCGTGCATCAGATGAAACTCACGCGCCGACAGATCGATCGTCGTGCCTCCATGCACGAGTTGACGTGTCGCGAGATCGAGCTGTGTCTGCGCCGTGCCGATCGTCGACTGCGCATGACCACCTGCGCGTCGAATGATCGCGCGCATCCGCGCGAGCAGCTCGCGGAGATCGAAAGGCTTCACGAGATAGTCGTCGGCACCAAGATCGAGACCGGAGCAGCGATCATCGAGACCATCGCGCGCAGTCAGCACCAGCATCGGCGTACGATTACCCTCCTGCCTCGCTCGCCGCAGGACTTCCAGACCCGACCGACGCGGCAGCCCAAGATCGAGCAACACCGCTGCGTAGCTGCCTTGTGCGAGTGCGCTCTCCGCTAACACTCCGTCGCGCACCCAATCGACAGACAAGCCCGTCTCAGTCAACGCCTGCCGCAGGCTGTGACCGATCATGTTGTCGTCTTCGACGAGCAGGATACGCATGAATAGCGGCACGTTCCGCGAGCACGCGCTCGCTGTCAAGCACGATCCCTAAGTCTCGGCTAAGTATCGCGCCGATTGCGGCTCACGCCGCGTGTAAGGGTCTGCTAAGTGTCGCGGACTACCGTGGTTCCCGTAGCCGCAACCATGTTCTGGGGACTATGTAATGAACATCGTGAGTCGTGTGCTTTGCATCACCGCCGTGTCGCTGTCCGTCACGCTGTCTTCCTCCGTTGCCGCGCGAACACCCGATCCGCCGGCAAGCCGCGTGTTGCAGATCGTCGAAGCCGTCTGGAAAGTGCAGTCGCTCAGCTTCGCGTACAGCGGCTACGCAACGGTATATTCGTGCGATGCGCTGTTCCGAAAGGTCAGCGATATTCTGCAGACACTCGGTGCGCGCGACACGCTGCGCATTCGCTCGTTCGGCTGCACCGACATGGTGACCCACGGCCGTATGGAGATCACGCTCGAATCGCCGGTCGAAGCAACGCCGGAGAACATCGAAGCGCTCACGACATACGACAGCAAGCAACAGCTCGTCGCACGCGTACGCAGTGAGCACCTTGCCAGCGCCGAAGACGTGCAGCGTTTTCCGGCGACCTGGAAAACGATCTCGATGACGCGCGCACCCGGCCTCAGGCTCGGGCCGAGCGATTGCGAGCTGGTCGAGCAACTGCGTCGCGACGTGCTGCCGTACATGTCAATCCGTGTCGACTACGATCGGCTGCGCTGCTCGACCGTGTTCGGCAACATCGGCCAGCCGCAACTGCGAGTGGCCGCTCTCGTCGCGTTACCGGAGCAGCACTAACTCTTCGCGCTGGCCCACAGATTCCGCGCTTCCTCGACGATGATGTCGGGGAACTCTTCCGGGAAGAACAGCTTCGCGCCCGGGATGCGCCGAACACCGCGTGAGCTCGGCAGCGTGCGATCGAGATAGTCGGCGTCTGCCTCTTTGAAAATTGTATCGCCCGTGCCCCACACGATCCGCGTCGGCACGTTGCAGCGTTTGAGTGACGCTTCGATGCCAGCGAGCGGATTCGGATCGAGCGCGAGCGCGTACGAGTCGGTCAGTTTCCGGCGTTCCGGCGAGCTCACCAGCGGAGCGAGGTACATGTCGATCGCCTCGTCGGTGGGATTCTCTGGATAAGTGAACGTCGCGCCGCCGAGGCCGTCCTTGGTGCGCGCCAACGACTTGTTCGCGACGGAAGGTGCGAGCCAGGTCTCGGCGAACTTGCCTTCGCGAGCAGCGGCCAACACCGGCTGTAATGCCGGCGGCGGGCTATCCGGCTCGACATCGCAATTCGTCAGCAGCAACGTCCGAACGCGCTGCGGATAACGCACCGTAAACAGCTGCGCAACAGCGCCGCCGCTATCGTTTCCGAACAGATCGACGGTCGAGATCGACAGCGAATCGAGCAGCGCCGCGAGCATCTCGACCTGCTGACTCGGCGCGCAGCTCTGGCCGGCAGCGACCTCGGTGAATCCCAGCCCGAGGAAGTCAGCCGCGACACACCGCCGCTCGCCGGCGAGCCGGTCGAAGGCTCCGCGCCACTGAAAGCTGCTGACGGGGAAGCCGTGCAGGAACAAGGCCGCCGGCCCATGGCCGCGGTCAACGTATGCGATCTTTCCGAACTTCAACGGCGCGAAGCGCCGCGCCGCGCTCCAGGCCGCAGCGTCAGTTGCTTTGCCAGTCCCTGAAACGGCTTGCGCCGGCCCGGAGTTGGACGCGCATGCGCCGAGCATGCTCGCCGCGATCCCGCCCGCCGCTGCCACCATGAATTGTCTGCGATGCATTTCGAGTTCTCCGTGCGAACCATTACACCTGCCAAGGACGTAATTGAACGCGTGCAGCCGACATGCCGGCAATGACCTCGGAGGTCATGGAATCCTGCGAGCCCCGCCGTATGATGCGCCCTGTGCAATCCACCCACTCCAGCGCGCTGCCGGCCGCGCCCCTCTCGCACGTCGGCACCCTGGTGCGCGAATGGCGCACCACCCGCCGCTTGAGCCAGCTCGAGCTGGCGCTCGAAGCCAACGTATCGCCGCGCCATTTGAGCTGCGTGGAAACCGGCAAGTCACAGCCGAGTCGCGAAATGATCGCGCGGCTTGCCGACGCGCTCGGCATGCCGCTGCGCGAGCGCAATGCCTTGCTTGTCGCGGCGGGTTTCGCGCCTCGCTATCGGGAGACCGATCTCGCGAGTCCCGAGATGGCGCCGATCCGTCGTGCCATCGAGTTCATTCTCCAGCATCAGGAACCCTATCCGGCCATCGTCACGAACCGGCACTGGGACATCCTGCTGATGAACGAATCGACGCGGCGGATCTTCGAGATCCTGCGTCCCGGCGGGCCGCGCCACGTCAATATGCTGCGGCAGATCTTCGATCCGCAGGACATGCGCAGCGTGCTGCGCAACTGGGAGGAGCTGGCGATCGACGTGCTGCGCCATCTGCACAACCAGGTCGCGGTGGCGCCCTCGGATGCAAAGGCGCGAGCGCTATTGGATGAAGTGCTGGCATATCCGGGAGTGCCGGCGGAGTGGCGCACGCGTGAGCTGGGATCGACGCCGCAACCGCTGCTCAACACGGTGTTCGGCAGGGATGATCTGGAACTGCGCTTCTTCTCGACGATCACGACGTTCGGGACGCCGCACGACGTGACGCTGGACGAGTTGCGGATCGAGTGCAGTTTTCCGGCGGACGATGCGACCGCGGAGTTCTGTCGCAAGACCATGTCAGACTAAAGCCTGACCCACAACCGCTCTCAGTACTGTGGGTCAGGCATTAGCCTGACTCTGCAAACTACAATCTCTTCGCAGGGATCGTGCGCTGGCTGCGCGGCGGGTGCACGAGCATTCCGGTGACGCGATTGTTGGCGTCGACCTCGAAGGTCACTCGCAGCGGCAACTCGGTCGCAAAGAATTCGCGTGGACTCTCGGCGTGCAGGCTCAGCTTCGGCAGACCCCAGCTTGCAGGCAACTCGATCGTCAGCAACGCGCCGTCGCGCGCGATCGTCGTGACGCCTTCGTCCTCCAGGTCGTAGCGTCCGACGTAGGAATCCAGCGTTGCGGCGTCGAGCGCAATCTCTGTATGTCGTGCCCGCGAGACTTGTGCGAGCGGCAGACTCGGTTTCAGCAGATGGCGCGAGATGTCACCGACATTGCCGGCCTGATTCATTAGTACGACTACGCCGACGCGCTGCTGCGGCAGCCACGCGACCGAGCTCGCAAAGCCCAGCGACCCGCCGTCGTGCAGGATCATCTGATCCTCGCCCTCTCCTTGCACCATCCAGCCGAGCGCCTGTTCGAGATCGCCCGCCGGTCGGCGCGTCTCCAGCAGCTTCGCCATCGTCGGCGCAAGCTTCGAGTCTTCGTACCCCATCGTTACGCTCAGGAATTTCAGCAGATCGTTGGCGGTGGAGAGCATGCTGCCCGCCGCGGGCATGAGATTGAACACCGGCGATGATGAGATGGGCCGGGTCGGCTGCATCACGGCGTCATGACCGATCGCGACGCGTGCCTGCAACTCCGGCGACAACGTGATGGCCGTGCTTCGCAAGCCGAGCGGCCCGATCACCCGCTTCTGCAGCAGCTGCTCGAAGTCGGCGCGGCCGCGAGTCGCCATCGCCTCCTGCAGCAGCCAGTAGTCGAGATTCGAGTAGTCCCACTCGGTGCCGATGTCGTGCTTCAGCGTCTGAGCAGCGATGAAGCGATACAGCGCCGCTTTCGAGTAGCTGCCCTGGAAGTCCGGCAGGTTGTCGGGCATGAACGGCAGCCCGGACGTATGCGTCGCGAGATCGACGAGCGTGATCGAGCGGCCGTTGTACTCGGGCAGCGTCGTGCCCTTCGGCAGGTACTTCACAACCGGATCCGTCAGCTTCAAGTCGCGCGTGCGGACCATGTCTGCCAGCAGCAGCGCGCTGAACACCTTGGTCACCGACGCGATCTCGCAAACGGTATCGCCGTTCAGCGGACGTCGGTCGGCGCTGCCGGCATCGCCGTAAGCGATGACGCGCGGTCCCTTCTCGTCGAGGACGCCGACGACGATTCCCATGCCGCCTTCCGGTCCGGCGATGGTCTGGACGCGCTCTTCGATGAGTCGATGAATCTCGCTGTCAGTCGGCACCGCAGCCGCATCGGCACCGAACGCGAGACATGCAACGAGAAGGAGTTGCCGCATGGTCCGGGTTGGACGCGGCGCGGGCGTCAAAGGTTACAGCTGCAGCCAGCGATGCAGGCGTTCCAGCGCCTGCTCGATCTCCTGCGTCGAAACCGCCGTAAAGAAGCGCACGAACGGTCCGCCGCCGACCGGATCGAAATCCACGCCGGGCGCGAGCGCGATGCCCGTCTCCTCCAGCAGCTTGTGGCAGAACTCCAGGCTCGACTGCGTGTAGCGCGACACGTCTGCGTAGATGTAGAACGCACCCTCCGGTTCCACCACCGGCAGGATGCCGAGCTTTGGCAGCTCGCGCAGCAGGATCTCGCGGTTGCGGGCGTATTCGATGATCGCGCCGCGCAGCTCGTTGCCGTCGCCGAGCGCGGCGACCGCGGCGGCCTGCGCGACGTTCGGCGCGGTCAGGAAGAAGTTGCCGACGTACATCTGCACCTTGTTGATCAACGGCGGCGGCACGACCAGCCAGCCGAGACGCCAGCCCGGCATGCGACAGAACTTCGAGAAGCTGTTGATGACGATCACGTCCTGCGTGACCTCCAGCGCCGATACCGAGCGTCCGCGATACGTCACACCGTGATAGATCTCGTCGGAGATGAAGACGATGTCGCGACGCTTGCACTCGTCCGCGAGCGCCCGCAACTCCGCGTCATCGAGCATCGTGCCGGTTGGATTCGCGGGACTTGCGACGACGACACCGTGCGGCGCCGGCTCGAGCTGAGCGAGCACGGAGGCAGTCAGGCGATAGCGCGACGCCGAGCCGCAATCGAGCTCGACCGGAACGCGCCCGAGAGCGGTCAGCGTATTGCGATAGGCCGGATAGCCGGGCCGCGCCAGCGCGATGCGCTCGCCTGTTGCGAACATCGATGCGAAAACGGCGACGAGTGCCGCGCTCGCGCCGTTGGTCAGCAGGATGCGCTCGGGCGCGACCTCGACGCTGTACCACTCGCGATAGTGCTCGGCGATGCGTTCCTTGAGCTCGTGCGATTCCCAATAACCATTCGGGCCGGCGACGAGCGCGTGCTGGGCAGCAGCGATCGTCGCGTCCGATGGGCCGCGCGTCGGCTGGCCCAGATGCATCGGGATGATTGATTTGCCGGCACGCGAGAGCTGGGCGGCACGACGGTTGATCTCGCCCGCGTAGAACGGAACGATTTCGGGTCCGGAAGAGCGCATTCCCCGACTATAAGACAAACTTGTAGACGAGAAACAGCACGACGATCGTCACGGCGAAGGCGATGCCGGCGATCAGCAGGGTTTTGTTCTTCGATTCGCTCCCCGCCACCGACGACGCAGACGGGCTGGCGGAACGGCGCGGCGCCGCCCCGGCGCGCGAGGCCTGGAAGATGCACTCGACCGGCCCGAACCGCACGCGGTCGCCCGCCGTGAGATAGCTGACGTTGCTGCGCTTGCCATTCACGTAGGTGCCGTTCGCCGACATCTGGTCGAGCACTTTCCAGCGCTCGCCTTCATTGACGATCTTCGCGTGCAGCGCGGACACGCCGCTGTCCTGGAACTGCACTTCGCGATCCGCCTGGCTGCCGATAGTCCATTCCCTGACACCCGACTCGCCGACCGTCAGCTTGATGTTCAATCCCGCGCGACTGCCCGACGCGACATGCAGGTGCGGGCCATCGATCGACGCCGTGTTCACGGCGGCCGCCGCCGGCGCATTGACCATCTGCTTGAGCTGCGCCGGGTCGATGAACTTGGTCTTGTTCGCGCCGTCGCCCATCGCGTCCGGATCGGCCCAGGCGCCGGGCCGCTTGTACAGACCGCTGCTCGCAGCGTCGACAGCGGCCGACGCAGGCTCGCGATACTGAGTCTTGCCATCGTCGACCGGCGGCGCAGCGCTGGGAAGGCGGAAATCGAACTCCTCGACGTCGAAGCGCAGGCGGTCGCCCGAGCTCAGCTTCACTTTGCCGGTGACCTTGGCGCCGTTGACGAAGGTGCCGTTCGCCGAATTCAGATCTTCGAGCCACACACCGTCGTCGGCGATGAGCAGCTTGGCGTGCTTGCGCGAGGCATGCCCTTCGGTCAACTGCAGGTCGCACTCCGCCTGGCGGCCGAGGACCATGTCCGGCTTGATGGGAATCTCGCGCTGGTTCGTGACTTTGACGAGCTTGGGTTGTGTATCGGCCATATGTAGCGAGTTGTCTTCAGCGTCCGTAGAGCCACCACCAGAGAACCGCCAGAAGGATCGCTGCGAAGGCGCCGCCCAGAACCGCCAGCCACAGTATCGTTTTCTGATCGAAGCTTACGCCATTCGGCCCGTCGTACTCCACAACGACCGCGCTGACGTTGTCGCGGCCGCCGCGCGCAAGAGCCGCGGCGATCAGTGCATCGGCGGCAGCATCCGGCGCAGCGTTGGTACGCAGGATCTGCGCGATCTCGCCATCCTCCAGCTCGTCGTTGAGACCGTCGCTGCACAGGAGCAGCCAATCACCTTTGCGCAGCGGTTCGTTGATCAGCGAGGGTTCCGGCGTGCCGATGCCGAGCGTCTGCGTGACGAGGTTCTTGTTCGGATGACCGCGCAGCTGCGTCTCCGACAGATTCTCCTGCTCGCGCAGGACTTCCAGATACGAATGATCGCGAGTCAGCTGACGTAGCACGTTGCCGCGCCACAGGTAGGCACGGCTGTCGCCGACCCAGGCGACTTCGGCATGACGATCTTCGATACGAGCGGCGACGACGGTCGAGCCCATATTCGCATGAGCCGTGTTGTCAGCAGCCGCCTGCGCAACTTCCTCGTGCGCCCGTCGCACCGCTGCCCGCAGCGGCAACTGCAACGCGGAGCCGAGTAGTGTCTCCTTCACGATGCGGCTCGCCACGTCGCCGCTGGCGTGTCCGCCCATGCCGTCCGCAACGAAGTACAGGCCGCTGGCCTCATCCCAGCCCAGGGAGTCTTCGTTCTGCCCTCCTCGTCGACCCGGATGTGTGCGTGCGGCGAAACGCATGATGGCAGCCGATCAGAAGGAACGCTGCGCGTTGGCGGCCGCGCTCGCGAATTGCTGAGGACTGAATGCAGTGTCGTTCTTCACGGCGTTGAAGAGCGGGTCCAGTGCCGCCTTCTTCTTGTCATGGTCGCCGAGAGAATAACTCAAGCTCTCCAGGCCGAGAACGATTTGCTCCGCAGCAGCGAAGTCGCCGGCCTTGTCGGTCGCACCGTACTTGACCAGCGTCTTGCGCATGGCCGTTACGTCTGCAGTGGAGAACTGGCGCCGCGAGAGTGCCTCGCGCTTCTCGACCCAGTCCTGCAAGGCTTTGGCGGCCGAGGTGACTGCCGCGCGATTGGCCTGCCCGGCGCGGATCAGAGCGTTGGTCAGGCCGACGAGCTCATTCAAGGCGGCGGGCTCGAAGGTCTCGGTCACCGCCTGCAGGACGATCAGGTTCTGCGTCTGCAAGCGCAGCGTGCCCGGCTTGATGCCGGCGCCGGCGCGTTGCGCGTTCCAGCGGATCTTGTCCATCGGGTGATGGCAGCTATGGCAATCGTAGAACGCGAATTCCGGGAACATGCCGCCGCTGTGGAACATGTCCGTCTGCAGCAGCGTGAGCATGCGGCGGGTGCTTTCGATCTGACCGGTGAGCCACAGGTTCATGCCGGGGATGCGACCTTTGCGCTGCTCGTAGTCGGCATCCACAACGTAGTGCGCCGGCTGGTTCGCCGTGTACGCCTCCATCTCGAAGCTCAGGCGCGGATGACCGGCGCCCATGATCGCGTGCGTCGCGAACCGATCCTTGGTGCCGAGGTGGCAGCCCAGGCACAGCTCCGCGCGCTTCAACGGCTGCTCGGACGAATACATGCCGAGAGCGACGTTGCCCTTGTGGGTGGCCGACTCCGCGGCGTGACTCTGGATCCACTTCTCCGAGCCGCCGTGGCAGGCCTCGCAGCCGACGCCGTCGCTGATCTGGAACTTGGGGCCGCGCTTGTCGCTCGGCACGTTGTCGGCGTGGCAATTCAGACAGATCGGCGCGGTGCTCGCGCTCGCGAGTCCGAGGTTGGCAGCGATGCGCTTCGACTCGGCCAGCTCGAGCGTGCGATACGCCTGCGCGTGTCGATCTTCGCGCGTCCACGTCTGGTACTCGTTGAGCGCGACATGCTTGTCTGGCGCGGGAGAGAGCTTGCCGTGGCAGACGGAAGTTGCGCAGGAGGCGACGCCGAG
The DNA here is from genome assembly GCA_035493235.1 of Steroidobacteraceae bacterium. Classification (GTDB taxonomy): domain Bacteria; phylum Pseudomonadota; class Gammaproteobacteria; order Steroidobacterales; family Steroidobacteraceae; genus Steroidobacter. The sequence continues at coordinate 20,616 of DATJIP010000109.1, forward strand.
ATGCTTGTAATCAGCCACCCCTGGTTCGGCAGCCAGCGCTGCACCCGATGCGACGAGCAAGAACGCGACGGTGAGGGGTTTCATTTGTCGGTCACCACCCAGGGTTTGCCGTTCGCGTCGAGATAGAGCTGCTGCATTTCCTGCAGCGTCAACGGGCGTGAGCCGCGGCGGCCGAAGACGGCGATCTGGTTGCCGGTCTCGTCGACGCCGCGGTCGCGCTCGAGACCTCGCGACAGACTCAGCGCAGGCTTGCCGGTGGCGTAGGTCGCAATCAGCTGCGGCTTCGGCTCGGGGCTGAAGCCGTAGAACTTCGGCTGCGATTCGGGCGACGTGAGCTGCAGCACCTTCAAGCCGTTCTTGCCGTCGGCGACGTAAGCGAACAGCGACGCGTTGGTTGTTGCGACGATCACGTCGCGAGCGTCGTTGAGCGCGCCGCCAGCGTTGAATCGCTGATACTCGCGCAGCGCTTCCGGTTTCTCCGCGTCGACGATCACCAGGCCGTCTTTGCCACCCGCGACGTAGGCATACGTACGCGAGACGAAGACGCGATGAGCGTCGCCGAGGCGCACCGTGTTGTTCTGCACGAGGCGCGGCGACTTCGGATCGGTGACGTCGATCGTCTTCAGTCCCTCGCCGTCGACCACGAACAGATAGCGGAACTGCAACGCCGATGCACGCACGTCAGTGAGCGGCACCTCGGCCACCAACTTCGGCTCCAGCGGTACATCGACGCTGACGATCGCGAGGCCGCGCTTCGTGGCGATGTACAGGTAGTAGCCGCCGACCGCGATGTGACGCGCACCGTTCAGGGCGCCGTTCGGATTCCACGTCAGCGCGCGCTTGAGGAAGTTGTTACGCGGTTCGCCGTCGGCGAGCGTGTTGATCTCGGTGAGGATCAGGCCTTCCTGCGCATCCGTGATGTACGCGTAGTTGTACATCGGGTGAAACGGCTGCTCCAGATTCACCTTGCGCATCTTGTCGCCGGTATTACGCAGCGGATTGATCGGCTGATTGGTTGGCAGCGCGATGCACGTCGCATCCTTCGAGCCGATGTGCGTGTCCTGACCGAGCGGACTGAACGGCGCGGTGATCGCACGCTGCGAAACACCCTTGTTGCCGATGCTCGCCACGTCGTAGACCTGCACGCCACTCTTGCCCTCGGCGACGTACAGATACTCGCCGCGCAACTGCAGGCAGCCGGCATCGCCAGCGCCGTGGCTGTAGCCCTGCTGCAGCTTGCGGCCATTCTTCTCGTGCTGCGCGTACCAATCCGGATACGCATACTTGTGCAGATAGCTGCCGATCACGGCCTGCGGCTCGTCCCATTCGGTGACCGTCACCGCGCTGACCTCGCCGTCGCCGCCGACGTACGCGTGGTAGCCGACGAAGTTGACGAAGTTCGTCCCCTGCGCCAGCAGCTGCGCCATGATCGCGTTGTTGTCGTTGTCCTTCGACAGATGGCAATCGGAGCAGGTCTTCGTCTCGGTCTTGCGCTCCGTGTGCGGATAGTGCGGGTTGAATGCCTGCGAGCTGTAGCCGCTCGCGGCGATCGGCGGCTGCTGCACGTAGATGCGTTCGCGACTCGAATTCGTCGACGACAGCACGAGCGCGGACGTCGATCGCACCGGCGCGATCTTGCCGCCCGCAGCCGGCTCGCGCCGGCCGAGCAGGAACATGTCGTCGCGCGCGACTTGCGGGTTGTAGGTCGCGAAGTTGCGCGTCTCGCCGCCTTCGTAATGATGGCGCTCGGTCTTCTCGTTCGCCTGAATCGGCAGGTGGCAGCCCGCGCAGCTCGTCGTCCACGACGTGTGGCAGGTGTAGCACTCCATGTTCGCGTCGGTGTGCGCCAGGTTGTCGGCCTTGATGTCCTTGCCCCACTTCAGCGTCGAAGTATCGCGGCTCATCAGCTTCGCGCGCGCCGCCTTCTCGTTGTACTCGGGGCTGGTCGGATCGACCGCGTGCTTGACGATGCTCATCTTCCATTCGAGGTTCGGATCCATCATCGAGCGCTGATAGAGCACCTCGCCGACCCATTCGAAGCGGCGACGCCCATCGGGCGTGCGCAGCGTCGTCATGTCAGTGCCGCCACCCAACGCCGCGGGACCCGACGTGTACAGATTCGGAATCTCCTGCGCCGTACCGTGACAGTCCTTGCAGGCGATCTCGACTGCAGCAGCAACTTCGCCGTAGATGTAGCCGTTGCCGTGATTGTCCTGCGAGAAGTGGCAATCGACGCATTGCATGCCGACGTCGACGTGGATCGACGACAGGTGCACGCTCTTCTTGAACTTCTGCGGATCGTCATCGCTGACGATGTTGTTCCCCGCATCGAGCAGGTTGCCTTTGCGGTCGCGTTTGAACACCGCGCGGAAGTTCCAGCCGTGACCGTGGTAGTCGGCGAACTGCGTGTCCTTCATCTGCGGATTGAGATCGGCGACCTGCTTCAGGAAGCCGACGTCCGCCCACTTACCACGGGCTGCCGCGGCCTCCGGATTGCGATCCAGCACGTCGCGAATCTGCTCCGAGCTCGGATACTGCTGCTTCTCCGGCCACATGCGCGGCGCGTCGGACTCGTAGTCCCACATCGTGTAGCCGAGGAAGCTGTTGAGGAACATGTTCGGCTGATGCATGTGGCAGATCATGCATTGGCTGGTCGGCACCGAACGCGTGAGCGTGTGCGTGAGCGGATGCCCCGACTCCGTCTTGCTGATCGTCGGATCGAGCGTCTGCGTGCGGCCGTCGTGGCCGAACTTCGCATAGATACTCGAATGCCGTGGATCGCGGTCGTTCGCATACACGACGTGACACGACGCGCAGCCCGAGTGGCGGTAGTCGCCGGGCTGATCGTTGGTGCCGATGAACCAGGTGAACGGATCGTTGAGTCGCGTCTTGGTGATGTTGATCACCGGCACCGAGATGCGCGCGCCCGTGCCCGGTCCGCGGTTGGACTGACGGAAGTCGGGCCGGCCCGGCTCTTCGATTCGCTGCAGCTGACCGTTCGAGTTCGGCAAACCAGTCTCTGGGAACAGGTTCGCGATGTTGCGGCCGCCGCGCTCGAACACGCGGAAGATGTCGCCGGGCTTGAGCGACTCCCACGTCGGCAGCGGATAGAGCTGCGGCAGGATGCCCGCGATGGCCGCGGCGTCGACGAGGTGATCGGGGATCTTCGGCCCTTTCAGGATGATCGCGTTGCCGTCGCGATCGTACGCTTCGCCAAGGATGTATTGCTTGAAGTCGAGAATGCCGTTGTTGTACGCGGCGCCGCCCCACAGCATCGCGCCCGTGGAATGCAGACTGCGCACCGACGCTTCGATCACGTCCATGTGGCACGCGCCGCAGGACTCCTTCGCGATGCGATAGTCGGAAGGATTGATGAAGCGAATGAACTCCGGGCTCTCGCGATTCAGCAGCGTGTAGGTGCGCTCGGGATTCGCGCTCGACGGGTAATGCCACGACTTCGGAAAGCGCGGCAGCACGTGGGCGGACTCGAACGCTTTCGTATACGCGTCGCTGCCGCGCTGTGCGCCGCCTGTGAGACGAACGGAGCTGTTCCCGCCGTGACAGTCGGTGCAACCGAGCTTCACAGCGGGGTTCAGGTGCATCGTGGTGGCGTCGGTCTGCGTGTGGCAGGTCAGGCAGCCGGCGCTCTTTGTCTGGACGGACTCGTCTGTCTGGCTGGCTGGAGAGGCAGGCGCAGTGACGTACTTGCGTTCGACTGCGTGTTCGCCCTCGGAGGCAAGCAAGGCTGAAGCCTTGCCCACACACAAGACCACGCCCCAGAGGAGTGCCAGCAAAACCTTGTTCTTCTGCTTCTTCATCGCCGACCTCAGTAGCTGAAGATCGCGTTCAGCAGGAAGTAGCCCGGGTCTTCGTCCGGGAACAGCGCGTTGAACCCGTCGCCCGCGAGCAGCGTGGCGTACGACGCACGCACCACGATGTTCTGCGACATCATCGGTCGCCACGTCAGCGCCGCAGACACGTCGTAACCGATGTGCTTGTCGACCGGGCCCTGATTGCGCGCCACCTCGACGACTTCGGTCTTATCGAAGTACAGCGTGTTCGCATTCAGCGAGACACGCAGCGTCGGCAGCACATCCATGTCGACGCCAAGACCTGCGAGCAGGATGCCGGGATTGGTGAAGTTCGACTGCCCTTCGTCCTTCGACGAACGCAGGCTCGCCAGCACGCCATTGCGGCTCGACAGCGCGACGCGTCCGCCGCCGATCAGCGGCACAGCCTGGCGAATCCAGTAGCTGTTGTCGGCGCCAGCGAACTGCGGGTTCTCGAAGATGGCATCGAAGCCGGTCGCGCGATCGTCGAACGGATCGTCGTCACCGCTGCCGTAGAGCAGCGAGATGCGCGGGCGGATCCAGTCGAAGTCCATCGAGAGCTCGACCGCTGCGAACAGCGCGCCGATGTCGACTTTCTTTGGCACGAACACACCGGGCGTCTCCTCGCCGATCGCGTAGTAGATCGACGTCGTGAGGTTCAGCCGGCCGAAGTGGCCGTCGCCGCTGTAGCCGATGTAGCCGACGTCGTACTCGCGCGGCACTTCGCGGCCGAGCGATGCCGGACGTTCGATGAAGTCGTTCTTGTTGTAGTACGCCTCGGTGTTCTCGCGGTTGCGGTTGTAGGCCAGCGTCAACTGCGAGGTGAAGCCGGGCACCGGGAAATCCTGGCGATACAGGTTCGCGATGAACACGTCGTCATCGCGCAGGCTCGCCTCGACGTCGTTCAGCCCGCTGTTCGTGTCTTTCTCCAGACGACGGAAGTACGCGATGTTGTACTGCCAGCGATTGTTATGGCGCGTGCCGAACAGGCGGACGCCGAGCTGATTGTCCTGGAACAGGAAGCCGCGGAAGTCCGACGAGAACGGCTGGATGCCGATGCGCAGGCTGTCGAAGTCGTAGTTGTCGGAGACGTTGCGGAGGTGTTTGTCGACGAACGCTGCCTGAATGCCGAGGTGAGAATCGCTGCGCGTCTTGCCGTCGCGCGCGTCGGCGTTCACGCCTTGCAGCGTTTCGAGCTCGACGTAGTTGTAGCTGAAGACCGGCGTGAAGCGGAATTCCCAGTCGGGTGGCTTGAAAACCGTGTCGCCCTTGTAATAGACGAACTCGGCCGCGAGGTTTTCGACCGCGGCCCACTGATCGGAGCTGCCGAAGACGTCGATGCCACCGGGCTTGTCCGCCGAGATGCCGCCGACGGGCGTCGGCACTTCACGCAGCTCGTAGACCGTGTCGGAGATGACGCCGAGATTGAAGAACCAATCGTCGCCGTGCACGGGCCGATCGGCCTTCAGCGTGTTGCGGTTGTAGGGATCGAACCAGCGTTCTTTGTAGCCGAGCGTGTCGACGATGCGCCAACGATCAGGCACCGGTACGGAGGCAACGTAGTCGGCAAGCCCTGGGCGCGGAATCGGCGACACGTACGCAGGCGGCGCACGCTCGGTCACTTGCCGGCGCGGCGCGCGGCCCGTGTCTTCGGTCGAGGTCGGCGCAGCACTCGGCGCTGTTCCCGGTGCAGCTTCGCCCGGTTTCGCATTCTCGTCGGGACACGGCACTTCGGTGTAACCCGGCCGACGGCGTTTGACGATGCGGCCGGTGTCGTCCTGATAACAGGTTTCGGCTGCCGTCGCCGTCGTCGCCAACAGCACCAGAGCAAGCGCCATGAACGATTTGTCATTCATGTCACTTCCCCTCGCACACGTTGTCGTCGGTGCTGTCGAGGAACGGCGCCTGCGGGCATTGCACGTAGCGCAATCGCACTCCCTGTGCGATCACCGTGTCGGCGCGAGCGCCGGCCGGTGCGTTACCGAGTCCGCCGCTGCCGAGGAACTGGCCGCCAAAATGCACGCCGAGGAACGCGATCATGTCGTCCTGATCTACGCCATCGCCTGAAACTCCGAGCGCGCCGACGAGCGTGCTGCCGCGAAAGATCGGCACGCTACCCGGGAATATCTGCAGACCGTTACCGATTCGGACGCCTGCGATCGTCTGGCCGACGCTGCTGAGGTCGTTCGCGAGCGCGACGCCCGCACATCCGGGAGTGACATCCGGAACGCCGGCGCCGGAGACGAACAAGACGTGCTGCAGGACGGCGTTGATCACGACGTCCAATTGCATGCCCGTCGAGAAGGAACTCCATTCGCCGGCCGGCTTGCTCAGCGGTCCCGCCCCTTCGGTATCGATGCCGTCGGGGAAGAAGGGCCGCGACAAGTTGCCGCCGGCGCGATCGGTGAAAGCAATGCCGTTGGCGAGCGCGCTGCCGTCGCTGAGGAATGTACGCAGCGCCGTCACGTAGTTGCCGATCACGATCGCGCGCGCGACTCCGACCGAAGTGTCGCTCGTAGCGAGGTACTTCGCATCCGGCAATGTCGCGAGAAACGCTGCAGCTGTGGTCGACGACATGAATGCCGCCGTGCGCGCCTTTTGCAACGACACGTCAGTGCCGAATATCGGCGCGTCGCGGGTCCGCACGATGCCCAGGATTTCGCCTTGCGTGTCGACCAGCGAAATGGTCACCCGCGCCTGCGAACCGAGTGGCCGCCGAATCTGCGCGCGAGTGCGCTGCGCGACATCGAAGGCCGATTGCAGCAGCGTGCGCACTTCGTTCTGTGTCAGGACGGCGCCGCCGAGCGAGGCCGCGTCAGTGCCGGCGCGCGGTGGATAGCGCTCTACATTCGCTGCATCCACGAGCACGAACGCGTCGCGTCCGTTGAAGTCGTTATTGGTGTCAGCACGAATGCCCGACGCAGGTTGGCCAAAAGTAGTGCCGGCACGAATAACGCCGTCGAAATAACCCGGCACCGTTATCAATGCGCCGACCGAGCCCGCGATCGATCCGAATGCCGGCGCCGACGCCGGATTGGTGCGCAGCTGATTGAAGTCGACATCGCTGAAGCGGAACGTCTTGCCATCCGCCGTGATCCGGTCACCGCGACGATCGATCGGCGCGGCGAAGCTGAACGTCGCTGCGTAAGCGATTCCTTCATCGACATCCGCATCGCTGTCGGCGATGTCCTTGTCGATCGTGTAGAAGCCGTCGGCCAGAACACCCACGCCGCCGACCACGGTGCCACTCTTATATAGAGGGAAGCCGCCCGGGTCCGCCGACAGGCCCAGCGGCGAGCGCTGCGGCCCGGCGCTCGGCCCGACGCCGTCGAACGAGCGCATCAGATCCGAGCAGGCGAGCTGGCTGAACTGCACGCCGAACAGTGGCCCCGCCGGCTGGAACTGTTCGCGCGGATTGAAATGCTCCTGCACGATCTGGCTCGCAGTTCGCGTGGAGAACGCGTTGCCTTCTGAAGAGAGATAGGCGCCGGTAATCGCCTTGGCGATTGCTGCTGCGTGATCGATATTGACTGGCGCGACGGCGGTGGGCAGACGAATGCCTTCGAGTCCGCCACTCACGCCTGCCGCACCGGGCGTCGTCGTGACCGTGACGGAGCGCGACGCTGCAGTGCCCATGCGATAGACCGCGAGCACGTTGCCGACTCTGTCGACGACCGCGATCGTCGCATTCACGCCGCGCGCCTGCGCTTCGGCGACGCCCTGCGCAATCACTTGCTGGACGTCTGCGACAGTCAAGCTCGTGGTCGAGCCGCCGCACGTGCCGCTGCAGCCACCGGTTTGATCGGTGCCGGTGGTCGTAGCGACCGGATCGCCACCGGAGCAAGCGGCGACGAGCAGCATCAATGCCAGCAACAGGGGCGTCTTCTTCATGATTCTGGCGCCTCGACAGCGACTGTCGGTTGCGGATGGTACGAGTGACAGCTCACGCATTGCACGGCCACTCGCTCGACCTTCGGTCGATCGCCGTGGCACTCCTCGCATTTGCCCATGGCAGGCAGCAACAGGTCCTTGCTGTCATGCGACTCCTTCGCCTTGTGACAGGACAGGCAAGCTGCATCGCCGGTGAGCTTGCCCTGGATCTGGTGGCTACGATGATCGAAGCGGCCGGCCGGGAAGTAATCGCGCGCGAAGCGGATCGGGTAGACCTGGAAGCGGTCGAAATCGCTTTCGCTTTTCGTATCCACGACGACGTGGCAGCCGACGCAGCCGCGCCGCGTGAACTGATTTTCGATCTCTGCGTGCGCGCTGCGCATCGCGCACTCGAACGGCGGGCCGCTGCAGGTCTGCTCTTCCTCGTCGTGTCCGGGCAGACGCCGCCGCTCGCGCGTCGGCTTGCCGGCGTTCGGATCGGAGAACTTGCGCGTGAAGTAGTCCTGCAACGTCAGCACGACTTCACGCGGTTTGCCGTGCGGCAATTGCCGCTCGGGCGCGCCGGGATCGAAGGTCAGCTCGTGACACTCGGCGCAGCGATTCTCCATCGTGATCGGCTCGAAGTGCTCGCCGTCCGGCTCGAGACTATGACAGTCCGCACAATTGAGCGGCTTGCTGTCGCCGCGGCGCAGGACGCGATCCGGATCGAGGTGCTGGGTGTGCGAGAACTTGATGTTCGATTGCTCGACCGCCTTGTCCAGGTCTGCAATCTCCGTCTTCCATTCGAGCTCGAAGGTCGAGCCAGCCGTGATGACCGTCGGCTTGAGCAGGCGCGCCTTGAATTGCGGATGATGCCCGGCGCTGAAGCCGGTCACCGGCTCGACGTGCAGCTGAGCGAACTTCTTCGTCGAATCCTGGTGGCACTCGATGCACATCGAGTCGCTGCTGTTGACGAGGAAGCTCGCCGGCTCGTTGTGCTCGCGATGACAGGTCGCGCACCGCTGCGTCGGGCCAAGCTGCGTCAGCGCGAGATGCTCGGGCGAGACGTGGTCGTGAATCGTCTTGTGGCAGCTCTGGCACGCTTCGTCTTGCACGCGGACGAACGGCTCCTGATGGCACGTGTCGCAGCGAACGCCCGCCGCCTGCTGATGCGCCGGACTGAGCGGCCCGCTGTTCCAGAAATCATCGCCCGGCACCCACGCGGGCACTTCCCGCTGCGCGTGATGCATCACGATCACGCTCACGGGCAGCACGACGCCGAAGATCAGCACGATCGCAACCAACATCCATGCCGCAGGTCGCTTGGACAGCCACGTCTGCCCCAGGTCGGTACGGAACGCGCTTTCGAACTCGCTCGCGTCGATGTTCTCGTTCGGCCGCAGCTCGATCGCGACGTCGAAGCCGCCCGGTGCTTCCGCGATCGTCAGCTGATGGCCCGCCAATTCGATGACGTCGCCGATCTCCAGCTTTGACGAGCTGCGCGGTTCGCCATTGACGCGTACACGCTCGCCACTGCGACAACTGAGCTCGAGCTTCGAGCCCGACTTCCTGATCACCGCGTGCTCGGGCGCCACCGCGCGACCGAGCAGCTGGATGCGCTGATCCGCGGCGCTGCCGATCGTCAGATCGGCGCCGGAGATCTCCGTGTCGCGGTACTCGGGGATTCCGTCCGGGCCTTCATGTAGCTCGCGCAGCAGTGCTTCCATGCGTCACCAGTAGACGAACGTCGACACGATGTGCAGCGTGAGCGCAAACAACAGCGCGAACGTCACAGGGATGTGGAAGTACAACCAGATCTTCAGCCAGCCACGCAGACGGATATCGCGCCGAATGCGCCGCAGGACGGCCTGGCGGCGACACAGCAGCACGATGAGCTGCTGCAGATTCGCAGCCTCGATACCTTTCTGCGCACGCGGCAAGCGCTCGGCCACGAAATCGACGACGGCCTGCTGATCAGTGTTGCGCACGGGCGATCCGGCGCCGCGCACGAAGAACGACTCATCGCCGCTGAACAACTGCGCGTAGACGCCGCCACCCAACGTCGTGCGTTCGATGCTGCTCGCGACTGCGATGCCGACTTCCGGCGCGCATTTCTGCGCCAGCGAACGCGACTCCCTGTCCAGCTCGAACAGCTCGGCGAACAACTCCGCGCGGCTGCCGCCCTCGCGATTCTTGGAGATGACGCCTGGATGATTGAGGTAGCTGTAGAGCCCGAAGAAGCCGCTCGCGATCACGACGATCATCAGCACGTACGCGAGCGTGTGCAGATTCCAGCCGACCTGAAAGCCCGCATGCAGCGTCGCGATGATCAGCAGCGCCGTGCCGAGATAGACATGCGCCGACGTCCAGCCCTGCACGGTACCCATCGTCGAGTTGTAGCGGCGCTTGCGGACGCCGAGGAAAGTGAGCCAGAGAATGAGCACGGCACCGATTGAACCGAGCACGTAACCTTGCCACGTACCCCCGTTCGGGGGTTGCACCTTGCCCTGCGTCGCGTACAGCACGCCGGATATCACCAGCAGGCCGAGCGACCACCACAGGTAGCGCGCTCCGCGAAAGAGCAGGAGATTGCGGTGGATCACCGCTTCTGCTCCTCGACCAGATCCACGAACTGCTCCGGGCCGATGCGGATCGCCGCGCCGGTCGGACATGCGCGCACGCACGCGGGACCGCCGTCGACGCTGACGCACGCATCGCACTTCACTGCTTTCTTGCCTTTCTCCTTCGCAGCCTGGCTCGGCTCATAGCCTGCCTGTTCGCCCGGTCCGTTGCCGCCCAGCACGAGCCACGACAGCAGGCCGCGTTTTTTCGGCGCGTCGTACACCATGCGGATCACGCCGTACGGGCAATTCGCCTGGCAGTTGCCGCAGCCGATGCAGGAATCGTTGATGTACACCTCGCCGCTCTCCGAGCGACGGATCGCGTTCGGCGGACAGTCCTTCATGCAATGAGGCTGCTCGCAATGCCGACACGCCGTGGGGATGTGCACGTTCGCGTAGGTCGCACCGGCTTCGCGATCGAGTCGCGACACGCCGCCGTGCGTCTCGGCACAGGCTTTCTCGCAGTTGTCGCAGCCGACGCAGAGCGACTCGTCGATGACCAGCACGTTGGTCGCTTCACCAAGGCCTTCGCGCATCAGGAAGTTCATCAGCGAGCCAGCTTCGGGCCTGACCTGCATGCGCGCGTTGTCGATCACGCGCTTGCTGACGTCCTTCTGCAGCGGATCGAGCCGCGCGTCCTCGCGCCGCGCCAGCTCCAGGAATTCTTTGCGCTTGATCTCGATGGCGTCGGCGGCGACGGTGGCCGTCGCGGTCTCGCGTCGCACCGGATCGCCCATCAACGCCATCTCGCCGACGAGATGACCGGAGCGAATTTCGGCGACCAGAATCTGCTCGGCGCCCTTGCCGCGCGACAGCGCAACGCCGCCCGAGCGCAGCACGAACAGCGAGTCGCCGACCTCGCCTTCCTTGAACAGCACTTCACCCGCCTTGAACCGACGCAGCGTCACGCGCGCCGCGACCGGCCGCAGATCTTTCAGTGTCGCGAACGGCGCGAAGTGCCGCTGCAGCTCGCGGACGACGAAGATCCAGTCGATGCCGCTGCGAACCTCCTCGTTGGAGTTCATCAGCTTGACCATCGTCCGGCGCGGGGTCTCGACCAGGATGCAGCCCGGTCCCGCGATCGCTTTGTCAGACCGCGGTCGGCCCGAGAGCAAGCTCATCTCGCCGAAGAATTCGCCGCGACCCAAGCGAGTGCGGACGTGCGGCGGCTGAGCACCCTCGAGCGTCACCTCGCCATCGACGATCGTGAAGAACGACGTGCCGAACTCGCCCGGTGAGTAGATCGCCTCGCCCTCGCGCACGATGCGCGTCGCGCGCGGCTGCGGCTGCTTCGCCGACAGTTGCTTATTCAGCACATTCATCTTGCGCTTCGCATCTTCGTGCTCGGCGCCTGCGGTGTAAGCGACGATGACGTCGCTCTCGATGATCAGCTCGCGGAACTGCAGGCCGTTCATCTGCCGGAACATCGGGATCAGCGTCTGGAAGCGCTCGACCATCTCGTCGACCGGCCGCTCGAACGGCAGGCCGTGGAACTGATATTCGAGCAGCGGATGATCGGCGGGCTTGAGGTCGTTGCCGTTGATGAACTCGACGACGTCGTAGCCCTGGTTCATCGCCTGCTTGATGAGCGGATAGCCGGCGAGCGAGCCGATCACGTACACGCCGGGCACGTTGCTTTCGTAGTGGCGCGACAGCTCCGGAATCGCGTCGTTGCGCTCGCTCGGAAACTTGATGCCGATCGACTCGACGAACTTGCGCGGCGGCATCGCGCCGAGCCGCGCGATGATGCGCTGGCAGTCGATCGTCTTTTCGCCGGTCGCGGTCTGCAGGACGACCGTCAGCGCCGGTGCACCGGGCGCGCCGGGCGTGACACTCTTGATGCTCGCTTCGTAATGGCAGTTCAGGCGGCGCCGCTGATCCGCGATCGCCGCAACCACGGCGTTGAGGTTGGCGTCCTTGGCGCGGCTGAATTCCTTGCCGCGGTTGATGATCCATACGTCGTTCTGCTCGGCCAGCGCCAGCGCGTTCTCGATCGCCGCGTCGCCAGCGCCGACCACCAGGATCGTCTCGTCGCGGAATTCCTTGGGATCGTCGAGCTGGTATTGGACGCGCTCCAGGTCTTCGCCGGGCGCACCGAGCTTGCGCGGATTGCCTTCCAGGCCGATCGCGAGCACCACGTGGGCGGCCTGCACGATCTCGCCGTTGGTGAGCTGCAGGTTGAAGGCGTGCTTGTTGCCGCTGACTTTGCGGACTTCGGCGCCGTAGCGGATGTTGACGCCGCCCTTTTGCAGGCCGTCGCCCCAGCGTGAGAGCACTTTCTCGCGGGTGCCGGCCAGGAATTCCAGATCGCTGCGCAGATCCAGAAAGCCCGGCTCCGCCATGACGTGCTTACCTTTCTGGTAACGCTGAATCGTCTTGGCGTGCGCGGTGAAACCTTCGAGCAGCACATAGCTGGGTGTGCTGCGCTTGGCTTTGCGGTCGCGATCCGCCGCGCGAGCGGCAGCGCTCAACCCGGCGGGACCCGCGCCGATGATCGCAATCTGATACATGGAGGAACCCCGGCCCCCGACCCGCTGCACTCATCCTGAGTATTGTCAAATTGTTGGCGGGCGATGCTACAGAGGTGGCCGAGGCAGTAGCAAGGTATTAAAGGTGCGACGCGTCACGGAAAATATAAGGTGTCGGGCTGAAGCGCGACCTACAGGGTGGTCACCATTACTTTCCTTTGAACACGGGAGGGCGTTTCTCGAGGAACGCCTTCGCCGCTTCGGCATGGTCTTGCGTCAAACGCGTACGGGTCAGGTTCGTCGCCTCCATGTCGAACATCGGTTCCAGCCGCCCCTCTTCCGCCGCGTTGAGGTTCTGCTTGATGTAGCGGTTGGCGATGCGCGGACCGTTGGCGATCTGGCGCGCGATGGCCATCGTCTGCGCCTCGAGCGCTTCGTCCGGCACTACGCGATTCACGAGCCCGATCCGCAGCGCTTCCGCTGCATCGAGCTTGTCACTCAGGAACATGAGCTCGCGCGCCTTCGCGGTGCCGACCAGGCGCGTCAGGAAATAGGTGATGCCGAAGTCGCCGGAGAAGCCGACTTTGACGAATGCCGTCGTGAAGACCGCCGTCGTCGAGGCGATGCGCAGATCGCAGGCAGTGGCCAGCGACAAGCCGGCGCCGGCCGCCGGGCCGCGGACCATCGCGATCGTCGGTTTCTGGATCTGATGCAGGAGCCGCGAGGCTTCCATCGCACCTCGCAATGAGTCGCGCCACTCCTCGTGCGCGTTCGCGGCATCGCCATGCCAGCGCGGCGTAGCACCTTCGCGCAGATCGCCGCCGGCGCTGAACCCTCGGCCGGCGCCACGCAGGACGATCGCGCCGACATCGGCATCCCGGGCCGCCGCCTCCAGCTGGGCCTTCAGCTCGATCACCAGCGGGGCGTTCAGAGCGTTCAGCGAATCCGGACGGTTGAGCGTCAGCGTAAGTACGCCGTCCTGGAGGCTGTGAAGCACCGGTGCACTGTCGTTCATGGCGGGCCCCTGACTGGAGTGAGTCCTGATTTGTAACGTGAGCGAGAAACCCTGAGGCCGGATTGTGCGGACAAATGACCAGGAATTCACTGTTGAGCAGAACAGGGGTGTCGGCGTTCCGCGCCACAGTACGGCAGCGTGAACCATGCACGCGCGACTGTTTTGCGGGCCACGGCATCATTGGAGTGGATATGAAAGGTGCGGCTGCGAGGGTTGTTGCCGGATTGGCGCTGTTGATCGGCGGTGCGGCCGCGTTCGCGCATACGCAGCCGCCGGCGGATCAGATCATCGTCAAGTGGCGCGACGGGTCCTCGGCGACTGCCGCCGCGGCCGGGACGCGCATGCAGAAGCTGGGCAATTCGGCCGGCATGCGCCTGCAGCGGAAGCAGCAGATCACTGCCGACACCGACGTCCTGCAACTCGATCACGCGCTCGGCAAGGCCGACATGAACGCGCTGCTCGAGCGCATGGCGGCCGATCCGAATGTCGAATACGCAGTTGCCGACGAGCACCGCTGGGCGCATGCAGTGCCCAACGACCCGCTGTTCGTGAATCAGTGGTATTTCCAGAGCACCGAGATAGCCGCCACGCGTGCGAACCAGGCATGGGACGTCACGGTCGGCAGCAACATGACGGTGGTTGCAGTCGTCGACACGGGCGTGCGCTTCGAGCATCCGGACCTGCTGCGAGTGGCGCAGGGAGGCAAGCTGCTCGACGGCTTCGATTTCGTTACGAACCCGCCATTCGCGAACGACGGTAATGGCCGCGATGGGGATGCCAGCGATCCCGGCGACTTCGTGACCGCGGCCGAGCTGGCGCAAGCGCCCTTCAACATCTCGGCCTGTCAGCCCGACCCGGGCAGCGGCAGCGACCACGTCGACAGTTCCTGGCATGGCACGCGCGTATCGAGCCTGATCGCGGCGCTGACGAACAACGGCGAAGGCGTGGCCGGCACAGGCTGGAACACGCTGATCTTGCCGGTGCGCGTGCTCGGCAAATGCGGCGGCACCGACAGCGACATCATCGCGGGCATGCGTTGGGCGGCAGGGATTGCCGTGCCCGGTACGCCGGTCAACCCGACGCCGGCGCAGATCATCAATCTCAGCCTCGGCGGTTCGGGCGCGTGCTCACCGGCCTATCAGCAAGCTGTCGACGAGATCGCCGCACGCGGAGTGCTGATCGTCGCCTCGGTCGGCAACGACGGTCAGGCGGTGGCAGCACCGGGGAATTGCACAGGCGTGCTCGGCGTCGCCGGTATTCGTCATGCAGGCACCAAGGTTGGATTCAGCAATCTCGGAACGGAGGTCGGCATCGGCGCGCCGGGTGGCAATTGCGTCAACGCGCCGCCTTTCAGCGAGCCCAGTGGCGGCAATCCCGGCAATCCGTGTGTGTTCTCGATCATCGCAGCCAGGAACGCCGGCACTACGACCCCGGGGGCCTCGGCATACACAGATCGCTCGGCCAACTTGAACCTCGGCACCAGCTTTGCGGCACCGCTGGTCGCCGGCGCCGCGGCGTTGATCCACTCGGTCAGCTCGCAGTTGTCGCCGGCTCAGTACATTGCACTGTTGAAGGATTCCGCGACGCCGTTCCCGACCACCAGCTCGACGACCACGACTGTCTGCCACGTGCCCACCGGCGACACGCAAAACACCGAATGCATCTGCACGACCCAGACTTGCGGCGCGGGCATGTTGAACACGAACGCCGCGGTGCTGGCAGCACAGCGGCCGCTCGCGATCGCGGACGCGCCGAGCTCGATCACGGTCGGCGTCGCAGCCAACATCGACGCACGCGCCAGCTTCGCGTCCAACGGGCACACGATCGCTTCGTATGAATGGACGGCGGTCGGAGTGACGGGGGCGACGCCGGTGTTCGGCAACGCGTCGCAGCCGCTGACGACAGTTCAGGTGTCGGGCACGAGCACGTTCACGCTGCGGCTGACGGTGACCGATAACCTGGGCGCAAAGGACACTGCTGATATCGCGGTAGCGACGCCGCCTCCGCCGGTAACCCCGCCGACGTCAGTGCCTCCCCGCAGCGGCGGTGGTGGCGGCAGCTTCGGGTGGCTGATGATCGCCCTCTTGTCGATCGCTACTTCAGCTTCGCGGCGAGCTCGATCAGGTACTGGCTGAACTTCTCGCCGAGCGCTTCGTGCTTCAGACCGTACTCGACGGTCGCCTGCAGATAGCCGAGCTTGCTGCCGCAGTCGTAACGCTTGCCTTCGAACTCGTATGCGTACACCGGCTCGTCCGCCAGCAGGTCGGCGATCGCATCGGTGAGCTGAATCTCGCCGCCCGCGCCGCGGCCGGTCTGTTCCAGCTTCGCGAAGATCGTGGGTGACAACAGGTAGCGACCCACGACAGCCAGCGTCGACGGCGCATTCTGCGGCCGCGGCTTCTCGACGATCTGCTTCACGAGGCTGACGCGCCCTTCGCGATTGTCGGTCGCAACGATGCCGTACTTGTCCGTCTCGGAACGCGGTACTTGTTCGACACCGAGCACGCTGCCGCCGCGCTCCGCGTGCACCGCCGCCATTTGACGCAGGCACGGCGTCGGCCCGTCGATCAAATCGTCCGCGAGATGCACGAAGAACGGCTCGTCGCCGACGACCGGCTTGGCACACCACACAGCGTGACCGAGACCGAGCGGCGACGGCTGCCGGATGTAAATGCAGCTCGCCCACGCCGGCACGATGTCCTTCAGCGTCTTCAACAGGTCGGCTTTGCCCTGCGCCTCCAGCGCCGCCTCCAGCTCCGCGTCGCTGTCGAAGTGATCTTCGATCGCGCGCTTCGAGCTGCCGGTGATGAACACCAGCTTGCG
The DNA here is from genome assembly GCA_035493235.1 of Steroidobacteraceae bacterium. GTDB lineage: Bacteria > Pseudomonadota > Gammaproteobacteria > Steroidobacterales > Steroidobacteraceae > Steroidobacter. Next base: position 37,243 of record DATJIP010000109.1, read on the forward strand.
TGCACCGGCAGCGAGCGCTTCCTCCGCGGCATATTGGATCAGCGGCTTGTCGACGATGGGCAGCATCTCTTTCGGGCTTGCCTTGGTCGCGGGCAAGAACCGCGTACCGCGTCCGGCCACTGGAAAAACTGCCGTTCTGATCTCTCGCGCCTGGGTCACCGCGCACCTCCGTCTTGTTCGCAGGAGCGCGATGATACCCGGAAGACCGTCAGCGCCCTACTCGGTCTTCTTGCGCGGCGCGCCTTCGGCCTTGCCGTCCAGCTTGATGTTGGCGCGGTTCTTCTCCAGCACCTTGGCGCCGATGCCTTTGATCTTGCGCAGCTCGTCGGCATTGCGGAAAGCGCCGTTCTTTTCTCTGTATGCAACGATGGCCTGCGCGAGATTCGGGCCGATGCCCTGCAGCTCCTTGGCGATGGTGGCGGCATCCGCAGTGTTGATGTCGACCGGACCCGCCCAGACGAGCGCCGGCATGAGCGTGACGATGAGGGCGGCAATGAGTTTGGACATGAAGCTCTCCTTGCTATGAAACAACCAGGTGTTGAAACAATTACCGGGGTCGGCGCGATCAGGATGCGCCGGCGCAAGAGAGCGGTGAGCGGTAATAACTACTCAAATCGCGCAGAAAATCATCGCCGCTGCATGCCGGGAGTGACGTCGAGCAATGCGACCGGCGCGAAGGCATCCCAACTGCGGCAACCGGGGCATTGCCAGAAGTGCGAGGCGCTCGCGAAGCCGCAGTCGACGCAGCGATAACGTTGCGTTCGACGCAGGATGCGCGCGAGCCCCAGCGCCAGATCCGTGCGCTGCTGCTGCGTCAGTTGACCCGGATCGCCGGCGACCGAGCGGACGATCTCGCCGAGACTCGGATCTTCGCGCAGCAAGTCCGGCAAGCAATCGCGCACGAACGGTTCCTGCTCCAGACCCGCGACGATCGCGGCGTACGCGAGCTCGGCGCGAGCGGCCGGCTCCGGCCGAATCCATGCCTGGAAACGCCGCTCCAGATCGCCTGCGTCCTTGCCACGTACCGCACGCAACACACGCGGTAAGGCGAGCGCGAGCAGACGCGGATGCAGCTCGACGACGCGCTGACACAACAATGCCGCGAGCTCGGGCTCGTTCATGTCGAGCGCGATGTCGGCGCGAATCAGCGCGCCGCGCGGAAAATTCCTCTGCACGTCACGCGCGCGATGCAAGTGCTCGCGAGCGACAGCGACATCGCCGCTCTCGCGCGCCTGCTCCGCCAGCTCGCAGTGATAGTGCGCGATCGCGGTCGGTTGCTCCGGCGAGGCAAGCGCCGTCAGCCGGTTGTGAATCGCGATTGCGTGATCCCAATCGCGCTGCTGTTCGTAGATGCGCAGCAGATAACGCAGCGCCGCCACGCGCCGCGATTCGGTTTCGGCGAGCTGACGAAATGAGACTTCGGCGCGATCGAACAAGCCGGCGCGGAAATAATCCTCGGCCAGCGCAAACATGGCTTCGAGGCGATGTTCGTCGCTGAGCTGCGGTCGCGCCATGATGTTCTCATGAATGCGGATCGCGCGTTCCACCTCGCCGCGGCGCCGATAGATGCTGCCGAGCGCGAAGTGCGTCTCGACGGTTTCGTTGTCGACGTCGACCATCTTCAGAAAGACTTCGAGCGCCTTGTCCGGCTCTTCGTTGAGCAGGAAGCCGAGGCCCTTGAGGTAATCCTCGTTCAAGCGGCGCGGCGGTTCCTGGAGGCGCAGTGCGTTCGGACGCTCGCTGGGAGTGGGCGGCGCCGGCGACGGCGTGCGATCGCGAAAGCGAAATTGCGCGACGAGCCAGCCCGCGGCCGCTGCGACGAACAGCGCGACGACGAGATCGAGCGACAGATCAAACTGCATTTTCGTCGGCAGCTGCCAGTGTCCGTGCGCGCGTCTCGGCCGCACGCAGTGCGCGGCGCAGTCGCCCGCGCTCGTCGAGCAGCTCGGCAACCCAGTAGACGCGCCAGAACAACCCGGCCAGCAGACCGATGACGAACGCAACGACCAGCGCCAGGCCGAGCGGCGTGGCGATGCGCAGGAAAGCGAGCTCGACATCGACCCGCCCGGCGTTCATGGCGGTGAGTAAGAGCGCGACCAGAGCCGCGAGCGAAACGGAGAGGTAGAAGAAGAAGCGAGCCATGGCCCGCAGTTTACGCCTCTCTTCTAATCCCGGATCGGGCTGCCGGCGCCGTCGTTCACGCGCTCGCGCAAATCCTTGCCCGGCTTGAAGTGCGGCACGTACTTGCCCGACAGCGCGACCGTCTCGCCCGTCTTCGGGTTACGGCCCTGGCGCGGCGGACGGAAGTGCAGCGAGAAGCTGCCGAAGCCGCGGATCTCGATGCGTCCGCCCTGCGCCAGCGCGTCGCTCATGATCTCGAGGATCTGTTTGACTGCCAGCTCGACGTCCTTGGCGGGCAGGTGCTTCTGCTTCGCTGCAATGAGCTCGATGAGTTCCGATTTGGTCATGCTCGGGCCCGTTGTTCTTTTTCAGAAGGTGGGCAGGCCGTAGCAGTTGGCTGCAGCCTGCCGCCTCGAGGTTAGTTGTCCCCGCCCCCGATGTGTTCCTTCAGCAGGTCGCCGAGGCTCGTGCCGCTCGAAGTCTCGCCGGTGCGGTAGTTCTGCACCGCTTCGGCTTCCTCGTGGATCTCCTTCGCCTTGATCGACAGCGCGATCGTGCGGCTCTTGCGATCCACGTTGGTGAACTTCGCTTCGACCTCATCGCCGACCTTCAGCACCGTGCGCGCGTCTTCGACGCGGTCACGCGACAGCTCGGAAGCGCGCAAGTGGCCTTCCACGCCGCCGCCCAGGTCGATGATCGCGCCCTTGGCGTCGACCTCGCGCACCGAGCCTTTGACGATCGAGTTCTTCGGGTGCTCGGCGATCCAGGCCGAGAACGGATCCTTCGCCAGCTGCTTGATGCCCAGCGAAATGCGCTCGCGCTCCGGATCGATCGACAGCACCATGGCCTCGACCTGCTGGCCCTTCTGGTAGTTGCGCACGGCTTCTTCGCCGGGCACGTCCCAGGAGATGTCCGACAGGTGCACCAGGCCGTCGATGCCGCCCGACAGGCCGATGAAGATGCCGAAGTCGGTGATCGACTTGATCTGGCCCGTGACCTTGTCGCCACGATTGTAGTTGTCGCTGAACTCCTTCCACGGATTCGCCTGGCACTGCTTGATGCCGAGGGAAATACGGCGGCGCTCTTCGTCGATGTCGAGCACCATCACCTCGACTTCCTGGCCGATATGCACGACCTTCGAGGGGTTCACGTTCTTGTTGGTCCAATCCATCTCGGACACGTGCACCAGGCCTTCGACGCCCTCTTCGATCTCGACGAAGCAGCCGTAGTCGGCGATGTTGGTGACCTTGCCGAACAGGCGCGTGCCGGTCGGATAGCGGCGGCCGATCTGCTGCCACGGGTCGTTGCCGAGCTGCTTGATGCCCAGCGACACGCGCTGGCGCTCGCGATCGAACTTGAGGATGCGCACGTCGATCTCGTCGCCGACGTTGACCACTTCCGACGGATGCTTGACGCGCTTCCACGCCATGTCCGTGATGTGCAGCAGGCCGTCGATGCCACCGAGGTCGACGAACGCGCCGTAGTCGGTGAGATTCTTGACCGTGCCCTTGATGACCGCGCCTTCCTGCAGCTTCTCGAGCAGCTCGGTGCGCTCGGCGCTGTATTCCTGCTCCACGACCGCACGCCGCGACACCACGACGTTGTTGCGCTTCTGGTCGAGCTTGATGACCTTGAACTCGAGCGTCTTGCCTTCGAGGTACGACGGATCGCGCACCGGGCGCACGTCGACGAGCGAGCCGGGCAGGAACGCCCGCACGAAATCGATCTCGACGGTGAAGCCGCCTTTGACGCGACCGTTGATGATGCCCTTGACGATCTCCTGCTTCTCGAACGCCTGCTCCAGGCGCGACCAGGTGCGGGCACGCTTGGCCTTCTCGCGCGACAGGCGCGTTTCGCCGTTGCCGTCCTCGACGCTGTCGAGCGCGACTTCCACGTCGTCGCCGACGGCGACTTCCATCTCACCGCGCTCGTTCCTGAACTGCTCGGCGGGGATGACGGCTTCGCTCTTCAGACCCGCATTGACGAGTACGACGTCGGGTCCGACTTCCACGACGCGTCCGGTCAGGATGGCGCCGGGTTTGATCTTCTGGGAGGCCAGGCTTTCTTCGAAAAGTTGCGCAAAACTCTCGGTCATGAGTACTTCCGGGGTCGCTTGCGACCCGCTTTTCCCTCACCGGCATCCTGCATGCGAGGGGCTGTTGAATCGAACCGCGCGTCCCGCGCAGCCGTAGTTGTCCAGTGACGAAAGTCACGAGGGTCACGGGGGTCACGAAAGCCGCTGAGCCTCCGTCACCCTCGTGACCCTCGTGACTCACGCGACCTTCGTCACTCCTCTGGATTCCGCCAGCTCCAGCACGCGTGCGACCACCGCATCGATCGTCATCGCAGTCGAGTCCACGATCACGGCGTCGTCGGCAGGCCGCAGCGGAGCTACCGCGCGGCTTGCGTCGCGCCTGTCGCGCTCGGCTATCTCCAGCGAAAGGGCGGCGAGGTTAGCACCGAGTCCCTTGTCTTTCAACTGGTTATAGCGCCGGCGCGCGCGCTCTGCAGCGCTTGCGGTCAGGAAGATCTTGAGGGGGGCCTGGGGGAAAATCACGGTCCCCATGTCGCGGCCGTCAGCGACCAATCCGGGCGGCCCGGCAAAGGCCCGCTGGCGGTCCAATAAGGCCGTGCGGACGCCCGGCATGGCGGCCACCCGCGAAGCCCCCTCGCCTGCCTGCTCGGTCCTGATGCGCTGACTGACCTCCTCGCCCGCGAGCCAGATCTGCTCGCCGCCATGGGGTCCGAGGCCGAACTGGACGTCCAGGTGCTGAGCGATGTCGGCGTGCCCGGACTCGTCGTAGGAGTTGAGGCCGCGCCGCTGCCCGGCATAGGCAACGAGCCGGTACAGCGCGCCGCTGTCGAGCAACCGCCAGCCGAGCCGGTCCGCCACCAGGCGCGAAATCGTGCCTTTTCCGGAACCGCTCGGCCCGTCGATGGTGATGATTGGATGAGCCACGGGTGCGAGGACTACGGGCGGGTCACTACGTTGAAGCCAGCCGCCCCCGCCACCCCGGGGAAGTCCGGGAACGAGGTCGCGACGTTGGCCACGTCGAGGATACGGATCGGCGCCCGCGAGCGCGCGCTGGCGACGGCGAACGACATCGCGATCCGGTGATCGCCGTGGCTATCGACGGTACCGCCGGCGAAGACCTGTCGTTCCGGTCGGCCCTGAATGCGGATGCCGTCCGGCAGCACTTCGCAGGGCACGCCCATGGCGGCCAGGCCTTCCGCCATCACGGCGATGCGGTCGCTCTCTTTGACCCGCAGCTCTTCGGCGCCAGTCACCACCGTCTCGCCTTCGGCGCAGGCCGCGGCAACGAACAGCGCCGGGAATTCGTCGATCGCGAGCGGCACTAGATGCTCCGGGACCTGGATACCTCTGAGCGACGCCGGCCGCACTTCGATGTCGGCAACGGGTTCAGCGCCGGCCGAGCGGTGGTTCACGACGCGCAGGTCTGCGCCCATCAGGCCGAGGATGTCGAGCAGTCCAGTGCGGGTGGGATTGATCCCCACTGCGGTGATCGTAAGCATCGCAGCGCCGATCGAGCCGGCGACCATGAAGAACGCGGACGACGAGAAGTCGCCGGGCACTTCCAGCGAGCACGCCTCCAGGCGCTGCGGCGGCGTCAAACGGATTTCGCCGTGTGCCGAGTCGACGCGGCAGCCGAGACTAAGGAGCATGCGCTCGGTGTGATCGCGCGTGACGGCGGGTTCGATCACTGTCGTCTGGCCCTGCGCGTACAGACCGGCGAGCAGCACCGCTGACTTCACTTGAGCGCTGGCGACCGGCAGCTCGTAGCGAATGCCGTTGAGCGCGGCGCCGCCGCGAATCCGAACCGGCGGCTTGCCCGATAGGGTTTCGATGCGTGCACCCATCTGTCGCAGCGGCGTCGCGACGCGCTCCATCGGGCGTTTCATCAGCGACGAATCGCCGATGAGCTCGCTGTCGAAGCTCTGCCCTGCCAGCAGGCCGCTCATGAGACGCATCGCCGTGCCGGAGTTGCCCATGTCGAGCGCATGTGTTGCTGCTTTCAATCCGGCGCGACCGACGCCGCGCACGCGGATTTCACGCGCGCTCATCTGTTCGATCTGCACGCCGAGGGCGCGCATCGCGCGCATGGTCGCGAGACAGTCTTCGCTTTCGAGGAAGCCGCGCACCTCGGTGATGCCTTCGGCGATGCCGCCGAGCATCAGGGCGCGATGCGAGATCGACTTGTCGCCTGGCACCCGGACGGTGCCCGCAACACGCGCCGCAGGCTCGACCAGGTACTCGGTCATGGAAGCAGCGCTTTCTTGAGCGCCGCCAGCATGCGCTCGTTCTGCTCGCGAGTTCCGATGGTGATGCGCAGATGATTCGGCAGGCCGTAATTGCCGACCGGCCGCACGATCACGCCCTGGCGCAGCATCGCTTCGTAGACGGCCGGTGCCGGCCGGCCGCAGTCGATCATCACGAAATTGCCCGCCGAGGGCAGATGACGCACGCCGAGCGCATCGAAGCCGGCCTGCAGCTGCGCCATGCCGGCGCGATTGGTCTCGACCGAGCGCTTCAGGTGCTCGGCATCGTCGAGAGCTGCCAGTGCTGCGGCGAGCGCAATCGTGTTGACGTTGAACGGTTGGCGCACGCGATTGATCATGTCCGCCACCGACGGATGCGACAGTGCATAGCCGACGCGCAGCCCGGCCAGGCCGTAGACCTTCGAGAACGTGCGCGTGACGATCAGATTCGAGAACTCGGCGAGCCAGCGACTCGCGTCCGGGAAATCGGACGTGCTGACGTATTCGATATAGGCCTCGTCGACCACAACCAGCGTCTGCTCCGGCACGCCGGCGATAAAGCTACGCAGCGCGTCGCCGCTGACCCACGTACCGGTCGGATTGTTCGGGTTCGCGACGAACACCAGGCGCGTACGCTCGTTGACGAGCTTCGCCATGGCGGCAAGGTCGTGGCCAAGCGGCATCGCGTGACCGGCAGGATTCGCCGGCGCGATGCGCGCAGTCGCGCCGGTCGCCTGCACGGCGATCGGATAAACCGCGAACGTGTACTGCGAATAGACCGCCTCGCTCTGCGGCGACAGAAACGCTTCCGCGATCAGCACGAGCACGTCGTTCGAGCCGTTGCCGAGCGTGATGCAATGGGTATTGCAGCCGTGCTTCTTCGCGAGCGCCTGCTTCAGTTTGTAACCGCTGCCGTCCGGATAGAGGCCGATTTCCCGCGCCGCGCGTGCAATTGCTTCCAGCGCCCGCTGGCCCGGCCCGAACGGATTCTCGTTCGACGCGAGCTTGATGCTGTCGCGGATGCCGTACTCGCGCTCCAGTTCTTCGAGCGGCTTGCCGGGGATGTAGGGAGCGAGCGTACGGACGCCCTCGGGGGCGAGCTTGGCTGGGTCGATGGTCATGCGCTCATAGTACCGCGCACGGGTACGAACCCAGCACCCTGCACAGGGAAGTTTCCTTCTTCAGCTGTTCGAGCGCCGTGCTCAGCGGATGCTGGTCGACGTGACCGACGACGTCGATGAAGAACACGTAGTCCCACTTGCCGCGGCGCGAAGGGCGCGACTCGATGCGCGTCATGCTGATGCCGTGCTCCGCGAGCGGGCCGAGCAGGCGGTGGAGCGCACCGGGCGACTGCGTGTTGCCGGCCGATACCAGCAGGGTGGTCTTGTCGTTGCCGCTGGCGCTGAACAGCTTGCGGCCGATCACGAGGAAGCGCGTGGAGTTGTCCGGCGTGTCCTCGATCTCCGGGATGATGACGTTGAGGCCGTAGATTTCTGCCGCCGCCTGTCCGGCGATCGCAGCAGTGCCGTCTTCGTCGCGGGCGCGACGTGCGGCTTCGGCATTGCTGCTCACCGGCACGCGCTCGGCGTTCGGCAGGTATTCGTCCAGCCACTGCCGGCATTGCGCCAACGACTGCTGGTGCGAGCAGACGCGCACGATCTTCTCCAGGCCATGCATGCGGCCCATCACGTGCTGATGGATGCGCAGCTCGACTTCGCCGCAGATCTTCAGCGGCGAGCTCAGGAACATGTCGAGCGTGTTGTTGACGGTGCCTTCGGTCGAATTCTCGATCGGCACGACGCCGAAGTCGGCGTGGGCGGCCTGCACTTCCTCGAACACTTCGCCGATCGACGTGAGCGGCAGCGCACGGACGGAGTGGCCGAAGTGCTTGAGCACCGCCTGCTGCGAGAACGTGCCTTCGGGGCCGAGGAAGGCGATCTTCAGCGGCTCCTGCTGTGCGAGGCATGCCGACATGATTTCGCGGAAGAGCCGCGCGATCTCTTCGTTGCGCAGCGGACCTTGGTTGCGCTCCAGCGCCTGACGCAGGACCTGCGCCTCGCGTTCCGGTTTGTAGAAGTCAGCGGTGCCGAGGCCTGCGGAGCGCTTGGACTTGCCGACTTGCTGCGCGAACTGGGCACGCTCGTTGAGCAGTTCGTGAATGCGGCGATCGATATCGTCGATGCGATCGCGAATGGAATTTAACTGAGAGGGATCGTCAGTGGGCTGTAGGTCGGGCTTTAGCCCGACTCCCGATTGTCGGGCTGAAGCCCGACCTACAGCCTTCTTACTGGCCTTGCGCTTACTCATGCAGCAGAGACGACGCGGACTGCGAGCACGCCTTCGATCTGTCGCATCTTGCCGAGCACCGCTTCGGGTACGTTGCCGTCGATGTCGATCAGCGTGTACGCGAGCTCGCCGCGCGACTTGTTGAGCAGGTCGGCGATGTTGAGGTTCGCGGCGGCAAGCGCCGTCGAGATCTGGCCGACCATGTTCGGCACGTTCTCGTTCGAGATCGAAAGCCGGGTCGCGCTGCTGATGCGCGGCAGGATCGCCTCGGGGAAGTTCACCGAATTGCGGATGATCCCCTGCTCCAGGAAATCGCGCAGCGTGTCGGCGACCATCACCGCGCAGTTTTCCTCTGCTTCGCCCGTCGACGCGCCGAGGTGCGGCAACGCCACGACCTTCGGGTGATCCTTCAATTGCGCGGTCGGGAAGTCGCAGATGTAACTGTTGAGCTTGCCGCTGCCAAGCGCGTCCAGCACTGCTGCTTCGTCGACGATGCCGCTGCGCGCGAAGTTGAGCACGACGCCGCCATTGCGCACCAAGCGCAAGCGCGTCGGATTGACCAGATTGCGCGTGGCATCGAGCAACGGCACGTGCACGCTGATCATGTCGGCGCGCGAGAACAGATCGTCGAGCGACAACGCCTGTTCGACACCGGACGACAACTGCCACGCACGCTGCACTGTGATCTGCGGATCGAAGCCCAGCACGCGCATGCCGAGCAAGTGCGCGGCATTCGCGACTTCGACGCCGATCGCACCGAGACCGATCACGCCGAGCGTGCGGCCCGGCAGCTCGTAGCCGACGAACCTCTTCTTGCCCTTCTCGACGGCTTCGTCGAGCTGATCGTCGTTGCCTTTCAGGCCGCGCACGTACTCCCACGCGGGGCAGATGTTGCGCGCCGCGAGGAACATGCCGGCGATGACCAGCTCCTTCACCGCGTTCGCATTCGCGCCCGGCGCGTTGAAAACCGGAATGCCGCGCTTCGACAGCTTGGTCACCGGAATGTTGTTGGTGCCTGCGCCCGCGCGCGCCACTGCCTTGACGCTCGCCGGCACTTCCATCTCGTGCATGTCTGCCGAGCGCAGCAGGATCGCGTCGGGATGGCCGATCTCGGAAGCGACCTCGTACCGCTCGCGCGGCAGGCGCTCCAGCCCGCGCACCGAGATGTTGTTGAGCGTGAGGATGCGGAACGATTCCTTAGCCATGCTGCTTCTCGAACGTGCGCATGAAATCCACGAGCGCGTTCACGCCCTCCATTGGCATCGCGTTGTACAGGCTCGCGCGCATGCCGCCGACCGAGCGATGACCTTCGAGCGTCACCAGGCCGGCCTGCTTCGCTTCGGCCGTGAAAGTCTTGTCGAGCTCCGGGTTCGCGAGCGTGAACGGCACGTTCATCCAGGAGCGGGCGTCCTTCGCGACCGGGTTGCGATAGAACGACGAGCCGTCGATCGCGGCGTACAGCTTCTCCGCCTTGGCGCGGTTGCGCTCGCCCATCGCCTTCAAGCCGCCGTTCTTCTTCAGCCATTGGAAGACCAGGCCGGCCATGTACCAGGCGAATGTCGGCGGCGTGTTCAGCATCGAACCTTCCTTCGCCATCGCCGCAAAGTCCATGAACGCCGGCGTTGCCGGGCGCGCTCGACCGAGCAGGTCTTCGCGGACTATCACCAGCGTGAGGCCGGCGGGCCCGATGTTCTTCTGCGCGCCGGCGTAGATCAGGCCGAACTTCGCGACGTCGATCGGTCGCGACAGGATCGTCGAGGACATGTCCGCGACCAGCGGCACGCTGCCGACGTCCGGGACGAAGTGGTATTCGACACCGCCGATGGTTTCGTTCGGCGTGTAGTGGAGGTAAGCAGCGTCAGGCGTGCGCTTCCAATTGCTGACTGCCGGAATCGATACGTACGGCTCGCCGGCATCGGCGGCGACGTTGACGCGCGCGTAGTGCTTCGCTTCGCCGATCGCCTTCTTCGACCAAGAGCCGGTGTTCACGTAGTCGACGACGCTGTCGGGCGTCGCCAGATTCAACGGCACGCCCGCGAACTGCGCAGTAGCGCCGCCTTGCAGGAACAGCACTTTGTAGTTCTTCGGCACGGCCAGCAGCTCGCGCAGGTCGGCCTCGGCCTGTTCGGCGATCGAGACGAACGCCTTGCCGCGATGGCTCATCTCCATCACCGACATGCCGCTGCCATGCCAGTCGAGCAGCTCCTCGCGGGCTTGTTCGAGGACTTCCAGGGGCAGGACGGCGGGACCGGGGGAGAAGTTGAAAACGCGCATTGTTCGAAGAACGGTTGTGAAAACGGACAGCTTGTATACCAAGCTCAATAGCGAAACGGAATGAGGTCGAAGGAATATCGAAATGCGCTGATGGAGAAGAACTGTAGGTCGGGCTTTAGCCCGACAATCCGTGTTGGAAGTCGGGCTGAAGCCCGACCTACAGCGCACCTAGTCCAGCGCCGGTTCGCCGCCGCCCTCTTCGCCTTCGCCGCCTTCGGCGAGGATGCGTTCCAGGCCGACGAGGCGGTCGCCTTCGTCGAGCCGGATCAGGCGCACACCTTGGGTATTGCGGCCCTGGATCGAGATTTCCGCGACCGGCGTGCGCACCAGCGTGCCGCTGGAGCTGATCAGCATGATCTCGTCGTCCGGCTTCACCAGCAGCGCGCCGACCATCTGGCCGTTGCGCTCGCTGATCTGCAGGGCGATGACGCCCTGCCCGCCGCGGCCGTGGATCGGGAAATCCTCGACCAGCGTGCGCTTGCCATAGCCGTGCTGCGAAGCCGTCAGCACCATGCCCTGCTCGTCGACGATGATCAGCGAGATCACCTCTTCGCTCACCGGCAGGCGGATGCCGCGCACGCCCGCCGCCGTACGGCCCATCGGCCGCACGTCGTTCTCGTCGAAGCGGATCGCTTTGCCGCCGCTCGAGCACAGGATGATCTGGCGGTGGCCGTCGGTGATATCGACGCCGACCAGGCGGTCGGCGCCCTCCAGCTCGATCGCGATGATGCCGGCCTGGCGCGGACGCGAGAACGCTTCGAGCGAGGTCTTCTTGACCGTGCCCTGCGCCGTGACCATGAACACGAACTTGTTCTCTTCGAACTCGTGGATCGGCAGCAGCGCGGTGATGCGCTCGTCTTCCTGCAGCGGCAGGAGATTCACGATAGGCTTGCCACGCGAGCCGCGGCTCGCCTGCGGCAGCTGGTAGACCTTGAGCCAGTAGAGCTTGCCGGTGCTGGAGAAGCACAGCAGCGTGTCGTGGGTATTCGCCACGAACAGCTTCTCGACAAAATCCTCTTCCTTCATCGCGGTCGCGGCTTTGCCGCGTCCGCCGCGCCGCTGCGCTTGATACGCGGTGACAGGCTGCGCCTTGGCGTAACCGCCATGGGACAGCGTCACCACTACATCCTGCTGCTCGATCAGATCTTCGATCGTCAGGTCGGAGTGATCCTGGATGATCTCGGTGCGGCGCTGGTCCGCGTACTTCGCCTTGATGTCTTCGAGCTCGGCGCGAATGACCGAGAGCAACCGCTCCGGACGCGCGAGGATGTCGCTGAGGTCGCGGATCTGCTCCAGCAGCTCCTGGAACTCGACGACGATCTTGTCCTGCTCCAGCGCCGTCAGGCGATTCAGGCGCAGGTCGAGGATCGCCTGGGCTTGCGCGTCGGAGAGGCGATAACCGTCCGCCTTGAGGCCGAACTCATCGCCCAGGTCGTCGGGACGTGACACGACATCGCCGGCGCGAGCCAGCATCTGCGGCACGGCGCCCGAGCCCCACGCGCGTCCCATCAGCGCGATCTTGGCTTCCGCGGGCGACGGCGACGCCTTGATCACAGCAATGACGTCGTCGATGTTCGCCAGCGCGATCGCCTGGCCTTCCAGGATGTGCGCCCGCTCGCGCGCCTTGCGCAGGTCGTAAATCGTGCGTCGCGTGACCACTTCGCGGCGGTGGCGCACGAACTGCTCGAGCATCTCCTTGAGGTTGAACAGCTTCGGCTGGCCGTCCTGCAACGCGACCATGTTGATGCCGAACACCGACTCCATCGGCGTGTGCTTGAACAGGTTGTTCAGCACGATGTCGGCGACTTCGCCGCGCTTGAGCTCGACGACGACGCGCATGCCGTCCTTGTCGGACTCGTCGCGCAGACCGTCGCTGGCGACGCCGTCGATGATCTTCTCGCGCACCAGCTCGGCGATGCGCTCGAGCAGCCGCGCCTTGTTCACCTGGTACGGCAGCTCGGTGATGATGATTGCCTGCCGGCCCTTGTCGTCTTCCTCGATGGTCGTGCGCGCGCGCACGTCGAGGCGGCCGCGGCCAGTCGCGTAAGCAAGGGCGATGCCCTGCGAGCCGTTGATGATGCCGGCGGTCGGGAAATCCGGGCCGGGGATGATCTGCATCAGGTTCGCGATCGAGACGTTCGGATCGTCCATCAGCGCGATGCACGCAGTCACCACTTCGCCGAGGTTGTGCGGCGGAATGTTGGTTGCCATGCCGACCGCGATGCCTGCGGAGCCGTTGATCAGCAGGTTCGGCACGCGCGTCGGCAGCACGACCGGCTCTTTTTCCTTGCCGTCGTAGTTGTCGACGAAATCGACCGTCTCCTTGTCGATGTCCGCGAGCAGCTCCGAGGACAGCGCCGTCATGCGGCACTCGGTGTAGCGCTGGGCCGCCGGCGGGTCGCCGTCGACCGAGCCGAAATTGCCCTGCCCGTCCACCAGCAGGTAGCGCATGGAGAACGGCTGGGCCAGGCGCACCATCGCGTCGTAGATCGCGGCGTCGCCGTGCGGATGGTATTTGCCCATCACGTCGCCGACCACGCGCGCGCACTTCACGTAGGGGCGCGAGTAGACGTTGTTGCTCTCCTGCATGCCGAACAGGATGCGGCGATGGACCGGTTTCAAGCCGTCGCGGACGTCGGGCAGCGCGCGCCCGACGATGACGCTCATTGCATAGTCGAGATACGACTGGCGCATCTCGTCTTCGAGATTGACGTGCAGGATTTCGCGCGCGATTTCGGCCATGCGGAGCGTCGGGGAGGTGAAAATTTAAGTCGCGAATCTTAGCACAGCGAGTCACTTCTCCGAACCCTTATCGCCCGCTGCGGACGGTCTCTCGGGCTATACTTCGGCACCCGCCACGCGCCGTTTTTTCCCGCACGTTTTGCATGGAATCGATCGATACCCTGATCACTGCCCGCTGGGTCGTTCCGATCGAGCCGGACAGCCGTGTACTCGAACATCACGCCGTCGCCGTGCACCGCGGATCGATCGTCGCGATCGTCCCGGCACGCGAGGCACAGCAGCGCTTTGCGGCCGAAGAAGTCGTCGCACGGCCCAACCACGTACTTCTCCCGGGCTTCGTCAACGCACACACGCGGGCAGCCATGACGCTGCTGCGGGGCGCGGCGGAAAGCTCCTCGTTCGACTACTGGCTGAATCGCCAAGTGCGCCCGCTGGAGCAGCGCTGGATGGACGCGGAGTACGTCCGCGACGGCGCCGAGCTGGCAATTGCCGACATGCTCACGAGCGGCACCACCTGCTTCGCCGACCTGCACCTGTTCCCCGAAGTCACCGCGCAGGCGGCGTCCGCGGCGAAGATTCGCGCCTGCATCGGCCTGCCGGTCGCGGACACGCCGAGCCCGTGGGCTGGGTCGGCCAACGAATGCCTGGCGAAGGGGATCGCCCTGCACGACGAGTATCGCGACGATCCCCTGATCACGACCGCGCTCGCGCCCGACCTGGATTCGAGCGGCGACGAAACACTCCTGCGCGTGCGCCGTAACGCCGACGAGCTGGAGCTGCCGGTGACGATGCGACTGGTCGAGACCCGCTCGCTCGGCAGCCTCGATCGCCAGCAGGTGCTCGGGCGCCTGGAGCGGGTTGGATTGCTGTCGCCGCTGCTGACCGCCGTGCACGCTCCCGAGCTGGACAATGGCGAAGTCGAGCAACTGAGCCGCGTCGGCGCCAGCGTGGTCCATTGCGCACGATCCGCCATGAAGCTGGGTATCAGCGAGTGTCCGGCGATCACGCTGAAGCGGCACAACGTGAACTGGGCGCTCGGTACCGATGCCGCCGCTTGCAGCAACGATCTCAGCATGCTCGACGAGCTGCGGGCCGCTGCGCTGACCGCGCGCGGGCTGTTCCCGACGCTCTCCCCCATTCCGCCGCACGATTGGTTGCGTGCAGCGACGCTCGGCGGTGCCCGTGCACTGGGTCTCGCCGAGCTCACGGGCTCGCTGGTCGCGGGCAAGTGGGCCGACTTGTGCTGCTTCGACCTCAGCCGCGCGCACACGCAGCCCGTTTACGATCCGATCGCGCAGATCCTGTTCTCCGCGTCGCGCGATCAGGTGAGCGATGTCTGGGTCGCAGGCCGGCGCCTGCTGCAGGACGGCCGTCTCACGCACCTGGATCTTGAAGACGTGCTGCATCGGGCGCAGTACTGGCAAGCCCGCATTCGCGACAGTCTGGAACAGCCGGCATGAGCCCCTCGACCAATCACGATCCGAAAGAGATCGCGCGCTTCGACGCCATTGCGCAGCGCTGGTGGGACCCGCACGGCGAGTTCCGGCCGCTGCACGCACTGAATCCGGTGCGGCTCGATTACGTCGATAATCGCGCCGGCCTCTCGGGCAAGCGCGTGCTCGACGTCGGCTGCGGCGGTGGCTTGTTGAGCGAGGCAATGGCCCGACGCGGCGCGCAGGTCACCGGCATCGATCTTGGACCGCAGACGGTCGAGGTCGCCGAGCTGCACGCACTCGAAAGCAAGCTGCCGGTGAGCTACGCGCGCGAATCTGCCGAAACGCACGCTGCCCACAATGCCGGCGCGTACGACGTCGTCGTCTGCATGGAAATGCTGGAGCACGTGCCGGAACCGGATAGCGTGCTGCGCGCGTTGCACTCGCTCGTGAAACCCGGCGGCCATGTGTTCCTCTCGACCTTGAATCGCAATCTGAAGTCGTATCTGCTGGCGATCGTCGGCGCGGAGTACGTGATGAATCTCCTCACGCGCGGCACTCACACGTACGAGCGCTTCATCAAGCCTTCGGAGCTGGCGCGCTGGGCGCGGGCCGCGCAGCTCAGCGTCGAGGACATCGCCGGGCTCGCCTACGATCCGTTCGAGAACTCGGCGCGGCAATCCACCAACGTCGACGTGAACTATATGATGCATCTGCGCCGGGCCGAGGAGCGCCAGTGAGCACAGGCGTCGTCGTCGCGGCGCTGGTCGGCCTGGTCATCGGCGTGCTGATCGGCATCCTCGCCGCGACCTGGCGCGCGCGGCGCAGGCGCGAATCGCTGCACCTGGAGCTCGCGGTCGTGCGCGCGCAGGTCAAGACCGACGAGCAGATCGATCGTGAGCGGCAAGCAGCGCTCGACCAGACGATCGAGCGCTTGCGTTCGAGTTTCGACAACGTGGCCGGCGCGTCGCTGCGCTCGAACAGCGAAGTGTTCCTGAAGCTGGCGCGCGAGCATCTCGGGCAGCACAACCAGAACGCCGCGTCGGTACTGATGCAGCGGGAGAAGGCGATCGAGACGCTGGTCGCGCCGATCCGCGAGGCGTTGAACAAGACCGAGCAGCAGATCCAGCGCATCGAGAAGGAGCGCGCCGAGACATTCGGCAGCCTCAAGAGCTCGATCGAATCGGTAATGGTCGGGCAGCAGGCGCTGCAGAAGGAGACGCGTTCCCTGGTCAACGCGCTGCGCCGGCCAGAGGTGCGCGGTCAGTGGGGCGAACTCACGCTGCGGCGGCTGGCCGAGCTCGCGGGCATGGTCGAGCACTGCGACTTCGCCGAGCAGGTTCATGTGCGGACCGAAGACGGCGCGTTGCGCCCGGACATGATCGTGCACATGCCGGAGGGCCGCGATCTCGTCGTCGATGTGAAGACACCGCTCGATGCGTACCTGGAGGCGTCGGAAGCGACCACCGACGACGTGCGTGCGACCGCCCTGCGCCGGCACGCCCAGGCCGTCGCGGAGCGCGTGCGACAGCTCAGCTCGAAGAACTACTGGAATCAGTTCGAGAAGAGCCCGGACTTCGTCATCCTGTTCATCCCGGGCGATCAGTTCCTGTCGGCGGCGCTCGCCGAGCTGCCGTCGCTGATCGAGGACGCGATCCGGCAGAACGTAATCATCACGACGCCGTCGAGCTTCGTCGCGATTCTGAAGACCGTCGCCTACGGCTGGCGGCAGACAGTGCTCGCGCAGAATGCTGAAACGATCCGGACGCTCGCCGAGGAGCTGTACAAGCGCCTCGGAGTGTTCAGCAGTCACCTCACGAAGCTGGGCCGCAACCTGGCGACCAGCGTCGAGACCTTCAACGCGGCTGTCGGCTCGCTGGAACGCCAGGTATTGCCCGGCGCGCGTAAGTTCACGGAGCTGGGCGTGCGGCCGGAGCGCGAGATCGAGTCGCTCGAGCCGGTGGACAAGCTGACGCGCGAGCCGCAGTGGAGCGAAGACTACGATCTGTTCGCTGGCGTTCCGGAGCCGGAGTCGGAGTCGAAATCGAAGCAGTCTGACGAGTCCCAAGGCTGAGGCCGCCCGGTGGCTGCGCTCGACGACTCGCTGGTAAACAGCGCCGCGCCGCCCGGCTCGATGCGCTACTTCTCGTTGCTCTACGCACCCGACGACCGACGCGATCAAGTGCTCGCGCTCTACGTCATCGACGCAGAAATCCGCGAGTCCGCCCAGAGCGTCAACCACGACGTCGCGCACACGCGCCTGCAGTGGTGGCGGGCCGAGATCGATCGCCTGGTAAACGGCAGCCCGCAGCATCCCGCAACGCGCCTGCTGAACGACAGCCCCGTGGACCGCACCTCGTTCGCGAAATTGCACGAGATCATGGTCGCAGCGGACATGGATCTGGCGCGCATGACTTACTCGAACATGCGTGAGCTGCGCGCTTACGCATCACGCAGCGGCGGCGCGATCCACGAGGTGATCGCCGCACAACTCGTGGCGCCCGCGCCGCTCGATGAACCCGCACGCGCGACTGCGAACCGCATCGGCATCGGCGTTCGCGAGAGCGAGATGCTGCGCGACGTGCGCCAGGACGCGTATGACGGCCGCGTTTATCTGCCGCAGGATCGACTCACCGCACACAACGTGACGCTCGAAGAGTTGCGCGCCCGCGACGTCGCGCCGCATGTCAAACCAGCGCTGCGTGAGTTCAAAGACGCCGTGCAGGAAGAGCTGCAATCCGCGCTGACGTCGACAGGCACGCCGCTGCGTCCGCTCGCCGTGCTGGCCGCACTTCACGGCCGGCTGCTCCAGCGGATCGCTGCGCGCGACTACAATGTCGCGCAGTCGCGCATCGAGCTCGGGCCGATCGAGAAACCATGGGTCGCCTGGAAAGCGGCGCGGAGAAGCAAGCAGTGACGGACATTCGCAACTACCAACCGGCCGCGGACGTGCTGCAGGGTCGCGTGATCCTCATCACCGGCGCGAGCGACGGCATCGGCAAAGCCGTCGCGCAGGCGGCAGCCGCGCACGGCGCCACCGTGCTCCTGCACGGGCGCAACGTGCGCAAGCTCGAAGCGGTATACGACTCCATCGTCGCAGCCAAGCAGCCGCGGCCCTCGATCGTGCCGCTCGACTTCGAGAAGGCCGGGCCGGAAGAGTACGAGAAGATCGCGACCGCACTGGAGCAGCAATTCGGCCGGCTCGACGCGTTGCTGCACAACGCCGGCATGCTGGGCGAGCGGGCGCCGATCGAGCATCACGACATCCCGAAGTGGATGCGCACGATGCACGTCAACGTCACCGCGCCGTTCATCCTCACGCGCTATTGCCTGCCGCTGCTGAAGCGCTCGGCCGATCCGTCGATCATCTTCACTTCGAGCGGCGTCGTTCCACGCCCGCGCGCGTACTGGGGCGCGTATCTCGCATCGAAGTGGGCGAGCGACGGTCTGATGCACATGCTGGCCGACGAGCTGGAGAACCGGCCGAAGATCCGCGTGAACAGCATCGACCCCGGCAAGGTGCGCACGAACATGCGACGCCAGGCCTATCCGGCGGAAGACGCGGAAACGCTGGTGGAGCCGAGCGCGATTGTCGGTCCGTATCTGTATCTGCTCGGTCCCGACAGCCGCGACGTCAGCGGCGAGACTTTTTCCTGCCAGTAGCTCGTCGGTCGGGCGCCACGCGTCGCCTGTCAGGCGCGGCGCGTTGTCTGCCGGACTTCGCTTTCGGCCGCTCTTCGACCTGCGGAAGTTCCAACCCAGCGAGCGCATAAAGCGCTGCGACGCGTGGCTGCGGCAAAGCGCGGCTGCGGCCGCGCGGCAAATCGCGCGGCAGCTCGATGTCGGCGAACTGCACCTGGATCACGCGGCTCACTTTCAAGTTGCGGCTCTCGAACAGCGCACGCACCGCTGCACGCCGATGCGCACGGCGCGATTCGACGCGGAACCAGCGATTCGTCCCCTCGCCGCCCGCGGGCTCGATGTTCTCGAACTCGATCGTTTCCTCGTCGTAGTTCACCACGCGCGGGAAGGTCGTCACGTCGAACTCGGGCGTCGGCACCAGCACGCGAGCGACGTAAGCAGCGGGGATCGTTTCGGCGCGACGGCGCAATGCATCGGCGAGGCGGCCGTCGCTGGTCAGCAGCATCAAGCCGCTGTCGCCGCCCTGCATGGTGTTGATGACGAGCCAGCGCGCGCCGCGCACGGATGGCAGCGACTCCATGACGGATTTGCCGGACTCCCCGTCCTCACCGGCGCCCGTGATCGGCTGGCCTTGTGCTTTGTTGTAGAGAAGCACGCTCGGTGCAGCGGCGCTGACTTTGAGGCGACTGGTGATGTCGCGACCGTCGATGGAGACGCGATCGCCGCTGGAATAGCTGGCGCCGGCTTGCGCGGGCCGAGCGTTGAGCAGGACGCGGCCTTCGAGGATCCATTTCTCGATTTCGCGGCGTGAGCCGAAGCCGTGCTGGGCGAGCAGCTTGTGGAGGCGTTCGGCCATTTCGGAGTCGGGCTGAAGCCCGACCTACAGGTCAGGATCGGTGAACCGGTGCGATTCGTCGCCGTCGTCAGCAGAAGCGACGAGCGAGGGTGAAGCGTCGTCGTCGGCATCTTCGGGCGCCGCATCGACGGGCACGTCGGCGTCGTCAACAGCGACTTCGGACGCGGCGTCGACTTCCAGCACTTCCGTCGGCATTTCGCCGCCGGGCAGTTCGAGCTGCACGCCGATCGTCTCGACGTCGCGCAGCTCTGCCAGCGTCGGCAGCTGGTCGAGGCTCTTCAGGCCGAAGTAGTCGAGGAACTCGCGCGTCGTGCCGAGCAGCTCGGGATGACCCGGCACCTCGCGGTGGCCGACGACGCGGATCCAGTTGCGCTCCTGCAGCGTGCGCATGATCGTCGAGCTGATCGACACGCCGCGGATCTCCTCGATCTCGCTGCGCGTGATCGGCTGCCGGTAAGCGATGAGCGCCAGCGTTTCCAGCAGCGCGCGCGAGTAACGCGACGGACGCTCCTGCCACAGGCGCGACACGACATCGGCACAACGCGCACGAACCTGCACGCGCCAGCCGCTCGCGACTTCGATCAGCTCGATGCCGCGCGACTCGTACTCGGCGGCGAGCAGATCGAGCGCTGCACGCAGCTCCTCGGAAGTCGGCCGCTCGCGCTCGTCGAACAGCTCGAGCAGCTGGTCGCTGGTCACCGGACGGCCCGCCGCCAGCAACGTCGCTTCGATGAGGTGCTTGAGGTCGTGCTCGTTCATTTCGATGCTTCCGGATCCGGATTATCGGCCAGATTATCGTGAGAAACCGCGCCGGACATGCTGTCTTCGTTCGTCGACACCGGCTCGTCTGCCGCGTCAGCTTCGGGGTCCGCATCTTCATCGGGCTGCGCCGGCTGGGCGAGCGCCGCTTCGTTCTCGGCATCCGCTTCGCCGGACTCGTCGCTGGCGCCACCGCCCTCGACCACACGCAAATGCCGCGCCGCCGACGCGGTGCGCACGTGGATCTGCCCGTACGCCTCGCCCTGGACGATCTCGATCAACCCTTCGCGCATGAGCTCGAGCATCGCGACGAACGTCACCGTCACGCCCATCCGCCCCTCTTCGGGGCGGAACAGCTGCGTGAAATTCTGGAACGCCGCTTCGCGCAGCATGCTCAGGATGTCCGACATGCGCTGACGCACCGACAGGCGTTCGCGATTGACGTGGTGATGCGAGAACATCTCCGCGCGCGACAGCACGTCCTTGAACGCGACCAGCATCTCCTGCAGCGACACCTGCGGCTGGATCTTGACGACTTTGCGCTCGGTCAGCTCGGCCGAGGCCGGCAGCGTGTCGCGCTCCATGCGCGTGAGGCGATCGATATCCTCGGCAGCTTTCTTGAAGCGCTCGTATTCCTGCAGGCGGCGGACCAGCTCGGCACGCGGATCGTCTTCTTCCTGACCGTCCATGCCAGGCGGCCGCGGCAGCAGCATGCGCGATTTGATCTCGGCGAGCATCGCGGCCATCAGCAGATATTCGCCCGCCAGCTCGAGCTGCACGTCCTGCATCAGCTCGATGTACTGCATGTACTGGCGCGTGATCTCGGCGATCGGGATGTCGAGGATGTCGAGGTTCTGCTTGCGGATCAGGTACAGCAGCAGATCGAGCGGACCTTCGAACGCCTCCAGGAACACCTGCAGCGCGTCGGGCGGA